>NZ_OY787469.1:926250-1235000 GCF_963678835.1 uncultured Desulfuromonas sp.
GCATTGATTGATCTCTACGAAACTCGTATGCCCTACGGAAAATACGCCGGAGTCCGCCTAGCCCGAATTTCTCACCAATAAATAGAATAAGGCTGTATTTCGTGGCATAAATGTAGTGAGACCAATCACTTACATAGCGCGAAAGGAACAGCCTTATGAAAACAGAGTGTAACACAGAGCAACTTGAGTTTCATAGCTTTGGTCGGCGTGAAATTATTGGTCAATTCGATGGCATCAAGATCAGTTCCGATGGCGGTGGCATCCTTCTTCGAGAGGTCGAAAAACGCACCGGCATATTGCGTCGTTTGAGTCAATGCTTCACGGACTATCGCAATCCAGAGATGATTACCCACAGCCTCGAATCCTTGATTAGCCAGCGCATCATGGCGCTGGCATTAGGCTACGAAGACCTCAACGACCATGATGTTTTGCGCCATGATGCCTTGCTCAGTGTTTTAAGTGGTAAGTCCAATGGAAAAATGGGAGCCGGGAAAAGCACTCTCAACCGTCTTGAACTGACACCTGCGACGGGCTCAAGTTCATCGCGCTACAAGAAGATTGTCGCCAATAGTGACGCTATGGACGAGCTTTTGATTGATTTCTTTCAGAAGTCATTCAGTGAAGTTCCAGAAGAGATCGTCTTGGATGTAGACGCTACAGATGATCTAATCCACGGTACTCAGCAGGGGCGTTTTTATCATGGCTATTATCGAAGCTACTGCTATTTGCCGCTGTATATTTTTTGTGGGGAACAGCTGTTGTGCGCCCGCTTGCGTACGGCGGATCAGGATGGTGCCGCCGGAACAAAAGAAGAACTGGAACGCATTGTCCGACGCATTCGCCAATCATGGCCGGATGTTCGCATCGTTGTGCGTGGAGACAGTGGTTTTTGTCGCGACGAGATTATGACTTGGTGCGAGCACGAAGAAAACCGCGTGGACTATGTCTTGGGATTGGCGAAAAACTCTCGCTTGAAGACACTGCTAGAAGAGGAGATGGAACAGGCGAAACAAGAGCATGAGCAGACAGAAAAAGCCGCACGGGTATTCAAAGACTTTCACTACCAGACCCGCAATAGCTGGAGCCGGTCCAGGCGCGTTGTGGGCAAAGCGGAATATTTGTCCAAGGGAGAAAATCCCCGCTTTGTCGTAACGACACTGAGCGAGGAAAAAGCGGATGCCCGCAGCTTGTATGAAGACATTTACTGCGCCCGCGGCGACATGGAAAATCGGATCAAGGAACAACAACTGGCCCTGTTTGCCGACCGGACGTCCTGTCATGAAATGCGTGCCAACCAATTGCGCCTGTATTTTTCCAGCTTTGCCTATGTTCTGTTACAAACTCTGCGGCGCATCGGATTAAAAGAAACGGAATTGGCCAAAGCACAGAGCGAAACAATCCGTCTGAAATTACTGAAGATTGGCACCCGGATCAAAATCAGCGTGCGCAAGATCTGGCTGTCATTTTCAGAAAGCTATCCCTATGCGGACTTGCTGCGCCAAGTTTTGGGGAATCTTCAAAAAATACCGATACGCTGTTAAGGCCAAGGGGAATAGTCAGACAAAATCAAGAGGAGAAAAAAACGAAACCTGGGAGAGGTGCGCCTTTTTTCATAAACATATTGCTCAACGCCGACCCATTTGAGTCATTGATGGAGACTGCATTCCACAGGAAGAGCCAATTTGACTATTGGACAGAACAATAGGCGTGATTTTCGCGAAAATCACGCCTCAAAAAACAGTGGTGAGAAATTCGGGCTAGTCGACCTGCCAGAACCCTATGTGGTGTGGATGGCCGGTGAAGGCTTCCCCGCCGGACGGCTGGGACGACAACTGGCTGAAGTGTACGAGATCAAGATCAATGGCCTTGAATACCTGTTTAATCCCTTCTGTGACAATACCCTCTAAATCTTGCCATTGACTTGATAATAGCGTTCTACCATGGTTTTGGTGAGGGCTACTGCTCCAAGTGTGAATCCATTTGTTCCTGTTGGTCGAGCGTGTAGCTAAAGACTCTATTGTGCAGAGAATTCTTTACTTTGCAGGCTGATTCAGATAAAAACTAATCATTAGTTATGTCTTAACTTTTTAGGTTTTCGACATGCTCCGCATGAACATCGCATCTGGTAAGGATAAGTGGACCGCTTCGCGCTCCACTTATCAATGGCGTTCGAGGCGACTACGGTTCTCGGCCCGCAAAATATAAACCTATTTTCCGGGCCTGCGAGCCTTGCGGCTCAACAGCCCAGCCCCGTTATAATGCAAAGCAAAAATGATGACTAAATATAGGGTGTTTAGAATTGTATTTTGTTTATTTTTGACTGTTTGCATATTCCAAGCAGTGTTTTATCCATTTCTTCTAGCACCAAATACTGAAATAGCGTGGTGGCAATTTGGAGTCTTGGCTGGCATCGGATACATATCTAATTTACCTGTATTTTTACTTGGAGAATCTATTGCCAGAGAATACAGGAGTATTTTTTTTGTGATTGGTTCCATGTCATGGATTGGCCTAATCTATTACTTGATGGGCTTGTTCGTTAAGAAGCCTGAGTGAAATTATAACCAGTGCGTCAATGCGGATCGCCAGCCTGCGGCTGTCGCCCGGTTACGCTAACCGTTATGTTTTACCGAAGAGCTGAAGGGGAAATGGGGAATTATCTGTACCGCATAATAGCTCTATTTCTGACCCTTCTATGCCTCCCCTTTGGGCTTCTTTCTCTTTTTAATTGGTGGTCACAAGAAAATCATGTTTTTGATTCTCAAGTAAAGCTTGGGATTGCCAGCACCGTTTGGGGGGTGATTATGCTCGGAAGTCTCTTTCGTGGCCAGCCGCCCAATGACAAAGTATCTTTCAAGGTATTTAAAAGGGCGAAAAAGAAAACATAACCAAGGGCTCCAGCGGATTTGCTACACGCTACGCGTTCCGCAAACGCGCTGAGCCCAAACCTTAGCATAAGTGCAACTTGCTAAATTGGATTCGATATTTCGAGAAATATGGGAGCATGACGGAAATCCGAAAGAGAAGGGTAAGGCTTATCTGAATTCTTTTCAAAAATGGACGTTCAGGTCGATATTTGGTTTATTTGGTGTAGCAATACTAATTGCTTTATCAACAAGGATAGAGGTTTTCGATTGGCAAAAATCAATTGCACTATTTCTCGTTTTGATAACTCAAATAGCCGGATTGTTATATCAGTTATCTTTTGTATTTGAGGCGTTATCTCATGAAGATTATGAATCATCTATCTATATCACTAGCACTTACGATAAACATACTCTTTGCTGGAGTGTCAATTGCGAAAGAATATACAACTGAACAAATTGATGAACTTCACAATAAAGCAAAACAAGGTGACCATACAGCACAAATAGATCTTGGTCTTTTATACTATTATGGTGATGGTGTAGTAGAAAACAAATAAACAGCAGCACAATGGTTTATTAAATCTGCAGAACAAGGTAATGCAGTTGCTCAACATTACGTTGGATGGGCTTTTGCTCATGGAGAAGGTCTTGATGTAAACAAAAAGAAAGCGCTATATTGGTATCTGAAATCTGCAGAGAACGGACATATTGACTCACAAAACAACGTCGCTAATTTCTATTTGCGAGGAGATGGCGTCGAAATAAACTACCAAAAAGCAAAATACTGGTACTTAAAAGCTGCGGAACAAGGAAGCGATTACGCACAATATGAACTTGCTGTTATGTATATACTCGGAGAGGGTGTAGAGAAAAACAAACAAAAAGCAAAAGATCTATTAATCAAATCAGCCGCTCAAAAAAACAAGAGCGCTGAAAAGGCTCTAGTCGCTATCGGACTAGAGGATAATGCGGAAAAATTTTCCAAAAAACGCATGAGCGATGTTTATGCTATAGCAAGTCTACTTGAGGAATTCAAAAAAATTACCGGACATTATCCATTTTATACTCAGAACGAACCTGTCCAAGAAGGATACAAAAAAATTGGAACCCTTGTAACCATAGGCACTTCTACTGCCGAAGAACAATTATCTAAGGAACCAAATCCATTTCATATAAGTTCTACCAAAGCCTATTCAAGTCATTTGAAAAGAGAATTAGAACAGAAATTGGAAAGAAAAATAGAACTACCTACTGATCCACAAGAAGTCCCTATCTACGCTCCGAACGCATATTATGTGTATTTTCCAGCTGAAGATGATGAATATCTAGTAATGGCTTTTTTATATAATCCTAATGCTTTTACATATGAACTGTTTAATGCTCATGCCAACGTGTACGTTATTGCATCGTCGCCTGTTATAAGCGAATATAGGTTCTGGAATAGCGCTGGGATAAAACCGCGCATATTCAAATATATAAAGCAATAATAAAAATATTTTAGCTAACAATCGCATCAAACGGACGGCAAGACCACGGCGGTCTATTGAAGTCTTGTGTTACGCACTAAAATCATAGGTAGCTTTAAGTTAGTAGCTACGCATCCTTGCCGCCTCTTATGCAAACGCTAGGTTTCAGAAATAAATACGAAAAGTAATCCCCCGGCTTTGCCGGGGGACCCTAATAGTTTGACGGTTCCTGGATTATGCTCCACCCCGTCACCGGGTTTTGTGTTTTTGACTTTTGTGATTGCGTTAAAGCCCCTTTGAGGGGCTAGCAATCACTAAAGCCCCCGGTTTGACCGGGGAATATTTACTAATTTCCCCGGCCTCAAGATCGGATATCGCCTCCTTGGTGCAGAGGAATACACTTTGCTTTGGCCCAAAGAAAAGGGCGGTACGTTTTCGGTTTTATAACCATGGGGTAGAGGCGGATGCGAAATTGCTGGCTGCCATTTCTGTGGCGGTATTCCGCGTGCTCCTCACCCCAAACGATAAGTGGACCGCTCCGCGCTCCACCCATCAATGGCGTTCGAGCCGACTTCGGTTCTCGGACCGTAAAATATAAACTCATTTTCCGGGCCAGCGAGCCTTGCGGCTCAACAGTCCGGCCCCTTCGGTGCAAACAAATGAAATTTGTAGCTGCCCTATTCATCCTTTTACTTGCGAGTTCAAGCTTTGCTTCTGAAAAAGCAATTGACTACGTACTCGTGAAAAAAGTTGAACGGACGATGCAATTACTTTCAGGAGGAAAAGTAATTAAAGAATATGACATTGCCCTCGGGGCTAATCCCGTTGGCCACAAACAACAAGAAGGTGACGAAAGAACACCCGAAGGTAAATACACTCTGGACTATAAAAAGGAAAACAGTTCATTTTTTAGAGCAATTCATATTTCTTATCCGAACGAAAAAGACAAAGAAAGAGCTAAGGCGGCAAATGTCGACCCCGGCGGTCTAATCATGATCCATGGCCAAAAAAACGGTTTTGGTTGGTTGGCTTGGGTAAGCCAGTGGTTCAACTGGACTAACGGGTGCATTGCTGTGACTAATTCGGAAATGGCAGAAATCTGGGCGCTGGTCAAGGTTGGAACACCCATCGAAATTCAACCATAACAGGCTGTTGAAAAACAGCCTGTGGAGCCTATGGACAGGCGATCAAAATCAAGGACAGCTTTTCAAGTATCTGGTTTTGTAAGCAAGGCAGAAATCGAATTTTCGGCTTATGCCGTTGAAAAGGCCCTGGATGGGACTTTTTCAACATCCTGCTAGCGGTAGGTGCTTTTATCGTTTGAGCCATCAATGCGGCGGGTTTCTACAGTGCCGTAGTTTTCCAGACAGAACAGTTGGTCGATTGTTGACGATTCACTTATGTGTAAAATGAAGAAAACATAGCCAATGGATAAAAAATTATTTCTTCTCCCCGGCCTCGATGGTACGGGAACGCTGTTTGATCCGTTGCTGCGAGAACTGCCGACAAAATGCGTTTTAGAAGTGATCAGTTATCCAACTGATCAACCGCAAACATTCGAACAGCATGTGGAGCATGTTGCAGAAAGATTGCCGAAACACACCCCGATTATCTTACTCGCAGAATCATTTTCCGGCCCCGTTGCTATAGAGATCCTGTCGTCAGGTGAATTTCAGATTGAGCGGGTCATCTTTGTTGCGACCTTTGTCAAATCTCCTCAACCAACCATACTCGGCGTGGCGAAGCACTTGCCCCTTTCGTCATTGTTGCAACTGAATTTACCGAGTGTGCTGGTTCGGTACTATTGTTTTGGGAAAAAAGCGACAGAAACACAAATAGAATTATTCAAAAAAAACGTAGGAAAAGTTGCGCCAGAAGTCCTTGCACAGCGGCTCAAAATTCTCGCGACGGTCGATTTAACAAACAAACTCAAAGACATCAAAGTACCGTGCTGCTATATCCAGGCAAAAAACGACAAGCTGGTTTCATCTGGCGCTGTGACCGATTTTGAAAAAGGGATAAAAAAGCTAAGAGTCCATAGGATAAATGGCCCCCATCTTATCCTTCAGGCCGAACCGAAAGCGTGTGCTGAAGTTATTTGCCAAGAAGTAACATGACAACTGGATGGCGGTACGTCGATGGTGAAAAGGGAATCTATAAATGAATAAACCAAGAAAATGGTGGCTAGCAGGGCTCCTGAGCCTTTTTGAGCCAGGCCTTGGCCAAATATATAATGGTCAGGGTAGAAAAGGGCTGATTGTTTTTTTGCTACAGTTTTTGCTGTTTCCTGCAATGATTCTTGGGCGGAACAGTGACAACTTAAAGCATCTTTTGATCCTTCTTGTCATCGTTATTGCCTTCTACTACCTGTTTGTGGTGATTGATGCAATCAAAGTTGCTATAGGGTTCAGGGCAAAGTACTGCGTGAAAAAGTACAACAAAATCAGTGTCTACATACTTGTCGTTGTCTTGGCGGGCATTCTCAACACGACACTTTCCGCACACATCAAGAATAACTACGTTCAAGCCTACAAAATTCCTGCCGCAAGCAATGAACCTGCATTGTTGGTCGGTGATCACATTCTTGTAGATCGCCATACGACTGCACGGACTCCTGCTTTAGGAGATCTTATCGTTTTTGAATTTCCCAAAGGCCCTAAAAGAGATTTTGTAAAGAGGGTTATCGGTATAGGAGGTGACACGATCGAGATACGAAATAAAGCTGTATTTCGCAATGGGGAAAAAATGAATGAACCATACGTTGTTCATCGTGAATGCAAAACAATACCCGCAGAGACCAGCCCTCGCGATTTCTTTGGACCTATCAGAGTTCCTGAGGACAGTTATTTCGTCCTCGGTGACAACCGTGATCAGAGTTTCGATAGTCGGTTTTGGGGGGGCGTCGATAAAAAGAGAGTAAAAGGAACAGCAGAACGGATATATTGGTCTTGGAATGCTCAAAGTGCTTCTGTTCGTTGGAAGCGCATTGGCAAAAAAATATAGGAAAACGCTCAATCCTAGAAGAGAATTGGCCTGTTGAGCCAGGAGCGGAAAGAGTGCCTTTCAATATTGAAAATGTGAAAAAAACAGAGCACCTGAAGTTGATAGAACTCTGGGAGTCATCCGTTCGAGCGACACATGATTTTTTGAAAGAGGAAGATCTCGTCGAACTTAAACCACTGATTCTTGAACAGCACTTTGATGCTGTCGATTTGAAGTGTGCCAAAACCGCTGAAGGTGAAATTGTCGGGTTTTGCGGTGTCCATGATCGCACGATTGAGATGCTGTTTATTTCACCGGACGCCCGTGGAAGTGGCGTAGGTGCCTTGTTGGTGGCGCATGCCATTCATTATCAGGGCGCATCTAAGGTTGATGTTAACGAACAGAATCTCCAAGCTCTAGGATTTTATCAACATATCGGCTTTTCGGTCGTTGGTCGCTCGCCTCTTGATGGTCAAGGCAAACCTTATCCTTTGTTGCATATGGAGCAAGACAAAAAAGTGTTATTGGGCACAATGTTGAAGTCAGGGAAACCGACAGAATCAGATCCTGAATTATAATATTCCTCTGAATCAATATTGTAACTCACGACCTGCCCTTCGTATTGACTCGAATCAGATGAGGGAATTTTTTTTGCCGAAAACTGCCGCTTGCCAAGGTAAGAAAAATCAGCTATCACATCGGGCATGAAACCTTCCCCACAAGCATTGATTGATCTCTACGAAACTCGTATGCCCTACGGAAAATACGCCGGAGTCCGCCTAGTCGACCTGCCAGAACCCTATGTGGTGTGGATGGCCGGTGAAGGCTTCCCCGCCGGACGGCTGGGACGACAACTGGCTGAAGTGTACGAGATCAAAATCAATGGCCTTGAATACTTGTTTGATCCCTTTCGTGGCAATATTGCCTAACAGGCTGTTGAAAAACAGCCTACGGAGCCCATGGACGGGCGACCAAAACCAAGGATCGTTTTTCAAATCCTTGATTTTGTAAGAAGACGGAAATCGCATTTTCGGCGTGCGCCGTTGAAAAGCCCTTGGATGGGACTTTTTCAACCCCCTGCTAAATCCTGCCGCTGAGATGAAAACTGCGCTCCACCATGGTTCTGGTGAAGTTTGATGCTCAAATTTTGAATCCATCTGCTGTCGTTGGTCGAACGTGTCGTCAAAGACTCCCTTGCACAGCGAACTCTTTACTTTTTAAGCTGCTTCGGATAAAAGTTAATCATTAATTGCTCCTTAAATATCCATGCGTCTGGCATGTTCTGAATGAACACCACAACTGGATGTTTGAAAAGTTTGATCTGGTTCAAGGCGGTTTTCCATATTTGCCGTAAAATATCGCGATAGGTGGAAAATATTGAAAACTCAAAACATGGAAAATTGGTTTCCATGTTTGTCCTTGACTATCCCAATAAGTGGAAAATAGTCCATTCTATAGGGTGTGATAGATGGAAAATTTTCCACCTATCAATACTGTTATATGCCAAAGGCGAATCATGGAATACGATGATAAAATAAGAAGCAAAATGGGGTTGGTCGTTTGCCTTAGAGACATGGGTAATGGCAACAGTCGTATATTCATTGATGATGTGAAATCAGATCAACAAAAACTACCTATAAATTGGAAACATGATTACTTCTATACCTTTACGCCAGAATTTAATAATAAAGTTATTGATGAAATGCAATTATCTGATGATGATTTCCAAAAGATTGGGGAGGCAGTGGTTGCAAGGCTGCTTGCTTTAAATGCAGGGTAAAGTGAAGTTTGCATATAACAAGTCAGCCCAGTCCGACGCGCTAATGCGCGGCTGGCTTCATCCGTTATGTTGGGAAGAAATTTGAAGAAAATCATCCTCATATTTATTGCTACGATATTTCTTATTAGCATTGGAGTTTATTTTTACTTTTCAGACAAAGAATATGTATTCAGTTTCTCAGAAAGCCAAATCCGTGAAAAACTTGCCACCAAACTTCCTCTTAATAAAAAATATCTCTTATTTTTCGAGGTTAGACTCGACAATCCTCGGGTTTCACTTACAAACGGGTCCAACAGAGTTGCAGCAGGTCTAGATGTTATTCTAAATATTTGGATTGATAAGAACCCCAAACCTTTAGGTGGTTCAATAGACGCAACTGGTGGAATTAAGTATGTTAAAGATAATGGTGAATTATTTTTAACAGAACCAGTGATTGAGCATCTTTCTATGCAAGGAATTCCAGATAAATATACAAAGAAAGTAAATCTGGTTTTGACTAAAGCTCTATCTGAATACTATGATTCACACCCGATATATGTATTGAAACCGACAGATGTTAAAAAAGCGGCAGCTCGTCTTGTATTAAAAAATGTAATAATTAAAGATCAAAATCTTGTTGTAGTATTAGGCATATAAATAAGGCAATTAGTCAACAAACAGGATTTTGCAAGCACGCGAAATCAGTGATTTCAACGTTATAAGTAAAAGGGATTGTCGATGTGAATTGTTTTTCTCATAACAATGAGCCAGCTGTTGGAATATGTAAGGCTTGTCAAAAAGCTGTTTGTGCTAGTTGCGCAATTGACACGGGACGAGGATTGGCGTGCTCGACTGAGTGTGAAAATGAAGTAAAAGAACTGAACATGATAGTAGATAAAAGCAAACGAATTTACAGTATAGGAACATCGTCTAAGATTCCTCCTACAGGAGTTCTTATGTTCTTGTTCTTCGGCGCTATATTCACTTCTGTTGGTGTGTATCAATATATTGAAAGAGACTGGTTTGATTTCGTGTCAATCGCAATGGGCCTGGGTTTCATTGCATTTTCAGCATTCACATATATTCGCAATAGAAACCTTAACTTAAATTGTTAGTTCTTTTGGCTCGTCAGCAAAATCTGTGGAAATACATCGGTTCAGGCAACTTGCCAAGTTCATGATATAGCGCGATTTGCAGGCATTTGAGCGTTCTGAAACCATAGGCTTTTCTCATAGTGAGTTTTACCTTCAGGTTCATGCCCTCAACCGCACCGCTTGATATTTCGCCTTTAGCCCTGAACCAGTTGAGGATCAGCGGCTTGTGCCTGCGTAACATTCTTGCGACCTTCTTCATCGGCTCAAGATCGGTTTGCAATGTTCGGGTCACCCAGTTTTCGAGGAACTTTTCAGCGAAGTCGAATCGCTGGTATTCCCAGAATCGCTGAAAATCCTCGCGCAGCAGGTAGCCTTTGATCGACGCCAGGTTCAGTTTGAGCAACTCTCCCAAACTGGAGGTCTGCTTCTCCGAGAGATTCTCGGGCCGTTTCAGCAGCAGCCAGCGTTTATGTTCGAGAACATTCTGCTGACCATCAGCCTTGAACTGCTTGACCTCGCTGCGCTAGATCTCGTCAATCGCCTCGTTGAACTTCCGCATGATATGGAAGCGATCGAGGACGTTCAGCGCCTGCGGAGCCTTCTTGGCGATAACCTTGAGGTACGCGGCCCACATGTCGCTGCAAACGAACTGGAGTTTGGCGCTTCGTTCCGGGCCGAACTCCTTGAAAAATCGCAGCAGCGTCTTGGCTTTGCGCTCAGGACCACTCCAGAGTAAGCGCCTGGCCCCGGCATTGACCTGATAGACCAACGTCAGGTACTTGTGCCCTTTGAAAACGGCAACCTCGTCAACACCGATCTCGGTAACGCCTTCAAGGCTTCTGTGGGCGAGACCGTAATCGACGACGAACTTGACGGCCCGGAAGACCGTGTCCCAACTGGTTTCAAAAACCCGGGCGGTCTCTTGCCAGGAACGCCGTTTCGCCCAACGAGCCAGAAAAACTTGGTAAGCAATGGTCGTTCGCTCTTTCCCGTAGGCCCAAGGCAGCGCCTCGACCTTGACACCATGCTCCGGGCAGTTAACCCGGCGCGGCGCATAGCGAAAAAAGGCTTTGAATGTCCAGATCGGCAGATACTCGAACAACCGTACCGGCTGCCGGTCATAAACCGCGCATCGTTTCAGACACTCAGGGCAAATCGGCCGCCTGTTGCGGCGCGGTTCAATGTCAATGACCAGGGCTTCCGTACCGCCAACCAGCATGACGCAGACGGTGGGGTATTGGATGTTTCTCGCAAATCCATCCTAATCCCTCAGGGGGAAACAATGCTCTATTTTTTACCGCCGCCTACCCACAGATTCTGCGGAGGAGGCTTAATAATAAAGTTATTGATGAAATGCAATTATCTGATGATGATTTCCAAAAGATTGGGGAGGCAGTGGTTGCAAGGCTGCTTGCTTTAAATGGCAGGGTAAAGTGAAGTTTGCATATAACAAGTCAGCCCAGTCCGACGCGCTAACGCGCGGCTGGCTTCATCCGTTAGGTTGCAAAAAAGGAGGGGGCAAATGTCTTGGACTTGTCCATCGTGTGAAAGCGAAGAAAATAGCGAATCTTCTATTCGGTGCTCATGTGGTTACGAAATACAAGACACCACAGAACCCAACTACAATAAAATCGGTGGAGCACTGATATGGCTGACAGTTGTCAAGAAGAATATTCTTTGCCTGCCCAACTGATTCAGCGGTTTTATTCTGTTTATGTTCCATGGCACTTGCAGGGGCGGAACCGTTGTTGCGACGGCTCATCAGACTGATATTCGCGGGTTGGATACCGCCAGACTTGTCTTCGTCGCGGAGCTGCCTCTGTCTAGTATCGTGAGTTCGGCCAAAGGCCTTATCCAATAGTGCTCACGAGGATTCTCCTGACCGTGGTTGCGCCCCTTCAACTGCCATGGAATGTATGTTCTTGTGCGTTATGCTTTCTCCTGCCTATTTTGGAGTGTTTTTTCTGACCTTTGTTATACCACTTCCGGAATGTCAACCTCATGGGCGATGGCCCACATGAAGGCACAGAGTTCCCGGGCGATGGCCGTTACAATCACCTGCTTGCATTTTCCCCGTTCCAGCATGTATTTGTAGCGGGCACAGAGCCGGAGTTGGGCTTTCCAGGAAATAGCGCAAATCTCTTGTGATAAACCTTCTTGGCGTTTATGTAACACCCGACTGATGCGGGCAGGAAGGCGGTAAGCCCAGGCTGCTTCCACAAGAACCCGGCGCACATGGCCATTACCTGTCTTGGTGATGGCGCCTCGTTTCGTCTTCTCGCCACTGGAGTGTTCCGATGGAACCAGACCAAGATAGGACATCAGTTCAACGGGACTATCAAAACGTGTCAGGTCGCCGATTTCCGCAACTGTGGTCGCAGCAACAATTAAAGAGACACCGCGTAGTGACTGATAGGCCTTGGTGACCTCAAACATACGCCATTGCGGCAAAAGTTGCTGAATCTGATCCGTAAGGCGTTTCACCCGGCACGTGCTCTCAGTTAATGTGTCGACATATTCCTGAAGAGCGATTTGCTGAGCGGGATGGGGCATTTTAATCTCAGCGATCCACCGCATATGGGCCTGACTCCAAGGAGTTCGTCCGTTGTATCTGAACCCATGCCGAAGCAGGAAAGCCAGAATGCGCTGCTTGGCTTTTTTCTGCGTTATTTTGGCATCTTCTCTCGAGCGGGTGAGATCCCGCATCGCTTCATCTTCCGCCGCAGGGACAAAGACGCCGGACAGTTCACCGGCCCGATGCAGGCGGGCAAGCATCTGCGCATCCCGGCGGTCATTTTTTATCCGCTCGCCGCTTTTCCTTGGAATCTTTGAGGGGGCCACCACCTGGCAATCGAATCCCTGAGCTGTCAGGTGGCGGTAAATCTCATAGCCGCAAGGACCGGCTTCGTAGACAAAGTGCAGTTCAGCTCCTTTTGAAATAAGTTTCCTAACCACCTTGTCCAGAGCAGACAAGTCACCGGCAATTTCACCGTATCGGCGAACTTCGCCAGTGCGACCGTCCTCGGCAATGGCTATCTCAATAGATTTTTTATGGACGTCCAATCCGATAAACATGCTAGAATTTTTCAAGACCTGCCTCCTTGGTTTTGGCTCTGTGTTGGGGTTATTAAAATTTCAACATAACCCACGTTTGCAAGGGGCAGGTCCTTTTTTGTTTCTAACTGTCAGCCATTATGTCTAATAATCATAGCTCTTGGCCTTATCTTGACGCCGATCTCGTATCTAATTCCATTCAGAAAAAGACTGGAAGGAATAGAAATATTTACTCCAGAACTGTACATTACAGAAGGATTACAGGCTTTTATTTTTGTCCTTATCCCTCTACTTCTTCTGTACATGCTTTTCAGAAAAAAAAGAAATTTCCCCAAACTATTAATTGGTTATTATGCTTTTGGCTTTCTTCTGGCTTTAGGAAATTATTTCATTGTAAAAGCCGCAGCTCAAAGCCCTGAATACTACCTAGTGTCCATCCGGAAACGTTAACGTGCTAATTTTACAAACGAAAGCAACATTTTAAGCTTTCAAGAATAGGCGTATTCTGCAACAATGGTGAATGTAACCACCTGATATTGAATGACAATCATCTTTTCAGGAGGCATTCAATGCGCCAAAAACGTAACCCCCAACTGAGCCTGTTTATGACTGTCAACAATACCCAGATCGGTAAAGAATTGGAGCAGATGTCACGAATCCTCGATGACACTCCAGGTTTGCTTCAAGTCGTTTTTGATGATCTGGTCAAGACCAAACGGGCCGATACCGGTCGTCAGGGGTTGACCGCCGAGCAGGTCTTGCGCTGTGCCGTTCTGAAACAATATCGGCAGCTCAGTTACGAGGAGCTTGCCTTTCACCTGGATGACTCCTCTGCCTTTCGTCGTTTCGCTCGCCTGGACATGGGACAATATCCCCGCAAATCGATCCTGCAGGAGAACATCAAGGCGATTTCCGAGCAGAGCTGGGAAGAGATTCATCGCCTGCTCATCGATTACGCCGTCAAACATAAGATCGAAAAAGGACGCAAGATCCGCATCGACTCAACGGCCATCGAAACCGATATCCACCATCCGACAGATTCCACTCTTTTGGCCGATGGCATTCGGATTATCACCCGCTGGCTCGGTGCCGGGAAGGCCCTCTCCCCAGCCCCTTCCTACCGCTACAGCGACCATAACCGCGTGGTCAAAAAGCGGGTGATGACCATTCTCAATACCAGAAAAGAGCAGGTTTGTAAAACCGCCTATCAGGATCTACTTCACTATGCCGAACGCGTCGTCAACTATGCCCTGCCGGCGATTGCCGAACTGCGTGCCTATCAGGGCCTTGAGTTGCTCAGCGCCCAGGGGATCGCGGCAAATCTGGAGCGGGCCGTCGGTCTGCTGGGTAAGGTCATCGACCAGACCCGGCGCCGCGTGATCAACGGCGAAACCGTACCGGCTTCGGAAAAGGTCGTCTCCTTTTTCGAGGAACACAGCGACATTATCGTCAAGGGGCAGCGGGACATCACCTACGGCCACAAAGTGTTTTTCACTGGTGGCCCATCGACCCTGATTCTCGATTGTCTCATCGAGTCGGGCAATCCGGCGGACAGTGATCGTTACCAAATGCTCCTTGAACGGCAGCAGCAACTTTTTGGGCGCATGCCGCGCCAGGTGAGCGCCGACGGCGGGTTTGCCTCCAAGAGCAATTTGGACTTCGCCAAGTCGAACCAGGTCAAGGATGCTGTCTTTGCCAAGCGGCGCGGGCTGTCCGTTTTGGCGATGGCCAAAAGCAACTGGGTCTATAAGCGCCTGAGGAATTTTCGAGCCGGAATCGAGGCCGGAATTTCTGCACTCAAGAGGGCCTTCGGGCTTGACCGTTGCACCTGGTCCGGCTGGGCTGGCTTTAAGCAATACGTCCGCAGCAGCGTGGTTTCCTACAACCTGCTGGCCATGGCGCGTATCAGGCTGGCTTAATCCAAACCAGAGATAGCCAGAAACACAGGCGGTGGTGCGCCTAAAATTGTGAAAGAACCGTGTGTCAAGATGAAAATTCAAGCGGTCCCCGGGAGGAAGGTCCAATACTGAGCCTTCTTCGCCGGAGACTGCCATCTCACTCTCTGAAAATCCAGGCTTTCCGGATGGACACTACCTAGTTTTGAACGATTCAATTGATCGAGCGGTAATTTCATTTGTTGTTTCAGCAATATGGATTTCTTATTTATTATTTTCCCAACGGGTAAAAGAAACGTTCAAAAATTAAAAGCAACCTAACGAATAAGGATAGATAGCGCGAAGAACGAGCCGCGATCTTATCCTGTGGTTGGACAAGCCCGTCCGTAATAGAGATAAAGAAAATATATCGGATTGGTTTTGATAGGTGAGAAGGCCTTGGATTTGGCCGTGTTTTTTCAGGGCGAGCGGGGACCGTTCACCTCTTTTGAAGCTAGGGAAAATAGAGGGAAAATAGGGACACTCCCGAATGGCACTAGTTTAAGAGAATTCTCAACAAAGTTAAGGACTTCTGTGCATCGAACAGTCCGAGAGGTTTTCCGGCACAAACTGTTATAATTTCAAGCTGTTGGGGCTGTTCTCAGTTGCACCTATGGACAGTTCTGTTTTTACGCAAATCTTGCTTAAACTAGTGCCATTCGGGACGCTCCCCAGTTTAGCTAAACAGGGTCATTCATAAACAGTATGACTTGGCGTGTCCTTGTTGTTCTCAGATGGCCTGTGAACATTGAATGATTTGAAAAAAATGAAAATACGTCGATATAAAGAAGGCGAAGAGCAAGCCCTTTGGTCTCTACTCCATGAAACCGTCCATCGGGTGAACTGTAAAGATTACTCTCCGGCACAACTCGACGCCTGGGACCTGCGCAAATCGATCTTGCCACATGGACAGAGGCCTGAGTCATCAAGATGAGGTGAAGAACTTCAAGCAGGTCCATCTCGACGAAATCCGCGGTGCGTTGAGTCTGTTCATGCATGTGCCCCGCATGTGGTCGGAAAATGAATATGAGAGGGTATCGGGCGTTTCGGCTGCGTGCTCGGACGATGAAAGACAGGAGCGTGAACAGAAATGGCATACAGTATTCGGAAACTTAGTCACAAAGAGGTCCGTGGCACTGAGATTGCCGAGTCTGCATGTTTCTGCCCTATGTCATGCTGCGGTTCGCTGGGATAAAGGGAGGAAATTGGTAGCGAATGATTTCTACGATTTTCACCATGCGGCAGCCGCAGTTGGATACTGTAGAGCCTTCATGACGGAGAAACCGTTAAGGTCGCTTCTTCAGCAAAAGCATTTCCAATTGGCGAACGACTATCCATGTGTGGTCATTGCTGACATCAATGAAGCCGTAGAATGGGTGGGGGAGCGAATTGGCGGCTAACAAGTGCATCACGGCGTTGGCATCTAAAATAAGAGAGGATACATGAAATTCATTCAGATCTTAATTTTAATATTTTTATTCAATATTCCTGCAACCTTTGCAGATGAATTTGTTCCGGAAAAAAGTGATAACAATGGCTACGTAGAACCTTTTCAAATGTTCGACAACGTATTCTATGTTGGGGATAAATGGTGTTCATCGTACTTAGTTAAAACCACAGAGGGACTCGTTCTAATCGAAACATTAGAGTGTCCCTACGGTCGATGGATTCCTGACAACGTAAAAAAGGTTGGTTTAAATCCGGCTGACATCAAATATATATTAGTTACTCACGGTCATTCAGATCATGTCGGGAATGCAGAATATATACAGCGAATGTATGGAAGTCAGGTTGTGATGTCTAAAGTTGAGTATGAACTGGCCAAAGAGCAGGCAAAAAAAAGCAAAGGGGAAGGATCATTTAAAGCTCCAGTAGTCAATAAGTTTGTAGGAGATGGGGGCGAGTTGATGGTTGGAGATACAAAATTTACTTTTTATATAACACCGGGCCACACGAAAGGTTGCTTGTCTATTGAATTTATGGTCAAAAATCTGGGGAAATCGTATCGGGCATTTATGTTTGGGGGGCACAGCCCTTCACGTAAAAACGCTGATCTCGCCTATGCTTTCATTGAAAGCATAGGAAGAATAAGAGCGTTAGCTTCTATCGAACCAAAAGTTAGCGTAAATCTGGCAAATCACCCACATAAAAACAAGTTATTTGAAAAAAGAGATTTGGGTAAGGGGAACGAGTCTATTAATTATTTCATAGATAGTAAGGGCTTTTTTGATTTTTTAAATATGCAAGAGGACATAGGTTTAAAAAAAATTGCAGAGTTAAGCGCAAATGCCAACAAAGCTAATTCAGCCGAAGCAAAAAGCCGCGCGGCTGATTAGCGACGTTAAGGGGTTAAAAAAATAATGAAAGAACCATTGCAAAATAAGAGAATACTTATTGTTGGAGGCAGTTCCGGCATTGGCCTCGCTGTCGCAAAACAGGCATGTCAGGCAGGGGGGGAAATTATTATAGCTTCCAGAAATGCGGCAGAAAAATATAATGATTTAGCGGCTACTGTTGGCCATGACATTGAGACCCATTCATTTGATGCGACATCCGAAAACGAAACAGAAAAGGCATTGAAAATAATTGGAGATATCGATCATCTTGTCATTACCGCAAGGCCAGAGATAACCCCGGCACCCTTTGCCGAAACCGATCTTAAACAGGCGAAAGAAGCATTTGAAACAAAATTTTGGGGCCAATACCAGCTTATCCAGAAGGCACAATGTCACATTAGTCAAAATGGCAGCATTGTTATGACCACCGGCATTGCTGGAGAAAAGATCTTCAGGAACTCTTCAACTATGTCTATTATCAATAGTGCTACGGAGGCATTCTGCAGGTCGTTGGCGGTAGAACTGGCGCCAATGAGAGTTAATGCTGTAAGCCCTGGTTTTGTTGCACCAAAATCTCCAGAGGTGGAGGAATATGCTCAACAGTTCCCTTCTGGAAAAATCGCTTCACCCGAAGAAGTAGCTGAAGCATATATTTATTTAATGGAAAGTTCTTATACAACAGGACTGTCTGTGGTGATTGATGGTGGGGCCAGATTGATATAATCCCCTTAACAAGGCTAATGCAGCCGACGCAAAAAAGCGGCGCGGCTGATTAGCAACGTTATAGCTCAGGGAGTGATATATGCGGTGGTCACAACTCCGAAAACGTCTGAGAGACAGGTTCGCCGAAAGCGTGCGGAAGCGAGTAGATGTACATCAGACTCGTTACCGCAATTCACATGATCAAGAAGGCGAGCTCTGGTTCTCCATAGACGGGAGCAGGCTCTTTAGTTCGGGATCGGCGACGTACCTTTCGAAGCTTGGCTCTTTGGTTGAAGAGAGTCACGCCAAAGGGGCGTCATGGGCGGAAGCATACGACAAGTCATGGCCGGTCATGGAGGCTAGCGGTTTGATGCTGCTAGAGCAGATGAACCGCGACCTCTTTGATTCCCTCAATCTGACGGTCGAGGAGATGGCTCAGCATGGGAACCCACTAGTTCGCGGGCTCGCAATTCTAGATGCACGATTCGGTAAGCGGCGTCTCGCTGCATTCGACGCCTCTGCCGAGCATGAAGTTGTGCAAGCTTTAGTCCGGTTCCGATCTAAGGCCGAGGAGCTAAGGGCCCCTGCTCAGGTTGCTGAAGAAGTCAAAGGACATAAGCTCTAACGAATAAGGATAGATAGCGCGAGGAACGAGCCGCGATCTTATCCTGTGGTTGGACAAGCCCGTCCGTAATAGAGATAAAGAAAATATATCGGATTGGTTTTGATAGGTGAGAAGGCCTTGGATTTGGCCGTGTTTTTTCAGGGCGAGCGGGGGCCGTTCACCTCTTTTGAAGCTAGAAAAATACGACGCAGATTCTGTTTTTCACCGGGGTTTAAGAACCTCCTTCTTTTGTGGTGAGCGCAATGCGGTGCCGGAAGATACGACTTAACCGGTCAGATAGGCCGGTCGTCGAAATGCAAGAATCTTCATCGCAGCTTTGCAGTGCGGACAGCGAAACACCGGTCGAGGTCGTACGGGAAAGGGGTCGACCATGACGCGTAAAACGAGCTGTACCAATCGCAAGACCCGTTTGGCATTGCCGTGCAGAAAACCGTAATCCCGAACCCGGCGGAAGCCTTTGGGGAGAACGTGCTGGAGGACCAGCCAGAGAGAGTCTTCCCCTTTCAGGGTGCGGGTGCAGGTTTGTCCCGTTTTGAGGGAATGTTGCTTTATTGCCTTAAACACTTCGTCATGGGGGGCGCGGGAGGGAGAGTGTAGATTGTCCCGCGTGCCGTTGGAAGGGGAAACATGGGGTTTATTCTGAAAAGCAATCAAGCAAGAATGTACCCTGTGGTCGCACAAGGCTGTGATTGTTTTTGCCCAATTTATTCAGGTGAATCGATACCGCTCAGCGCTTTTCTGATTCCTGGCCCTTAGATGAATTTCGCGATAGCCTGTGATGCTTTGCCATAAATTTGAATAAAAATGCCGACCATGAGGGCAGAGAATAGGGTACCTTCTCTTATTCCCGCCACTGTGTGTAAAAAGATGATAGAACTGATCACTCCCACTGTCACCATTGAGCTATCCAGATAGATTTTGACTTGTCCAAACTCTCTTTTATACGCCTGGGAAACAACAAGGACAAAACCATCTGCTGGAACGAATATTAAATTTGCCTTTACAATGAGAAAAACACCAAAAGCTATCAAGGCGCAACTGCTCAATAAAGCAATGACCTGCCAGAGATATGATTCAGGATGAATGCCGGAGATAAGAAAAAGCGTAAAATCGATAAAATAACCCAGAAGAAAAACGACCAGCAGCTGTGATAGCTGTGGGTAATGGTATTTCCTTTTCAATACAGCAATTTGCATGAGGATAAATAAACCATTGAAGAGAATGGTTACTTCACCCAAAGAAAGGGCAGTGACCTGACTGTATATGTAAGGTACGCAGGAGATGGGAGAAACTCCCAAGTCTGCCATTACCGATAGAGAGATCCCGAGGGCCAATAAGAAGAGCCCCGCAATGAGCAAAATTGCCCTTAACAATATGAAGTGATTATATTTCATAGCTGTCTTAGAAAAAACCGACTCGATTCATTACAATTGACTGGTTTTAGTTTCAAACCAATCTTAGTAGGCATCATAGTTCCAGGGCCTCCCCAGAAAGTTCTCAAGTGCCTGGATTTTGCTATAGGCGCTTTGCTCCAAGATGCTGGAGCGGAATCGTTGACCAGTACATTGGCCAGCGCGCGCACTGCCGGGTTATTGCTCTGTGTCATCAGCGGGGAGTTATAGTATTCGGCATCATGCAGCTCTCCCAGGTCAGAGCTGGACTGGTGAGAATATTTGAGCTGACAGTGGATGCCTTGGCAGAAAGACTGTTCAGCCAATCCTGAACCTCGCCCGGCCTCTGAAGCAGGAGCAGCCATCGTTGAAAAACAGTGGTGGCTTTGGGCGCAGAGTCAGAGTCACTGCCACCATATCCACTTAAAACAGCACTAATAAGTATAAGCACAACAAGCCATACAGGCTTCATGGGATATCAAATGCCCTCCGGGCAGTCCTTTACAAAGGCGTTAACATATCACAATTCCTCCATTGTGCTGCTACTTAAAAAAAGGGAGCAACAGCGGGACGCTCTCCTGTTTAACCAGACTGGAGCCATTCATGGCCAGTATGGAAAGTTGTTGGACACGAAAACTCGGGCGCGCTCTTGATGTTTTCTGACGGCCTGAGAGCGTTGATTGGACTAAAAAATGAAAATACGCCGCTATAACCTGGGTGAAGAGCAGGCCCTCTGGTCTTTGCTGTACGAAACCGTCCATCGGGTAAACTGCAAAGATTACTCTTCGGCACAACTCGACGCCTGGGCCCCTTCGCAAATTGATCTGACTAAATGGAAAGAGCGCCTGAGCCAAACCAACCCTTTTGTGGTAGAAGAAAATGGTGCATTAATCGGTTTTGCTGAGTTGGAGGAAAACGGTCACATCGACTGCTTTTACTGCGCCCATGATTGGCAAGGTAAAGGTGTCGGAACGGCTTTGTTGCAGACGATTGAACACGAGGCGGCGAAGCGAGGCCTCTCCCGTTTATTTGCGGAAGCCAGCATCACCGCTAAAAGCTTTTTTGAGAGACATGGTTTCTTAGTTGAGGTTGAGCAGTCCGTAGCGTTGCAAGGCGAGCCGTTTACCAATTTCGTGGTGTCGAAAATTCTCTGTAGTTTAACCTGACAGGATGTTGAAAAAGTCCCGTCCGGGGATTTTCCAACGACGCACGCCGAAAAGGCGATTTCCGTCTTGCTCACAAAATCAAGTGCTTGAAAACCTGTCCTTGATTTTGATCGTCCGTCCATAGGCCCACAAGCTGTTTTTTAACAGCCTGCCAAACAAAGGGGGAAAGTATGAGTGATTGTCTGATTCTGGTGGATCTGCAAAATGATTATTTTGCGGGCGGCACGATGGAACTGGCTGATGCCGATAGGGCTGCGGCGAATGCGCAGCGGCTGTTGGCCGAGTTTAGAAAAAACAAGCTGCCCGTGGTTCATATTCAGCATATTGCGGCGCGACCGGACGCGACTTTTTTCCTGCCGCAAACCCGTGGTGCCGAAATTCATGCCATGGTCGCGCCCAACGAGGGTGAAACCGTGGTGGTGAAAAACTATCCCAACAGCTTTCGTGATACAGCCTTGCTGGATATTTTGAAACAGAACAACATCACCACCCTTATCCTCTGTGGTGCCATGAGCCACATGTGTATCGATGCAACCACCCGCGCGGCGTTTGACCTTGGTTTCAGTTGTGTGGTGGCTGAGGACGCTTGCGCTACACGGGATCTTGTTTTTAAGGGTAAAACGATCCAAGCCGCCGAGGTGCATGCTGCGTTTATGGCGGCGCTCGCGGTTCCTTACGCAAGGATTGAAGAGACCGAAGTGATCATTCAGGGCATGGCATAACAACGCCTTTTTCAACAGGTGGATTGAAACACCAGCACGAAACAGGCCCCGGAGGGTTCATTGTGAACGTTGAGGCTGCCGTTGAGGCGCGTTTCCGCCAGCTTTCTTGCCAGGGCCAGCCCGATGCCGAGTCCTTGCGTCTGTTTTTTGCTGTAATGGATGTTGAAAATTTTATCGAGTGCCTGGGGATCAATGCCGCCGGCGTTGTCACGCACTTCGATGGTGACCTGCTTCTCGCCGGAGCTGGTGAGCCACAGGGTGGGGGCGTCGGGACTTTTTTCCTGTAAGACGCTGACGGTATTTTCCAGCAAAATCAGCAGGATTTGCTTGAGCGCCTTTTCATCGGCGCAGAGCTGTTGGCCCTGATAGTCCTTAATGACCTTGATCTTTCCTGCCTGCAACGATGAGGCGAGCATGTCCAGCACGGTGTCGATGGCATGTTGCAGATCGAACTCGCCGAGCTGCGGCTGTTGCGAATAAAAACTGTAAAAGTTGCCGACCAGATCATTCATCCCACCAATCTGACTTTCCATATGACCGAGAATTTCCTCGCTGTGCACGTCGTCCTGACCGCTTTGGTAGCGCTGGGTGCGCAGCTTTAAAACCTCTGTGCCGAGATAAACCAGCGGTTGTTTGAACTGGTGGAGAATCCCGGCGAGCAGATAGCTGGTTGAATTGAACTTGTTGCTCTCATCAACCAGTAGGGCGTTTTCGGCTCGTTCCGCTTCAATCCGTTTTATTTTTTGGCCTAGAGCCATGGCAAAGAAGATCGCCTCTGCCGCCATTCCTGTCGGCAGAACATACAGAACCCCACTGCCGAAATCGACCAGTCCGGTGAAGCACAGCACGTAATTGAGCATGGTGAAAAAGAAGATTCCGGCACCGATGAGGAAATAACGACCGGCAAACAGCTTGTGCCAGGCGACCACCAGGGCGGAAAAGAGCATGAACACCAGTGCCAGAGGGAGCAATAGCGAAGAGATTTTGTTGTGCAGCAGCAGTTGGCCGCTTGGATAAAAGTACAACAATGACGCGATCAACGCGCTAAACAACCCGATGTTGGCGAGGTTGAGTTTGTACAGCCAGCCGATTTTGTGCTTGAGGTCGAAGAAGGTGATGATGAATAACGACATGAGGATGACCGCTACCGACGGCGTGACTTTGTAGCTGAGATTAAGCCAGGCCAGTGGCAGCAGCGGGCTCAAAAACGCATAGACATGCCCTGAACTGGTCAGAGTGTTGTAGCCGTTGGCCAGACTGTGCAGCACGTAGAAAAGAAAGGCCACATTGCGCAGCGAGACGAACATCATAACGTTGTAGATCACCAGCGCCAGTGTAACGCCGATAAATACGCCCCAGATGGTTAAATCCTCGATGGCCAGCCGTGAATAGTTGTGTTCGCTGAGCAGTTTCATCTTGATGCTGATCGGGGTGGTCGAGGCGTAACGGGTGAGGACTTCGATGGTTTCGTTGCCGTGCAGTGTGATGTGAACATTGGCGAATCGATTGAGGATTTCCGTGGCGCGGATTGGCCGCGTATCGCCGAACTGGTACTGCTCACTGACGGTGCCGCCTCGGATCAGATAGATATCCACTTCATCATGGGCAACAAAGTCGTTGATCAGGTGGAGCTTTACCGGCTGTGACGAGCTGTTGTGCAGACGGGCTCGGCTCCACACGGCAGCGGTGGTGTAGGGGAACGAATTTTTCTCGGCAGGGTGCCATTCACGGTGCTTGTTGACGAGCAGATCCGTCACGGTGGCGGTTTTGTCCGGATCGATCAGGACGTGGAACGTACTGTGGTCGAGTGCCTGTTGGTTTAAAGTGGGGGTGATATCGACGGCGGGGAGGTCGGCCGCGACGGCGGTATTGCTGAGCAACAGCAGGGCCAGGAGGACTTGAAGGAAAAATTTCATTGCTTAGTCCTGCTCGGCCAACATGTAGCCGATCTCTCTGACGTTAACGATCCGGTTGGCGGGAATTTTTTTCTTCAGCCGATAGACCAGGTTCTTCAGCGACGTCTCGCTGCATTCCATGTTGAAGATCAGATCTTCCAGCCGTTCCTTGGTCACCAGCTTGTTGCGGTTGGTGATCAGCAGATCAAGCAGTTGCTTTTCCCGCATCGGCAGCGTCGTTTCCCGGCCATCTGTGGCTGTCAGGGTGCCGGAGCGTTTGTTGTAGCTGACGCCGTCACCAAGGGGGTAGGTCAGTCCACCCCGTTTTTCCAGATAATCGACACTTTTAAACAGCGCCGCCTTGAGCTGGTCGAAGGTCAGCGGCTTGATCAGGTAATCAATTAGCAGTAGCGGAATGGCTTGATGCAGTTGCTCACTGTCGTTGAACGAGCTGATAATGAAGATCGGCGTGATCTCATCGCTGCTTCTGATCTCCCGCGCAACCTCCAGGCCGCTTTTCCCCGGCATCTTGATATCAAGGATCACAATGTCGGCCACCCCGCTGTGGAACTGCTGCAGCGCTGCAGCGCCATCTTCGACGGCAATCACCCGCTGGACAAACATTTCCAACGCCTGTGCCGTGCTGTCGCGGACAATTTTGTCGTCTTCGGCCAGCAGCACCGTCATCTGTTGCAGATAGTCCCGTTGTTCCATTGTTTTCCTTGCTTCAGGGGCGGTTGTCCCGACAGTTTTTGCACGTTTTTTTTTAAAAGGAGGCGTGTGCGACTTTTGTGCGACTTCTGTGTAGTACGGTTAACCGTTGTCAGAATGCCCCAAGTAATAATTGGATGCAACGTATACTTTTCAGGCAGTTAGCCGTCAATTCAGGGTGCGAAGGTTTTTTTCTTCTGATCACAGGCTTATTCCAATCCTCAATTTTACCAGGGAGAATTTCATGAAGATATCTGCAAGGATGAAAATTTTTGTGTCACTGCTGTTGTTGCTGAGTGCATTTTTATGGGGCTGTAGTGACAGCTCACACCACACATCAACACCGCTGACTATTTCTGTGGTCGAAATGAGTCCCAACAGTTTTACCCAAAACGGTGAGATTGTCGGCATTGATGTCGATACGGCAACGGCAGCCATGGATGACGCCGGGGTTGACTATGTCGTGGAGATGGAACAAAACTCGACCGTTGCCTATGACAACACCCTCAATGGCTCAAACCGTGCCCTGCTGGGGATCGGGTATTCTGCCGAGCGTCAGGATCTGTTCAAGTGGGCCGGTCCGACCAGTTCATCCGGCTATTATGTGTTTGCCAAAAAAAACAGCGGATTGGGCTCAACCCTTGGTCTGGACGGCACCAAAGCGCTGGACTCCATTGCCGTTGTGACGGGATGGCTGGAGACGACGTCGCTGGAGGATCTTGGCTTTGACAATCTGGTCTATTACGCCACCTATGATGAAGCGGTTGCCGCATTGCTTGATGGTGATGTGCAGGCCTTGGCCAGTGACGGCAAGCAGTTGGCCTACAAAGTTCAGGGCCAGTTTTCCTTCAGCGATGATTTTGATGTGTGCTTTGGCTACACGTCGGCATTTTATTACATCGCCTTTTCTAAAGATGTCAGTGATGAGGTGGTGGCGGCCGTGCAGGCCAGTTTGGATGACCTGATCAAAACCAACGAAACCCTGGCTATTCTGCAACGCTACTTCCCCGACGCGAATGAAACCATGCTGCCTGATGTTCTGCAGCTGTTCACTGAAGTCGCGCCGCCCTTTAATTATTACTCCGGGTCCATTGTCGATCCGGATATCCAGGGTTCATCCGTCGAGATTGTTGACGCCATTCAGTCCCGTAATGACTATGCTTCAAATGTCAAAATCACCGGCTGGATTGATGCCTATGCCACGGTGCAGTATCTGCCGAACAGCGCCCTGTTTACCACCGCCCGCACTGCGGAGCGCGAGGGACTGTTTCAGTGGGTCGGTCCCATCGCCACGTTGCGCGGCAGTTTTTACACGCTGCGTGATTCGGGTATTACCATCACAACTCTGGAACAAGCGAAGGCGTTAGGTTCCATCGCAACCCCCAGTAACTGGTACACCCATGATTATCTGCTCGCCAATGGCTTTGACAACATCGTTGCCACCTCTTTTTCCCCTCTGGACGCGTTCAATCAGTTGCTCAACGGCGAAGTCGATGCCCTGTTTATGTACGATGAGGGGATCAATTGGCTGTGTGATGCCACCTCAACCCCGACTGAAGATATCGTCAAGCAATTTGAGGAAACCTACGATGAAGGCTATGTTGCGTTCAGCCTGACCACGCCGACCTCCACCGTTGAGCAATGGCAACAGAATCTCGATGCCATGAAACAGGATGGCACGTTTGAAGGGATCTGGCAGAGCTGGTTTAACGGCAGTGAACTGCCCTAGGGCTCGGGCACACTCAATTTGTCATCGGAAAGAGCCTCTGTAGGAGCGAATTTATTCGCGAATTGTTCTGGGCATTGATCCTTTTCATGATGGGAATTCGCGGCTGAAGCCGCTCCTACAAAGTCCATGTACAATTTCAACTATGCTGACGTACTCGGGCATTGACAAATACAACGTAGTTGACAGGAGATAACGATGAACCATCGTGGATTTTTCAAGTTTGTGCTGATGATATTCTTTGCGATAACGCCGCTGACCGCAGTTGCCAGCGACTTTCAAGGCCCCTTTGTCGAGGCCGGTATCAGTGGCTCAAAAACAAAAACGGATGTTGATTTTCCCAACTGGTTTCAGGCTGATATCGATGATGATAGCGTCAATGGCAAAGTCGCGATCGGCTACGATCAACGTTTCGACCGCTATGTCCTTGGGGCAAAGCTGTATTACACCCTCGGTGACCAAGAGTCCGGCAGCACAACCCAGCGTTTTCGGGATACCGAAGAGGTCAGTACGCTTTCGTTTAAATTGGACAACAGCTGGGGGATTGAGTTGCAGCCAGGCATTGTTTTCAGCGAAGCAACCTTTGCATATCTGAGCTTTGGCTATGCCCGCACGACCGGCGAGTGGACCTTGGATCGTCCTTACTATCAAGACCGATATTCCGGTCACGTCGATTTTAACGGCTACAGCTTAGGGGCCGGAATCAAACAGAAACTTCTCCAGAATGTCACGTCGCATCTGTATGGTTTTGCCGAGGTTCAGAAAATCTGGTACCAGCAGGAGTCGACATCGGCGATAATCGCCGGGAGTTCGTATGTCGATGATTACGACCCTGAAGCAGTAACGATCACAATCGGAATTGGCTGGCAGTTTTGACGGAGCGTGTGTTGGTGAAACAATGGTTGCTAAATAGATTGTTTATGTAATATTTTGAAATAAATGTACTTTTTTAAATTAACTGGAAAGAAAGGACTGCCATTATGAAATTGAAATCGATCCTCTGTACTGCTGCTGTCGGCCTGCTGTTTGTCACCTCAGTGGGGCACGCCATGGATGTCGGTATCCTGGCCCCGACCGATAAACAGATGCGCGTCGAGGTGTATTACGAAGAATATGAGCGGGATATCCAACAGGGATATAGCTTTGATAGCGGCAGCTTTACGTTCCCACAGGAGGAAAATCGTCTGGTGGCACGCGTGACCTTTAATCCGCAACCGTTCTGGGGGCTGAGCCTTGAGGTCGGTGGCACGGATTCGGATGGTTCCGAAGATAGTGCTCCCATGTTCGGCCTTGGTGCGCACATGGTGCTTTTTGAGCAAGGAGGTTTCTATACCAGTGCATTTGGCCGGATGACGTGGACGACCGGGATTGAGTATAAGGAGCATTACCTCGTGACCGATGGGGCAAATTATTATGATGAGACCTGGCAACGCGATGAGGAGTATCTTGAGTATGGCCTGGGTGTGCAGCTTGGTTATGTGTGGCAGCCGTGCTCCAGCGCTCGTATTACCGGTTATGCCGGAGCCATGGCCAGCTTTCTCGATGATACGAAATCCGAAGAGCGTCTTTCGGGCAGCTATTTTATCGAAGATATGGATGCTCCAGTGACCTTTGATGAAAAAGACTCCAGCGTTGATATGGAAGAAGATCATGTGGCGCAGGTCTTTGCCGGTGTTGAGGTGGCTCTGCTGCCGTTGGATGGCGGTATTCGTGTCGAAGGACGCTTTTACGACCGTACCAGTGTGAGTGCGTCGGTGTTTTTGAACTTTTAATCACTACATTATATCCCCACCCTTTTGTAAAACCATCACGCATGGCGGGCTAAGGTCCCGCCATGCGTGTCTTCATTTCAGGTGACCTTCTTCAAGATCGAAGGGGCATGCCTTATCCCATGAAGAGCTTATCTCTGTCGCTTCCGTCTTGTTTAATGCATTCTTCTTTCAATGGCCTTCAAGGGCTGAGACTTGGTGGCTCTGACAACCGGCATGTGGGCACTTTTCTCTGTATGGAGCATTGGCAGTGCTTCCGGCACGGCATAGAGTGAGAATTGTTCAAGCCGTCCGTGCATGCGCTCGGCTTGCTCAGACAATTGCACCGAGGCGCTGGCGCTTTGTTCGGCCAGGCTGTTGTTTTTCTGAGCGACGGTGTCGATCTTGGCCAGTCCGGCCGTAATGTGTTCAATATCCTGTGCCTGCTCCGTGGAGGCGTCGGCGATCTTGCGGATCAGCTCGGAAACTTCTGCGGTCTCATCAACGATTTCCGACAACGCTTCGGCCGTCTGGTGAGCGATTTTGACACCGCGCTCGGCTTTTTGTGTGGAGCCCTGGATCAGCAGCGTGGTTTCAGAAGCGGCTTTGGCGCTGCGGGCTGCCAGATTGCGCACCTCTTCGGCGACGACGGCAAAGCCTTTGCCGTGTTGACCCGCACGTGCGGCTTCAACGGCGGCGTTGAGGGCCAGCAGGTTGGTCTGGAAGGCGATCTCGTCGATCACTTTGATGATTTTTGAGACGTTGACACCCGACTGGTTAATCTCTTCAATGGCGACCAGCATTTGTCCAATGTGTTCGTTGCCCTGCTCCGCCGAATGGCGGGTGCGTTCCGACAGCTCGCGAGCCTGCTGAGCATTGTCGGCATTCTGGCGGGTCTGTTGGCTGATGCTTGCCATGGACCGGGTGATCTCTTCGACGGAATGGGCTTGAGACGTTGCTCCCAACGAGAGGTGCTGGCTCGAGTCGGCAATCTGTTTTGAGCCACTCTGGATATGGGTGCCCATACGGCGGATTTCGAGGAGCAATTCGTTGAGAGAGCGGTTGACGTTGCTCAGCGGTTCCTGGATCAGGCCTTTGCTTTCGAAGGTGAAATTGCCCTCAGCCAACTGGTTGAACGCGGTAACGATCTCATTTTCGAGATGGTCGGCAAAGGCATTGAGGCTGGCGGCCATTTCACCGATTTCATCCTGACGGGAAAAGTTGAGGCGTTTGCTCAACCGTCCCGCTTCGAGTTCTTTGATCATCGACATGGTATCGCGCAGCGGTGAAACAATGGAGCGCGTGATCCACCATGATGCCAGAGTGCCGATAAAGAGAATCACCAGCGAAGTCAGCGTGATGCGCTGTTTGGTGTTGCTGATCTGGGTGGTCACCTGATGGCGTGCGTCCAGAACATTCTGACTGCTGGCGCTGCCTGTTTGATTGACCTGGCTCATCGATTCCTGAAGGATTTTGCGCAGTTGCCTGATTGTTTGTGACAGTTCAGCTGTGGTTGGTTTCAGTTTGCTGTTGAGCAGGGCGATGGCATCTTCCTGCTGATAAAGAATCCGGTTTTCCATCTGCAGGGCAAAGTCAAGGTCGACGGCCATGGATTTGATCCGTGACGGAAATTCGTCACGGTACAAGGTTCGGACCTTGTCCCATTCGCCTTCCATGATCAACGCCTCCAGGGCAAAACTGGCTTTGCGCAATTGCCGGTTTTCATCGCTGGCATTGTCAACGGCTTGTTTCAATGGGGGAAATTGTTCGGCATACCGTTGGTAGGTGGCACCATTGCGGAATGTTTCGAGTGGTGTCTCTTCGAGTTCTTCATAGAGCAGTTCGCCGATAGAGCTTTGCACGAAAATCATGTTGGTGATTTTAAGCGCCCAGTAGATCTGGGTACGTTTCAGTTCGTTCAGCGCTTGGCTCAGTCCTTCGTGACGGGGGCGCCAGGTTTCGCTGATCTTGTGCGCATTGGTTTCGATCTCTGTCTGAAGTCGCTCCAGGTTGGTGATGAGGGCTGCTGTCTGCGGCAATTCTTTGGTCAGCTCGCTACGTTGCCGGCTTGATAGCCAGTGCTTGAGGGGGTCCTGTTGGTCGTCAAACAGATGCACTTGGGCCTTGTTGCGCAAAAAAGCTTCTTCCATACTCAATAGACTGTTTTTGACATTCGATTCGCACCGTTCCAGCTGATTCAGCCAGGTGTTGATTTGTCCGGTCCGTTGCTGGATGTTGGTTGCGGAATCAAGGGCATTATTGACGTGTGTGTTGGCCTGTTCAATGTCGCTGATCGAGTAGATTGTGGCACTGCTCATAATGACAACCAACAGTAAAACGGCCGCAAATCCGGCGGCCAGTCGCCAACCGATAGCCAGTCTTGACACAGAGCGAAAAACCAGTTTAAAGCGCGAGAGAATGGCCATGATAAAATCCTTTGCACGGTTTTTAATATTTATTTCAGATTCCATAAGAAAGGGTTAGACGCCACCGTATTACAGCGGCAATGTTAGACCGGGATTTAGGATCAGTCAGGATCGGATGGTGGAATGGTGAGCCTAATTTAATTGCAGTGGTTTTTTAATTGGCAAATGGCTTGCATGATTAATTCATCGGTTAGACAGTCTGAGACGAATACCTGTCTAACGTGCTGAAGTTAAATATTATTGCAATATGCTGTTGCGACCTTTAGACTCTCTTTTTTATTAAAAAACCGCGAATCCAATCAGGCTCTCGCCATATCGCGTGGTGATTAGGCAGAATTTGTTTTTGTGGCGGGATGCACGTTTTTATGGCGGAGTTGGCAAATTTTCTGGTGATTGGTGGCGCGCTGGTGCTGCTGTTGGCGTTGTTTCCTGTTGATCAGTTGCGCCGACGTCTTCCCCATAGTCCATGTCGTATTGCATGGATGTTCCTTTCTGTTCTGGTGTGCCTGTTTTTTTTGGGGTATGCCCTCTATGCCCTGCTGTTTTGGAACGAGGCACAGCAATGGCATGATCTTGTCGTGCCGGTGATCTTCTTTTTCGGGGCAATTTTTGTCCTGATTGTCTGTCTGCTTGCCGCGCGCACCGCCGATGATGTCACCCGGCTGTGTCATTTGGAATACGAAAACATTCTTGACCCGCTGCTGGGAATTTATAATCGCCGCCATATGGATCGGTGTCTGCGCAGCGAGGCCGATAAAACCCGCCGTTATGCTCTTGATCTGTCGGTGCTTCTGATCGACGTCGATTTCTTTAAAAAGGTTAACGACACCTATGGCCATCTGGTTGGCGACCGGGTCTTGCAGGCCCTGGCCCAGATGGTTAAAGGCAGCGTGCGCGATTTTGATATGGTCTTTCGCTATGGCGGTGAAGAGATCATGGTGTTGTTGCCCTATACCAATTCGAATGGCGCGCAAACTCTGGGAAACCGCCTGTGTCAGTGGGTGGGTGAACGCTGTCTTATTGAGGAGGTGCATCAAGGCGAGCCGGTGAATATTCAGGTGACCATCAGTGTCGGTGTAAGCACATTTGATCCAGCGGTGGAAGATGAGGGCGAGATGGTGGCACGGGCTGACATGGCCTTGTATCGCGCCAAAAAGAATGGGCGTAACCGGGTTGAGGTGGCCGATCAAGCCCAAGCTGGGACGTTTAAAAACGAGTGATGCCGCTGAGGCAGGGTAACTGACAATGATCAAGTTGAAAATATTTGGTATGGGAGTGGTGGTCTTGAGCTTGGCGCTAATGGTGTTGAGCTATTATCATTACACGGAAAATACCCGGTGGATTCTTGATCAGGTGGACCTGCGATTGCTGGATGGAGCCACGGCCCTGCGCTACTCGGTTGGTGATGCATTACACGATCAGCAACTCCGTGCGAATGATCCGAGGTTGGCCGAGCTGAGCGTGCGCTGCTCCCATCTTTTGACCCACCTGAGCCGCGACCTTCATCTGCGCAGTCTTGCCACGCTTATTCGCCGCGACGACACGGTCTATCTGACGTCATCAAGCTTGACCGACCAGGAAGTAGCTTCGGGTGAATTTTCCAATTATTTTAAACCCTACCCTCAGCTGTCCAAGCCGATTCTTGCCGCCTTCGAAGATGGCCAGCCTCATTATATTGCTGCGGATCAAGTGTCGTCCCATAGTCGCACCCTTGTGTTGCCGTGCCAAACACCGCAACGAGTTACCTATCTGGCTGTCGCGAGTGTTGATGCCTTTGTGGTTGATCGGGCGCTGGCCGAATCGTTAAATCGGGCCCTTATTGAAGGGGTGGTGTTGTTGCTGGTGTGTGTGCCGGTGGCGCTGGTATTTGTCTGGCCACTGAGCCGTCAGTTGTTTAGCGATGAATTAACCGGGCTCGGTAACCGTTTGTGTCTAAAGCGTGATCTGTTGCGTTGTCGTTTTCCCCAATTGACTCTCGTCAATATCGATGGATTTAAGGATATTAACAATTTTTATGGTGGCCATATCGGTGATAAGCTGCTGGTCCGGGTCGGCGACTATCTGCGTAAACTGGTGCCGTCGCAAACCCGCATCTATCGGATTTCCGGTGATGAATATGCCTTGATGTGTGACACGTCGCCACGCTGTGTTTCGGTGGAATACCTGATGGAGCGCATCAATGAACAGCGCTTTGTGATCGGTGACAGTGAATTCCGTTTGTCATTGACTGCCGGAGTGGCTCAAGGACCGCATAAATTGCTGGAGCGGGCCGACCTGGCTCTCAAAGAAGCCAAGCGGATTTTTCGTCCTTATGTGCACTATTCGCCGGATCTGCACAGCAGTCAGTCGAGTCACGCCAATCTGCTGTGGACTTCGAAGATCAAGGAAGGGGTGGAAAATAACCGGTTTTGTGCCTACTTTCAACCGATCTATGACAACAATAGTCAGAAGATCAGTCACTATGAATCCCTCATTCGTCTGGTGGAGCGCGATGGCACCATCGTCGGACCGGATTTTTTCATGGAAGCCGCACGCAAATCGCGCGTGTCCAGTTATCTGACCACGTTTATGATCGACCAGGCTCTTAACTGTATTGAGAAACACGGTGTTGGTTGTACGGTCAATCTGTCCATTGATGATATTGTCGATCACGAAAGCCGTCAGACCATCATTGAACATATCCGCAAAAAAACCGCCCGTGAACGGCTGATTTTTGAGATTATTGAATCGCAAGGGGTCGAGAATTACCAAGTGATCAAGTCATTCATCGATCAGGTGCATATTTACGGCATTAAAGTGGCTGTGGATGATTTTGGTACCGGCTATTCCAATTTTGATCACATCTCCCAACTCGATGTGGATTTCCTTAAAATCGATGGTGGTCTGATCGGCCAGCTCAACGACTCGGACCGAGCGCGGACCATTATCGAAGCCATTGTTCACTTTGCCCGTGAGCTGGGCATCTCCACCATTGCCGAGTACGTCTCAAGCGAAGAGTTGCAGCAGCAGGTGGTGGCACTGGGAATCGATTATTCGCAGGGCTACCTGTGGGGGCGGCCCCAGGCGCAGGTTCAAGTGAAACAACCCCTCCCTTAGCAGGCTGTTGAAAAACATCCTGTTCGTCTCCGAACACACGTAATTTTGTCATTGGAGTGACCAGATGCCGGGGCGAATTTATTCGCGAATTGTCCAGGTCATGATGAAAATTCGTGGCTGAAGCCGCTCCTGCAATTTCAAATATGCTGACGTATGAGAGCCCTGTTTGGTTTTTCCAAAAAGGGGGGGGGACCTCGTCAGTCCTTGAACAAAAAGAAACATTTGCCGTCAGTCAGAGCAGGTTCAAAAATAAGAGGATGCGTTAACAAAACTTTACACGATATGCACAGCTCTTAACCTCTGGTTTTCCTTGAAGCTGCTAGAGTTTTCACATCAACCACAGACAGACTGGATGTCTGTTTAACCAAAGGAGTGAATGATGAAAACAAAATTGACTGTGATGTTTGTTGCGGCAATGATGCTTGTCGCTAGTCAGGGAGCGTGGGCGCAACCAGGGCCGTGGAACGGGCTTGCGGGACAAGGTAGAGGATTGTGTGTGGCCAAAGGCATGGGCAGAGCTATGGGCATGGGCAGAGGTGTGGGGATGATGGCCTGTAGTCAGAGCCAAATGTTTCCCCCCCATCTATTGCCGATGATGACCGTGGCTCTTGAACTCAACGCGGCCCAGATTGAAAAAATTTCTACCCTTGAACAAGAGTTGCGTAACACTTTTGAGCAGCAATACGATCTGAAGGCTGAACAACGGGCGTTGATGATGCCTTCGGCCCAGGGAACCGTTTTCAATGATAAGGCGTTGCGTGAAGGACTTGATAGCGTGATGAAGCAGAAAGTCGATTTGCTGGTCAGGCGAGCAGAGCTGCGGGACGAACTGGCGCAGGTGCTCAGTGCCGAGCAGCGTGAAAAATGCCAGGCCATCATGACGAGTATGATGGCGCCGGGGCCAGGTCGTGGGATGCCATTTGACGGCAACAGGCCGCGTCGCGGTTTTGCCGGACGCAAATAAAAAACAAGCGATGAACCAGAGCGTTTGATCCGAATCATCGCCTGTTTTTTCCCCTTACCTTCGAGAGAGAGAACTAAGCCGGGTTTTCAGGACGTTCAGTCCTGGTCGAAGCGATACACTTTCTGTGCATCGTGGTTTATTTAACTAAATTGTTGCATTATATCAGCCTGCAAGAGAAGAAACGCCACCGGGTTTACTTCTTTTGCAGGCTTGTTGTTGTTTGTGGCAATTGCTGATATTGATAAAAGTTAAAATCAGTGCTGATACAAAAAAACAACAAAGTGTGACAATTAACACGTCGAAGAGACAGATGCAGTATGTGCCTCTGGTGCAGATGGACCGACACCCATGGATGGGTTGGAATAATAACCTTATGAAAGAATGAATGGGATGATGTAATGGCTTTTTCGATGGAAGCAGAACGGGTGGTGTTGGTATTGACGGATGATTCTGAAAACTGCGATGGGACGGTGGCCTGTCTGTGTGAAGATGGATTTTCTCCGGCGGTGTATCATAGCGCGGAAGAGATTCTAGGAGTGTGTGAGGAGCTGATTCCGGAGTTGGTTGTTATTGATGTTGACGAATCCTCTTTGGATGTGGCGAGCTGTTGCCGTTTTTTACGTGAACAGTATACGGGGCCACTGGTTGTACTGGCTGAGCATGCTGATGAGATGTTTCAGGTTCTTGGTCTGGAGATGGGGGCAGATGATTTTGTCGTCAAACCGATCAGTGCCACTTTGTTGCGTGCCCGGATTCGTGCTGTATTGCGCCGGCGTCAACTGGCGGAAACCGGTGAAGATGCCACCATCACCCTGGGAATCCTGGAAGTGGATTCAGGGCGTCGTGAGGTGTCTTGTGGCGGGAAAAGTGTTGATTTAACCTCAAAAGAATTTGACCTGCTGTGGTACCTGGCGCGCCACGCCCGTACTGTTCTCAGCCGTGACCAGATTTATGAAGCCCTGTTCGGTCTTGAATACAACGGTGTGGACCGCTCCGTGGATATTTATATCTCCCGTTTGCGCAATAAACTCGGTGAAGATCCCTCACGACCTCAATTGCTGAAAACCGTTCGCGGGGTTGGTTACCTGCTCGGTGGTTAAGCACCATCCTTTCCCTCCATAATCCCTTTGGCTGTGTGTCAGCCGGAGCGGAGTCCTTTCTGATTTAAAAAGCGCTGTCTTTGGACGGCGCTTTTTTTTGTTTGCTATGTAGCCTTGTGTATTTTGCCGCTACAAATTAGCGGATAAACCCATCGTAAAACGGTAAAAACTCAAACAAAACACATATATAGAGATCGTTGTGGCTTTTCGAAGAGAAGAGGGCAAGACAGACGCATTGCACGGCAGCTGTCTTAAGCGAGATGTGATCACTCTCAGCCCGGTCGGTCGCTGTCGTGTTATGGCGCGGAATATTTCGGACGGAGGATCGCGAATTTTACTTCGTACAAAACAATTTTGCCTGATCAGGGCTTGGAGTCTGGCATCGGGAGCCCAGGGAGGGGCGACAAACGCTGTGTCTGGAGACTAAGCGCAGTTTTGATCGTAAGTGCCTTGAGTGCAAGACGCTTGCTTCGGTTGGACAACTCCGGATGGGTTGAAAAACCACAGCTTATCCCTTTGGCGCGGGGGCATTGCCCCGCAGGAGAGTGAACAATGTCTGTAACGTCGACAACAGAAACCAATCAGACCCACAGCCCCACCTATGCCACCGCTTCCAGCAAGGCCCTTGGTGAAGAAGATTTTCTCAAGCTGTTGGTGGCGCAACTGGAGAATCAGGATCCGCTTGAACCGCAGAGCAATACGGAATTCATTGCTCAGCTGGCGACCTTCAGTTCGCTGGAACAGCAAACCGTCACCAATGACAAGCTCGACTCCGTGCTCTCCGCGACCGTTGATATGCAGCAGTTGGCCGGTATCGACATGCTCGGCAAAACCGTGGTTGCGCAAAGCGACAATTTCTATCTCAACGGTGACCAGGTGGAGATCGGTATGTATCTGCCGGAAGACGCCACCTCAGTCACTGTCAATATCCTGGATGAAGACGAGAGCGTCGTCGCCACCATCGAAAGTTCGGATCTCAGTGCCGGTGACAATTTTCTCGAGTGGGACGGTACCGACATGGACGGCAATCCTCTTCCTGAGGGGGAATACAGCTTGTCGGTTGAAGCCTATAACTCAGACGGCGAGATCGACAATGTGTTGCCGCTGATCAAAACCACGGTTGATGAAGTGGCCATGACCGGCTCCGGCAGCGTATTGAGTACCGATGCCGGTGAAATCCTGCTGTCTTCCATCTATTCGGTTGCGAACAACTGATGGCAACGCCGGCAGTAAGACACGCGGCCAAGGATATCGGCACGATCCGTTTTTCCGCGCATTCCCGCCAACGGATGCTCAAACGGGGGGTGCAGTTTAGCGCGGGGCAACTCGCACGGATTGAAGAGGCACTCATCACCCTGCAACACAAAGGCAGTCGCACCTCCGTGGTGATGGTGGATGGCGCGGCTCTGGTGGTCAGTGTGCCTCAGGCGACAGTGGTCACCGTTGTGGATCAGGCCGGATTGCGTGACCAGGTGTTTACCAATATCGACAGTGCGGTTTTTGCCTAACTTATTTTAACACCGTGCCGTCACACGGCACCGGGGAGGACGTCATGGGACTTACCAGTACCTTATATAGCGGGATCAGTGGATTGCAGACCAATGCCGAGGCTATGAGTGTCACCGGCAACAATATCTCCAACAGCAACACCATTGGCTACAAGTCAAGCTCAACAGTATTTTCCGACATGCTTTCAGCAACGATCTCCACCACCGGTACCAGTGTCAATCAGGTTGGCCGTGGTTCCGAATTGACGACGGTGCGCAGCAATTTCAGTCAGGGATCGTTTCAGAGTACCTCCAGCGATACGGATCTGGCCGTTGAAGGCGCGGGTTTTTTCATGCTCAGCGCTGCAGGGACTGATGAAGTCGTGTATACCCGCAACGGTGCATTTCACTTTGATCCGGGTGGTTATCTGGTCAATGCCGACGGCTATCGGGTTCAAGGCCAACTGTTTGATGCGGACGGCACTCCGGGAGGGGGCGACCCGGTGGATATTAAGGTCGATCTGACCAGTCAGGTCCCAGCCTTGCAGACGTCCAATATTGTGCTTACGACCAACCTCAACTCTGGTACCGAGGAGATCCCGGGCGGTTTTGATCTCAGCGACCCTTCGGAAAGCTCCAACTATTCCACGTCGACACCGATCTATGATGCCCTGGGTGAGACGCATCTGGCCACCACCTATTTTACCAAAACCGGCGACCAGACCTGGGAATGGAACACCGTAGTCGACAGTGCTGATCTCGATCCGTCCGTGGCCAGCAGTGAAGAGTCGACGGTGATCGGTACCGGCACGTTAACCTTTGATGATGACGGTCAACTGATTGGTACCAGCGGCTTTGATCTCGATGAAACCACGTTGATGTGGGCCAGTGGTGCCGATCCAACCCAGAGCATTGCCATTGAATTTGATACCACCCAATTTGGCCGTACCTCAACGGTGTATTCCCAGGATCAAGATGGCTATGCGGCGGGTGAAGTTGTCGAAACCTCGATCAACAGTGAGGGGGTGGTCAGTGTCAGCTATTCAAACGGCGAGACACGCGATATTGCGACCCTTACTCTGGCGACTTTCACCAATCCCGGCGGGCTGGTCAAAGAAGGGAACAGTCTCTATTCGGCCAGTCGTTATTCCGGTAATCCGCAGATCGGCACTCCCGGTGCGTCACAGGGAATTATTTATACCAACTCCCTGGAGTTGTCTAATGTTGACCTGTCGCAGGAATTTGTCGACATGATCACGATCCAGAATGGTTATTCGGCCAACTCGAAGGTGATTACCACGACGGACGAGATGCTGCAGGAAGTGATCAACCTGATTCGTTAATCGGATAAAAGGATAGGACCATGGGCTGTGAGCTGAATAATCGTCTGGAAGAGTTGAAAGCATTGTTGCAGCGTGAACGCGATTGCGCCATCCGTCTCGATATGGAGGAGCTGAGGCAACTGTTACTGGAGAAAATGTCGTTGCTGACACATATCAATAAGTTGCCAGTTGAAGACAATCCACAGCGCTTGAAACTGTTACAGCAGATCGCCCATGAGAATCGACGTAATGCGCGGTTGTTTGAGAGTGCCGGCACACGAGTGCAGCGCTGTCTCTCTTTTTATTTCAAGCCGCGTTATCCGCAATACGGCAGCGATGGTCACGTCAGCCCCAAAACCGGGATGCGGCCTCTACTGTCAGGGAGGGTGTAGTTATGGCTGGACTGATTGGCGCATTAAATACCGGCAAGACCGGCCTGATGGTGAGTCAGAAAGGGATTGAAGTTACCGGCAACAACCTGACCAATGCCAGCACCGAAGGCTATTCACGTCAGGTCTTGAGGGTGTCGAGCTCTCCGGCTCTCGAACACAACGGCATTATTGTCGGTCACGGTGCCGTGGTCACGGCCATCGCCCGTCAGGAGTCGGTGTTTGTCACCAAGCAGCTGATTAACAAGTCGGGCGACTATGGCGAACAGGCTGCCATGGCCGAGCCGCTAGGAGAACTGGAACGAATCGCTGGGATCTCCGACGACAACCTGGTCGCGGACATCAATGCCTATTTTGAAGCGTGGCAGGCGTTGAGCAATGAGCCGTCCGGCACGGTTGAACGTCAGGAGGTGATCCAGATGGGGAAAAACATCGCCAAAACCTTTGCCTCCATGGATGACGATCTCAATGAATTGACGGAGAACATCAATGTTTCCATTGCGGCGGAAGTGGACACCATCAACCAGATGGCCGACCAGATTGCCGGCCTCAATTTGCGCATCGTCTCAACCGAAGCCGGTGGCGCCTCGGCCAACGGCTTGCGTGATGACCGCGACCAATTGTTGCAGGAACTCTCCGAGCTGGTCGGCATCAATACCTATGAAGGCGGCAGCGGCATGGTTTCGGTGCAGCTTAGTTCCGGGTTGCCGCTGGTCGAAGGCGGCATTGCCAGCAGCATGAGTTCCAGTCGGGTTGATGGTTTGACCACTCTGAGCCTGGATATGGGCGCGACCACCGTTGAATTGGGACTGGATGATTTCGGCGGCGAAATCAAAGGCCTGATGTCGGTGCGCGATAACGAGATTCCGCAGGTCCGCGACAGCCTTGACCGTCTGGCCTACACCTTGGCCAACGAGGTCAATGCCGTCCACGAGGCCGGGGTGGATCTTGACGGCAATCCCGGAGTGAGTTTCTTCAGCTACAGCACCTCGACGGCGGCAGACGCCGAAGCCTGGACCGGTGCCGCGGCCACGTTGGCCGTGGCCATTACGCAAACCGATCAGGTCGCGGCAGGAGCAACTTCCTCCTCCGGAGACAACACCAATACTCTGGCGATGGTTGCCCTGCAGGATGCTGAAGTGGTTGACGGCAGCACCTTCAACGAGTTTTACAGCCAGATCGCCTCCAAGGTTGGACTGGCCGTTGACCAGAACACGTATGAGCTGGAGACGGCGCAAGATGCTCTGGTCCAGGTGCAGAACATGCGCGACAGCGCCGTTGGCGTGTCCACCGACGAAGAATTGTTGCTGTTGACCCAGTATCAGACCGGTTACAGGGCCGCCGCCCAATATATCAACGCGATTAACGAAATGCTCGACACGATGCTGACCATGGGAGCCTGATTATGATGCGTACGACGACAACCAGTGTTTATCGCAGCATGCAGCTGAATATCGCCAGAGCCGAAGACGAGCTGAACCGGCTCTATATGCACACCGAAAAAAGAGTTAACGTCGCCTCCGATGATCCGTCTGCGGTGCGTGCCATTGAAAACGCCCGCAGTCAGATGACCATGAGTGACCGCTATATTGAAAATATTGAGACGGTTCAGGACGGCATGGACATTGTTGATGGTTATCTCGACACCGTTGAAAATATTATGCAGCGTATTCAGGAGATCACCACCGCGGCCATTAACTCCTCCCTGTCCGATGCCGACTTGGTAACGTACGCGGATGAAGTGGCAACGTTAAAAGAGCAGCTTGTTGATGTCGCCAATACCCAGGTCAACGGCAAATATCTGTTTGCCGGGTTTACCGACGATACCCAGCCGTTTAGCGTCGATGCGGTCAGCGGTGATGTGAGCTATGACGGCACCACGGATATCAAGTATGTCGAAGTGGGGCCCGGAGAAACCGTGCAGAGCAATCTGACCGGCGACGTGCTGTTCACCGACCCGATTGACGTTTTTGCCGTGTTTGACGATCTCGAAGCCAACCTGCGTGCCGGTGACGTGGCTGCCCTGCAGGTGTCACTGGACGCGATTGAACCGGCCACCGACCAGGTGCGTACCCAGCGCAGCCTGATGGGCAATGACAACGCCCGCCTGGGAGACAACAAGGCGATGCTGGAAGAGGTCAAGCTGCAGATGAAAACCACCTTGTCTCGTTATGAAGATGCCGACATGATTGAAGTGCTCAGCGACATGACCCAGGCGGAGACAGCTCTGGAAGCGGCACTGGCGGTCAGTTCCAGGCTCAACAGTCTGAGTTTGCTCGATTATATGTAATGCCTGCGCCGTGCAGCATGCAGCCGATAGCGACTTTTCCCGATATGTTTTGCTCCTGTCAAACCGGCAGGTGGTTAAAAAGCGATCCGCAAAAGGGACGTCGCATGGTCTTCTTTCGCGGTTGAAGCTGGCGGCATAAAATTTTCAGGAGGCGAAAAATACAGCGGATTTGTCCATATGCAGGAAGAAATCTGGTATGGTTTATCACGTGGAGTCCATAGACCGGCGATCAAAATCAAGGACAGGTTTTCAAGCCCTTGATTTTGTGAGCAAGCCGGAAATCGCCTTTTCGGCTTGCGTTGTTGGGAAATCCCCGGACGGGACTTTTTCAACATCCTGCCATAACACATCAATTTTGCGCCGTTCTGCCACAGGCCACAAGCATGCGGAGAAGACCATGAAAATCCAGACCAGCGGCCGCCCCCAAGGGACGAATCAACACGTTCAGTCCGCAAAGAGTTCAAAAGACGCCTCCAGCTCAGAGTCTTTTGAGGCAATTCTGAGCTCTAAAACGGCAAAGTCTCCTGCCGATTCAAAGGGATCAAATGAGCCGCAACGACAGGTGGATTTTACAAACATGACACGCCAAGAGATGGTTGATTGGATGAATCGCCAAATCCGCAATGGTCGCATCTCGCTGGACGAGACCAGCTCCCTTTTGTCGATGACAATGAAAGTCTCGGTAGCGACAGGTCAGCCTGTTGATATGGCAACAGACCATGAGCACATCAATTTTATAGAAAGGGCCAGTCAGGGCATTGAATGGGCACGGTCGCACAGCGATCAGCAACTGGCCAAAAGGCTGCAAGCGGCCATAGAGCTTATGCAGCGATTCCAAGGTGAAACGACTGAAGAGCAAACGCAGGCAGGGTAAAGATCCGGGCCCGCGCGCTGTCGGCAAACTTCGCCGCAGTTGAAGCGATGGGGTGGCTGTGAGGACGGCCCCCCTGGTGGGTCTGAAACATCAAGACATGACTCAATCGCCGGTGGATGCTGCGAAAAAATACGGGCGGACAGTGCTGGGGATGGGGAGACTGCCCGCCCATTTCATAGTGACATGCCTAGCCCTGATGGCGGGCCAGATCCCAAATTGATTCCGCGAGAGTCGGATGGGCATGCACCACCTCTTTGAGAACGCCGAGGCTGATATCCTGACTGATCGTCAGGGCCAGTTCGTGGATCAGCTCTGTGGCGTGGTCACCGATGATGGTCGCTCCGCAAATGGTGTTGCTGTCGTTATCTACCAACAGCTTGATATGGCCCTCCAGACGTTGATCGACCAGGGCCTTGGCACTTTCACTGAACGGTTGAAACAAAGCACGATAGCTGTCTTCCGGCAATTCCCGTTCAGTCAGGCCAACGGCGGCCACTTGGGGGAAAGAGTATACGACGCGGGGGATGACCGCGGTATTCAGTGTTTTGTTATTGCCGAGCAGATTGGCGGCGACAATGTCACTTTCCAGCATTGCGGAATGGGCCAGCATCATGGTGTTGATCACATCGCCGGCGGCGTAGATATGGGGCTGGCTGGTTTGCAGTTGATCGTTGACGTTGATGGCCTCACCGTCACAGTCAATCCCTGCGGCGGCCAGGTCTAACCAGTCGGTGTTTGGCTTTCTGCCGACCGCCACCAGCATTTGGTCGGCCACCAGTGGTTGATCATTGCCTTGCAAAACCAATCCGACCTGAGTCTCCGTTTTATTGACACGGGCAATGGTTTTTCCTGTTAACACACGAATATCGCGTTGTTCCAGACTGGTCTGCAGCGTCTCTCCGGTATCGCGGTCTTCGCGCGGAAGCAGGTGTTCGGCACATTCAATCAGGGTCACGTCAGAACCGAAGGCCTGAAACATACTGGCAAATTCGCAACCAATGGCACCGCCGCCAATGATCAGCAACCGTTCGGGCAAGCGGGTCTGTTGCAGCATTTGATTGCTGTTCAGGATCCGTGCACCATCGATTGGAATCTCGTCCAATTCTCTTGGGCGGGATCCGGTGGCGATAACGATCTTTTCAGCCTGAAGCTCGACGTGTCCGTCAGGGCCATCGACCGCAATCCGTGTGGGGGAAACAAACGAGCCATGACCGGGTTGAATGTGCAAGCCGCTCTGCAGGGCCATTTGCTGCAGGCGGGTATTCAACGCTTTGAGGTGATCATTTTTTCGCATCACAGTGCAGTGGAGGTTCAGCGGAGCCGCTGTTGCTTCAATGCCGTATTCTTCGGCCTGTTTGATGGTCTGGTAAACTTCAGCGGTTTTCAACATCGATTTTGTTGCCATGCACCCTTCATGAAGACAGGTCCCGCCGAGCCGCTGAGGTCCTTGTTCGACCAGGCAGACTTTTTTGCCGCTCATGGCCAGTTTTAATGCGCTCATAACCCCAGCGGGTCCGCCTCCAAGGACAACAACATCCCAGATTTTCTCCATGCGCCAATCTCCGTGGTGTGAGTGAACAGCAAAAGACTCATTGCTGTAATGGGGTGTTTACTGGTAAAACAAAACCCAGAGTTCTTACGATAAAAAACCATTGAAAGTCTGGCAAGTAGGCACTTTTTGCTACCGACTTTCCTTGTGGAAAGTAAAACCGGAATCCGTGAAGCGATTAGCGCCAGATCGCACAAGGCATTAAGCTGCCTGAGCTCTGAAGAATTACCGCCTCACCTCTGGCGGGTGACACAAACGTTTCCAAACGACAGACAGCTCAAGCACGTGGATGTCTATTCACGGTCTCTTCATTAATTCAAATAGAAGGATGAAACGATATGGCGATTGAGAATGTGGCGACGACGCTGAGTGTCATGGGAGGAAAATGGAAGCCGCTTATCCTTTGTCAGTTGTTCAAAAAACCGCGCCGTTTTACTGAACTGCAAACCATTCCCGGCGTGACGCCGAAAGTGCTGACCCAGCAACTGCGCGAGTTGGAGCAGGAGGGACTGGTTCAGCGGATTGTTGTCCAGGTGGTGCCGCCCCATGTTGAGTATCGAATGACCGACTACGGTGCAACCCTGTGTCCCGTGTTGAGAGCCATGGGCCAATGGGGAGAAAAACATGAACAGCGATTGAACAAAATGGGTTCGTAATACCAGGGCGTTGGACGGGTTATGATGCATAAACACAGGCCAAGGACGGGATTGAAAATCGTATTTTTCTTTACATGACTGAAAAAACTCAGGAGGGGGCTTTGACCGTTCCTTTTAGGCGCGGCCTGAACTGGTGACAGGTGTGTTGCGGAGTTCCCGTTGCGGGATAGTGTTGAAGCGACAGGCTCTCTCGGCCATGCTCCGGTTACGTTTTGCCCCCAATCCAAACGACTCTTCCCAGCAACTTTAAGTCATTGATTTGTCCCGATTTGGCTGTGAGAGGCGTGTAATGGGGGTTGTCACAAAAGAGAGATAGGGTGTGGTCAAACGGGTTATATTGCGTGCGCCGAACGAGAAGCCCATGCTCCCCTTCAAAAACGTAGATCCCTTCTCCTGGGGGTGAATTATTTTTTTCCACCAACAACATTGCACCTTCTTTGATCGTCGGCTCCATACTGTCTCCACGTACGGAAACCAGAGACAGTTGCTCTGGGTTCAGTCCTTGGCTTTTTATCCAGGAGCGTTTAAATGCCAGGCAGTTATCCAGCTGCGTGGTGTTGACTTTTTCGGCCCGTCTATTCAGGCCGTCGATCTCTTGAGTCGAGAGGAAAATATACTCTTCGTCGCTGTATGCGTCCTGATGCAGGTTGTCGTGCGCTGTCGTTAGAGGGGAGGCCTTCAGGCCCGGTATTCTTTTACCGCGGGTTCCTTTTCCGGTGAGAAGCCAGGTGGGATTGGTTTCTGGGTAGAGTTCAAGAACCCTGTTGAGAAAAGGGGCATCCGGCATGCGCTGTCCGGTTTCATAGTTGGCTATGGTATTGCGGCTCACGCCCAGACGTTGGGCAAACTTCTCACGCGCATCCGGACCACGTAATTCCTTGATGCGTGATCCTAGTGTCGTCTTGGACACATGTCTGTTGTCGTTCATGAGTTGCTTCTCCCTGTTTTGGCAGAACGTGGAAAAATTATTAAAAAACAATCTACAAATGTGGTTGATGTGATATGTTTTGTGGGTGAAATTAAACAAAAATGTCATTTTTGTGGTTTATTCGAAATCTCGAATTTCGCGGCCTAAAAAAAAACCGACGAGCAGGCTAAGCGGAAAGATGCGTTAGATGCCGATTCAAGACGAACGAAACAGCCCAGCGAAACAGGACATGCATCCTGCAGATATCAAAGCCGCTTTGCAAAAGCGGGGCTACTCTTTTTCACGCATCGCCAGAGAGTATGGTTATCGCGCCAATTCTCCTTCAAATGTCTTGAGAATGCCGTGGGCTCCCATGGAAAAAATCATCGGAGATATCCTTGGGACTCCTCCCGATAAAATCTGGCCGAGTCGTTATGATAGCCAAGGACGCCCATTACGTTCACGATTTCGATAAGTCGCTAAATATAACGTGGAAAAAGGGGCTTCGCAATCTCTAGTCTTGATTTGTTTTGTTAAGTCGGGCATGGGAGCATCCATTTGCGACGCAGGGTGGGACAGGCGGTTATCGTGGTGTTTCGTCGTAAATTGCGGCGGCGGATTTTTTCATGGCAACACGGGACAAACCCCGAAGTTTTTATTGGTCGGGGTGGCGCAATGGCCAATACGATCCTGTTGTCACACCAATCGGGTGTTACGGACATGGCGCATTGAATTGTAATCCAGCGCACGCTGGTGTTTAGATCGGGGGGGGAGCGCATGTCCTCTTTTTTTCGTAAATATCCTACCTCCACACCGTTGCTTCGTTTCATTCTGGTGTATGTGATCCTGGTCGTTCTGATCGGCGCGGTTTGTTATTACGCCGCTTCTGCTGTGGTGGATCGTCACCTCAATGAGGATTTTGTTGCGCAAAAAAACCGTCTCGCTGGGGTGCTGGGGGCACACCGTAAAATCGCCGAACGCTTTGTCGAACAGCAAATTATGACGCCGGTTATCATCGAGGCGCTTGAGCGTTCTGAGAATGCGTCACGTGAAGAGAGAAAAAAACTTCAGCAACTTATCCTCCCCGTTTACGATGCCATGCGTTGCTATGGGATTGATCTTTTGCGTCTTTACGGTTCCGATGGGACCTGTCTGCTCCATTTTAACGGGGGAGAGCGCGACGCGGACTGCCATGTCCGGGACAATACGATCAACACGACGCCCGTGGGTCTCACGCAATCCGTCTATGGCTATCAGACCGATCATCTTCTCAGCGGATTCCGCTATTACTTCCCTCTGTACCTTAACGGTACCACCATTGGTCAGCTGGAGATCGGCCAGCCGCTGACCTCGGTACTCGCTGACATGGACAACCGTGAGTGGTGCGGTACGCCAATTTTTTATTCCCTGATGATCAAGAAGCAGGACGCCTTGCCCGCTTCGCTCAGCAAGGAAACCACCGTACACTGCCCTTGTCTGGATGCGGAGAACGATTATGTCAAAGGCTTGAAATTATTGACTTCAAATGCGGATGCCATGAGTCATCTTAACCGGATCGGCCCTGAGCTGAGCAACGCCATTCGCCGTACGGAAGAGAGACGCATTAGCCTGAGCGGTGAGGAGGATTTTATTCTTTATCCCGTTGGCTCGGATCCCCATGCGGTGTTTTTCGAATCGCTTGAAGATATGCAGGGCCGGCATACGGCTTACCTGGTTATGGCCATCAGCCGAGCGCACCTCGTGACCATATATTTGCAGTTTGCCCTCGGGCTGGCGGTGATTAGCATTGGGTTGCTGCTGGTGATGATCGGCATTTTTCGTTATTTGAAGATTCGTCAGGAACGGCATCAGGCCTCTGAATTGCTCGCCGTCATCTCGAAGAACATGGGTGAAGGTCTTTATGCCACAGATGTGTACGGAAAGATCACTTTCATTAACAACGCCGCCTGTCTTCTGCTGGGCTGCGACAGTGAGAGCGTTGTCGGGAAAAATGCCCACCACCTGTTCCATGAACAAACAGAGGAGGGTGGCTTCTGTTGCCGGCTGTTGGAAACGTTGGATTCTACTCCCCATGTCCATGAGACTGTGCAGATCCTGCGAAAAGCCAATGGTGAGGTGTTTCATGCCGAATGTGTGTCAACAAAAATGGTTGTGCATCGTAAACCCGCCGGTATCGTGACGGTGTTCAGAGATATCTCCAAGCGGTTGGCCCGGGATCAGGAGCTGCGGCAAATGACCAACGAACTGGAGCATGCTAACAAAGAGTTAACACGGTTGGCGCGCATTGATGGTCTGACCGGGCTGGCCAACCGGCGATGGTTTGACGAAAGTCTGGAATGTTTGTGGAAAAAGAGTTTACGTAGCGGGTGTGAGTTTACGGTCATGATGGTTGATATTGACTATTTTAAGGCGTTTAACGACCATTACGGACACTTGGCCGGGGACGAGTGTCTCAAATCCGTCGCCAAAACGTTGTGTGAGTGCTGCAAGCGTCCCAGTGATGTGGTTGCTCGTTACGGCGGTGAGGAATTCGCCATCCTTCTTCCGGAAACAAAAGGGAGCGATGCCATGCATGTGGCTAAACGCATTCAGAAGCGTCTGCAAAGCGAGGCCATTGAGCATGAGATGTCCGCGGTGCTTAATCGGCTGACAGTCAGTATCGGTATCAGTAGTAGAAAAGCTGAGCCGGGTGTTGCCGTTGTCGATCTGGTGCTGGAGGCGGACCGCTGTTTGTATCATGCCAAATCCAGCGGTCGCAACCAGGTGGTTGGCGCGTTTGAAGACAATCGTAGGGCTGTTCTCAATTGAAGAAGAACAGCCCCCATGAGAATCAGGCGTGTGGACTCCCTCATCCCGATATGAGCTGAGGTGGCTGTACGGTCTGAATGTGGGATGACGTGGAGCTTCGCAACGTTGCTTTACGTAAACGAAAGTGTTTAAGCATCTCCTGCATCTGGCACGCTTGCCCGGACAATTCCTCTGAGGCCGCAGCGCTTTCTTCGGCGCTGGCGGTATTTTGTTGTGTGACCTGATCAATCTGAGTAATACCGATATTGATCTGGTTGACCCCTTCAGCCTGTTCTTTGCTGGCTACGGTAATTTCAGAAATCAGCTCAGAAACTTTACCGATTTCGGCAACGATCTCTGTCAATGCTTCGGCGGTTTGCTCAGCAATGGCGCTGCCATTGTTGGTTTTTGCGACCGAACTTTCAATCAGCTCGGCAGTTTCCTGGGCGGCTTTGGCACTGCGTGCCGCCAGATTGCGCACCTCTTCAGCGACCACGGCAAACCCTTTGCCGTGTTGGCCGGCGCGAGCCGCTTCGACGGCAGCATTCAGCGCCAGTAAATTGGTCTGAAAGGCAATTTCGTCAATGGTTTTGATGATTTTTGAGATGTTTTGGCTTGAGACATTAATCTCCGCCATGGCCACGACCATGTTGTTCATTTGCTGGTTGCCTTTTTCGGCCGATTGTTTTGCCCTGTCGGCCAGGGCGTTAGCCTGTCCGGAATGTTCCGCATTGGCATTGGTTTGCGCCGCGAGTTCATTGAGCGACGAAGAGACCTCCTCCAGAGAGCTGGCGGATTCCGTTGCCCCTTGCGACAGCGCCTGACTGGCGTCGGCAATTTCATTGGCTGCCGATGAGATCTGTCCGCTCGCTGTTTGAACCTGCCCCAAGCTGTCGTTAAGTCCCGACACCATTTTTTGTAGCGCCAGGCCGAGCTGGTCTTCTGGTGACGCCAGTGTGACATCAACATCGAGATTGCCCTCAGCAATCTGTTCAGCTGCTGTTGCGTTTTGTGCCAGGCTTTTAGCCATGTCGTTCAGAGCCTGAGCCATCTGGCCGATTTCATCACGTTGTTTAATGGCCAGTCGGTTGCTGAAATCGCCACTGGCGATCTTGTTTACCAGTCCGATTCCGGCAATGATCGGTTTCGTAAGGGTGCGGACAAAAATAAGAGTGGCGATGAGTCCCGCCACCACAGACAGAATGACCAACGTGACGATGAGTGTCACGGCGTGTTTGTTTTGCTCTTGCAACCTGGGGCCAAGCGTGTCCTGCTCCCTTTTGATATCCAATTTGACCTGTTCAATCATGTGGGCGATATCAGGTCCGATCACATCGAGTTTTTCATGAATAAGGATGTTGCGCGCGCTGATGATTGTGACCACGTCATCAAACGCGTGTTTATAGGCTTTTTGGTCACGGATAACCTTATCGAGCAGCTCACGACGCTGAGGGTTTTGTCGCTCTTGATCAAGCTCCTTCAGCATGGTGCTCATTTCGGAGAACTCATTTTTCGCGTGCTCAACCTCACTCTGATTATTGGTATCCAGGTATTCTTCAGCGTAAAAAGTCGCCAACAGAAAGTTTCGCAATGCCAGCGAAGCGCCGTAGGTGGCGGTCATGTCATTATCCTGCTTCGCTGACTTGAGAATTTTTGTCAGGTCCTGTTCAATGGCAGGGCCTCGGGTGTCCATGATGTTGTGCACCAGGTTGTTGCGTTTATGAATATGTTCGACAACACTGAGGAATGTTTTGTTGTAGCTTTGCAGTTCCTCATCTATCTGGTCGATGAGTTGAGCACGTTGCGGTGATTGGATCTCTTTTTGCGCGATGGCCATAAACTCAGAGGTTTTCTGCCAGTACTTCTTGTAGTTGGAAAAATCCGTTTCGCTGGCCGAAATAATATAGTTCTTCACGTTCAAGCGAACCATTAACAGGTTGGCCTGAACGCGCCCTGCCAGGTTGGTATCACGGGCCATGGATCGATATTTTTGGAAGCCTCGTGATGATGTGTTGAGCGTTGAGTAGGAGATGCCGCCGACTATTATGAGTAGTATAAGAATGACGCCAAAGCCGACCGAAAGTTTTTTAGCGAGACTGAGATTTTTAAACACGTTTCTTTTCCTCCCAAAGACACTAATTTGTTTTTTTTCGATAATTAAATATGCACAGGTTCCATTAAGCGGTCAAGTTAGAATGTTTTGTTTCTAAGGTGCTGTTTTTTCTTTGAAAATGCCAATTTTATGAGTATTTCCGGCCGATTTTTGTTTGTCTTTCCGCGCTCTATGGTAAATGCTGCGTTTTATGTTGGTGGGCATGTTTGAGGTTTAACTCTCTAAATGGCTTTAAAATCAAGGTGATAGTTTTTTGCTACGTATTTTTTTGAGTGGCTCAGGCCGCGATGTTCTCTCTTGGCAGTTTTACCGTGACTATTGTGGTTTGTTTGCCCTTGCTGAATTCTCTTTCATGTTTTTTTCAGCCAACTTTTTTTGTCGATGAGACGCGGATTTTGTCTTTCGTTTGAAAATTTTGCTTGATCTGTTTGGCTGTTTGGCTAAAATGCCAAATAGCCAAACAAGGAAAGGACGATATCATGGAGCAGATCAAAAAAGAGCGATTTGACGCGCGCGCGCGGATTTTGAAAGCTTTGGCCCATCCAACTCGGTTGTTTATCGTCGATCAGCTCGAGCAGCAGGAGCGTAGTGTTAATGAACTGACCGCTATGGTCGGAGTGGATGTGTCCACAGTGTCCAAGCATCTGTCGCAACTCAAACAGGTCGGCATTATCCGCGATGAAAAGCGGGGAAATCAGGTCTTTTACCATTTGGCGGTTCCCTGCGTGATGAACTTCTTTGACTGTGTCGAAGCGGTGATTGAAGAGCAGCATATCCGGCATATGCGTCTGGTTTATGACGAACGTCGTTAACGGGATTTTCCCGAAGGAGATACAACGAAAAATGCAGTGGAATCGTGAATGGAAATCAGTGGCTTTGATCCTCGGAGTTTTTTTGGCGTGCTACTCCCTGCCTGTTGAGGCGATCAGTGCGCCGCTGTGGCCGGCCAGCCCGCTGTGGGAAGCATTGTATCTGGTGCGCTGGTATGCTCAGGAGCATGTGTTGCTGTGTCTGATGCCGGCGTTTCTGATCGCCGGCGCGGTTGGCGTGTTTGTCAGTCAGGCTTCGGTGATGAAGTATCTGGGACCCAAAGCCAATAAAGTAGTGGCTTACGGGGTGGCTTCGGTGTCGGGGACGGTATTGGCGGTGTGCTCCTGTACGATTCTGCCGTTGTTTGCCGGGATCTACCGCATGGGTGCCGGATTGGGTCCGGCGAGTGCCTTTCTTTATTCAGGACCGGCCATTAATGTTCTAGCCATTGTTCTTACGGCATCGGTGTTGGGGCCGGAGATGGGCATTGCCCGCGCCGTGGGGGCGGTGGTTTTCAGTCTGGTGATCGGGTTGCTGATGCATTTTTTCTTTCGTCGTGAAGAGATGGAAAAGGTGGCTGCTGCCGCTGCCATGCCGGAACCGGAGGTCGCGCGGCCGTTATGGCAGGTGGGTGTGTATTTCGCCAGTATGGTGGGTATCCTGGTGTTTGCCAATTGGGGCAAGCCGCAGCAGATGGAGGGGCTGTGGGCGACCATCTGGATGGACAAGTGGTTGATCGTCGGTGGTTTTGGTCTGCTGCTCGGGCAATGCCTGGTCTGGTGGTTCCGTGTCAAAGGGAGCGCCATTATGGGGGTGGGTATCCCGGTGGTGTTCCTGGCAATTCTATTTCCGGAGCAACCTGTGATTGCTTTTGTTGCCGGACTGTTTGGATTGAGCCTGATCCTCAATACCCGCACCGACAATGAGGAATTGCAGGAGTGGTTTGATACCTCATGGGATTTTGCCAAGAAAATTTTACCGCTGTTGTTTTACGGGGTGCTGATTGCCGGTGCTCTGCTTGGTCGGCCCGACCATGAGGGATTGATTCCGTCGCATTGGATTGCCTCGCTGGTCGGGGGCAATGGTCTTATGGCCAATGTCATGGCCTCGGTGTTGGGGGCGTTTATGTATTTTGCCACTTTGACTGAGGTGCCGATCCTTCAAGGATTGATTGGTGCCGGGATGGGCAAGGGGCCGGCGCTGGCTCTGCTGCTGGCCGGTCCGGCGCTGTCGCTGCCCAATATGCTGGTGATTCGCAGTGTCATGGGCACCAAGAAAACCGTGGTGTTTGTCTGTCTGGTTATTGTTATGGCAACCCTGAGTGGGCTGCTTTACGGGGCGCTGGCCTGACAGGCTGTTGAAAAACAGCCTGTGGAGCCCATGGAAGGGCGACCAAAATCAAGGACAGGTTTTCAAACCCTTGATTTTGTAAGCAAGACGGAAATCGCATTTTCGTCTTGCGTCATTGAAAGGGCCCCGGATGGGATTTTTTTCAACATCCTGCTCAACCAACAATGATATGAAGGAGAAGAGATATGGTAACGATCCAAATTTTGGGAACAGGCTGTCACAAATGTACTGAGCTGGCAAACAATGCCGAGCAGGCCGCAACAAAATTGGGACTGGAGTACAGCTTAGAGAAAATCACCGATCTGAATCAGATTGTGACATTCGGTTGCATGACGACGCCGGGATTGGTGATTAATGGTCAATTGGTCAGCCAGGGGAAATTACTCAAAGCCGAACAGGTCCAATCGTTGTTAAAAAAATAAATTCAGCAACATAGAACACCATCAAAGGCCACTGCTCTTACAGTGGCCTTTTTGCGTGGCTTTGCCGCCCTGGGGTGGTATGCAATTTGCTCATTTTTATCACTACTGTCCGGTTAAAAAATCGGTCAAAGCTTTAAGCTGTTGATAATAATCGTTCTTTGACATAACTGTTCCGTTTTCGATTTGAATTCATCCCGCCAATATGGGGAGATACCATCCATTAACGTAGGAGGTATCAATGAATTCAGGTCAAACCGTTTTCAGGCAACTGCTGCAGTTTCTGCCACGTCACGATTTCAATCTGTGCGTTCGCCGCTACCGTGGCGATTACAGAGCCAGAAAGTTTTCGACTTTCGATCAATTTCTGTGTCTCGCCTACGCCCAAATGGCTGGCCGTGAAAGCTTGCGCGATATCGAAACCTGTTTGAACTCTCATCGTGAAAAGCTCTACCACATCGGTTTTCGTGGTTCCGTGTCCCGTTCAACTTTGGCTGATGCCAGTGAGCGCAGAGACTGGCGCATCTTTCAAGACTTCAGTCATGTTTTGATTCGCATGGCACAGCAACTTTACTGTGGTGAACCGTTTGCCCTGGAACTTGCTCAACCGCTGTATGCTTTCGATTCAACAACGATTGATCTCTGTTTGACACTGTTTCCATGGGCCGAGTTTCGGACAACAAAAGCCGCCGTGAAAATGCATACGCTGCTTGATCTGCGGGGAACTATCCCAACGTATGTCGCCGTCACGACAGGCAAGGTGCATGATGTTCGAATGCTCGATTCTCTGCCGGTGACCGAGGATGCCATTTACACGATGGACAAGGCCTATACCGATTTCTCGCGACTTTATGCACTGCATCAACAAGGGGCCTTCTTTGTCATCAGAGCAAAAGACAATTTGCGCTATAGGCGGATCTATTCCGCAATCAAAGACAAGTCTGCCGGGATAAAAGCCGACCAAACGGTCGTCCTGGTCACGCCAAAATCGAAAAAAGACTATCCGGAAAAGCTCCGCCGGATCAGTTATGTTGACAAAGATCGAAACAAGCATCTGGTCTTTTTGACCAACAATTTTACGGTTTCAGCAGCGACAGTTGCTGAAGTCTATAAGCAGCGCTGGCAGGTGGAACTGTTTTTCAAATGGATCAAGCAACACCTGCGGATCAAATCGTTTTACGGGACATCGATCAACGCCGTAAAGAGTCAGATATGGGTAGCAATGAGCATTTATCTTCTGGTTGTCATTGCGAAGAAAAAGCTCAAAATCCCATGTGAGCTCTACACTTTTTTACAAATCCTGGAGGTCAATCTGTTTGAGAAAAAGCCCATTTCATCGATGGTTGCTGATGCTCTCAAACAAATTCAAGACCTCCAAGATAGCAACCAGCTGAATTTATTCAGCTATTAACCGGACAGTAGTGCATTTTTATAAGTAAAACAGGCAGACTCAGATGCTTCAAAACAGGACGTGTCTTGTAAGTCTCTGATTTTTTAGAAGTTTTATACTTTGGCCGTGAGCCGATTTTATTTGTTTGCTGCCGGGAATGGCAGCGCGTGCTCAGATCGGGTTCCCAGGAGCTGCATCATCTCAACACAGACTGTTCCAAAATGCGACGGCATGCTTGTCGTCAAGGAGATGTGCCATGTCACAACCGGTTATGGATATCGTCAACGCGATTGTTTCCGAAGGCGAGCACCTGCTCGAAGCCCAGCAGTATCGGCGTGCTCTGCCGTGTTTTATCGAGTCGGCCCGTCTGTGTCGCCAGGTCAGTCAGGACGCCTACGTGCGACAGATGACGATCGTTGCCAGCCTTTACTTTGAACTGGATCAGATTGAGGAGTGTCTTGATGTGTATCGTTCCCTTTATGACGGGTTTGCCGCAGAGCAGAATCTGGCTGCCCAGGCACGGGTCCTCAATAACATGGGGTTGATATATCGGCGCAATGGCCAGCACGACGCGGCATTGGCGCATTATCAACGCGCCCGTGAGCTGTTTGAAATTCTCGACGATGTCTATCATATTGCCGAACAGTTTGAAAATATCGGCATGGTTTATCGCGATAAACAGGATTACCTGCTCGGTCTGAAAAATTATCACGATGCCCTGAAGTTGTTTACGTTACTAAACAATCGCGGAAAAATTGCCGATCTACATAGTAGTGTTGCACAAATTACGGCCATTCAGGGAGATACCGATGCCGCCCTGCAATGGTACCAGGCGGCACTGGATTTGTATGAAGGCGTCGATGATGGAGAGAGGTGCCAGCATATCGTGCAACATGTTGAAACATTGCGAGCTGTCGCCAGCTAGCAGGAGGCTTGTTTGCCACCTGACTGGGCGGACAATGCGGGCGACTGGTGACAAGGTTAAGGCCTGATGCCGGGAGAAACAACCGATGATGACACAGCCGACACAACTGATTGAACGAATCGTCAAGCGGGAACTGGAGATGTTTTTAACCATGCCTGCTCGCCATCAACACCTTTGCCACGAAGACTCCGAAAGTTTCAAGCAGCATCGCCGGGCACGCTTTATCTGCTGGTCGTTGCGCACCCTGGCCAGCTATCTGCAAGATCTTGATACCTCTCATCATGCCGGAATCAACCTGATGACGGTAAAATACGCTCACATGGAAAAACTGATCCCCCGTCACAACGATACGGCTCTTGTCGATGCCTTGCTCACTGCTCTCTGTCGCTGGGAGGAAGAGTGTGCGGAATGTTATCCCCACTTCATGGCTCAGGGGCGAGCTCCGTTTGTCAATGGCGGCCAAGCACAACTGGTTCCCTTTGAGATCAGTTTGCGCGGTGAATTGGAGAGCTATTCACTACAAACGCTGAAATTGCTGTGGCGCGATGTGCTGCGGTTGCAACAGCGGGGTGAAAATCTGTCGAAAAAAACCTATCAGTACCTGATTGAACAGTGGGGGCTCGACAGCATTGAACATCTTGAAGAGTTCATGGCACGACATCCGGCCAGCATGTCGAGAAAAGTGGCCAGAGGTGCCAATGAGGTACACGCCTCAACGCATAAAACGACAGCCATGAAAATTCCGGTCCATTAGCAGGCTGTTGAAAAACAGCCTATGGAGTCCATGGACGGGCGACCAAAATCAAGGACATTTTTTCAAGTGCTTGATTTTGTAAGCAAGACGGAAATCGCATTTTCGGCTTGCACCGTTGAAGCCCCCCTGGTTGGTCCCTGTTTTGTTTTCGTGTTACCTCTCCCCTTTCTGCACTCGAACGAGCTGCTGTAGCTGCTTAAACTGTTAGTTAGTGTCCATCCGGAAAGCCTGGATTTCCAGAGAGTGAGATGGCAGTCTCCGGCGAAGAAGGCTCAGTATTGGACCTTCCTCCCGGGGACCGCTTGAATTTTCATCTTGACACACGGTTCTTTCACAATTTTAGGCGCACCACCGCCTGTGTTTCTGGCTATCTCTGGTTTGGATTAAGCCAGCCTGATACGCGCCATGGCCAGCAGGTTGTAGGAAACCACGCTGCTGCGGACGTATTGCTTAAAGCCAGCCCAGCCGGACCAGGTGCAACGGTCAAGCCCGAAGGCCCTCTTGAGTGCAGAAATTCCGGCCTCGATTCCGGCTCGAAAATTCCTCAGGCGCTTATAGACCCAGTTGCTTTTGGCCATCGCCAAAACGGACAGCCCGCGCCGCTTGGCAAAGACAGCATCCTTGACCTGGTTCGACTTGGCGAAGTCCAAATTGCTCTTGGAGGCAAACCCGCCGTCGGCGCTCACCTGGCGCGGCATGCGCCCAAAAAGTTGCTGCTGCCGTTCAAGGAGCATTTGGTAACGATCACTGTCCGCCGGATTGCCCGACTCGATGAGACAATCGAGAATCAGGGTCGATGGGCCACCAGTGAAAAACACTTTGTGGCCGTAGGTGATGTCCCGCTGCCCCTTGACGATAATGTCGCTGTGTTCCTCGAAAAAGGAGACGACCTTTTCCGAAGCCGGTACGGTTTCGCCGTTGATCACGCGGCGCCGGGTCTGGTCGATGACCTTACCCAGCAGACCGACGGCCCGCTCCAGATTTGCCGCGATCCCCTGGGCGCTGAGCAACTCAAGGCCCTGATAGGCACGCAGTTCGGCAATCGCCGGCAGGGCATAGTTGACGACGCGTTCGGCATAGTGAAGTAGATCCTGATAGGCGGTTTTACAAACCTGCTCTTTTCTGGTATTGAGAATGGTCATCACCCGCTTTTTGACCACGCGGTTATGGTCGCTGTAGCGGTAGGAAGGGGCTGGGGAGAGGGCCTTCCCGGCACCGAGCCAGCGGGTGATAATCCGAATGCCATCGGCCAAAAGAGTGGAATCTGTCGGATGGTGGATATCGGTTTCGATGGCCGTTGAGTCGATGCGGATCTTGCGTCCTTTTTCGATCTTATGTTTGACGGCGTAATCGATGAGCAGGCGATGAATCTCTTCCCAGCTCTGCTCGGAAATCGCCTTGATGTTCTCCTGCAGGATCGATTTGCGGGGATATTGTCCCATGTCCAGGCGAGCGAAACGACGAAAGGCAGAGGAGTCATCCAGGTGAAAGGCAAGCTCCTCGTAACTGAGCTGCCGATATTGTTTCAGAACGGCACAGCGCAAGACCTGCTCGGCGGTCAACCCCTGACGACCGGTATCGGCCCGTTTGGTCTTGACCAGATCATCAAAAACGACTTGAAGCAAACCTGGAGTGTCATCGAGGATTCGTGACATCTGCTCCAATTCTTTACCGATCTGGGTATTGTTGACAGTCATAAACAGGCTCAGTTGGGGGTTACGTTTTTGGCGCATTGAATGCCTCCTGAAAAGATGATTGTCATTCAATATCAGGTGGTTACATTCACCATTGTTGCAGAATACGCCTATTCTTGAAAGCTTAAAATGTTGCTTTCGTTTGTGAAATTAGCACGTTAACGTTTCCGGATGGACACTAGTTATTGCTCACATTTGACATTGTCTTATAGATATGTTTGATTAACTCGAGGTGTGTTCCCCCGGATCTGATGCATTTTATGGGAACCATGCTTGGAACGGTCAACATATTTCCGTTCTCAATCGGTGTAAAAACCGTCTCTTTTCGGTCTGGACTCTAGTCCCGATTGTCTATGCAGTTCCCTTGCCGCTTAATCGATCGCAGCAAGGGATAACGCAACAATACTAATAGCGCTTGGTCGTGCTGGCTTTTTCTATCGTTTTGCGGGAATTGTGTTCCGCTGAAGGTCGTTTCGACCAGGGGTCATTTAATGGCTGCCGTTATGGTGAGCTGTACATAAATGCGCTTGGAGAAAAAAGTCATGAGTCATTATGTTGACGAAAAAGACGCCATCGAAAAACAGCAACTTGCCAATAAACTGAAGAAAGCCGAAAAAGAAGCGCGCCGTAAGGCAATCGCCGAGCGTCAGCGTTTTAGCGGACTGCAGATTCGGCCGACCGCATCCATTTATGATGATGCCGAGCGCAAGGAACCCGGTGAAGACAACTGGGTTGGCTTCGGTTTTGACCTGCACCCGCAAGTGACGTTTATGTCGACGGCGATACTGATCGCATTTATCCTGCTCACCATCATGTTTCGTGAGCAAGCGACGGAGTTGTTCAGCGCGACAATGTCTTTCATAACAGTCACTTTTGGCTGGTTTTTGGTTCTGGCGGCAAATATTTTTATACTTGCCGCTTTATTTTTTGCCTTCGGCCCGTTCGGTCATATCCGCATCGGCGGTAACAAGGCCAAACCCGAGTTTACCACGGCAGCCTGGTTTACCATGCTGCTCAGCGCCGGGATGGGCATAGGGCTGATGTTCTGGAGTGTCGGCGAACCCATGTACCACTTCAATTCGCCTTCGCCGATGTTCTCCGGGGTTGTCGGAGGCTCTCCAGAGGCGGCCCAGGCGGCCATGGGCATCACCTATTTCCACTGGGGGCTGCACCCCTGGGCCATCTACACCATTGTCGGGCTCGGGCTGGCGTTTTTTGCCTACAACCGTGGCCTGCCTCTAACCATCCGCTCCATCTTCTACCCCATCCTCGGCAATCGAATTCACGGTTTTTGGGGCAATCTGATCGATATTCTTTCTGTTCTCGCCACCCTGATGGGGCTGGCCACTTCCCTTGGGTTGGGAGTCAAGCAGGTCAACGCCGGTTTGAATTTCCTGTTCGGCATCAATGTCAGTGTCACGACCCAGGTGATCCTTATTGCCGTGATTACCAGCTTTGCCACGCTGTCGGTGGTGTCCGGTCTTGACGGTGGCGTCAAGCGTCTCAGCCAATGGAATATGGGGTTGGCTGCTGTGTTAATGCTGTTTGTGCTGATTGCCGGACCGACGGTGTTTATCCTCAGTGGCTTTACTCAGAACCTGGGCTTTTATCTGCGCGAGCTTCCTGAACTGAGCTTGTGGACCGAGACGTTCCGCCAATCCAACTGGCAGGGCTCATGGACGGTCTTTTACTGGGCTTGGTGGATCTCCTGGTCGCCGTTTGTCGGTATGTTTATCGCCCGCATCTCTAAAGGGCGTACCGTGCGTGAATTTGTGCTTGGCGTGATGTTGATTCCGACCCTGCTGTCGTTTGTGTGGATGTCGGTATTTGGCGGTGCCGCCATTGAGATTCAGAGCAGCGGCGCCGCGGATATCATGTCGGCCGTTAAAGCGGATGTATCGACGGCCATGTTTGTCATGTTTGAGCAGTTTCCCATGACCCATGTTCTGTCGTTTGTCGGCATTATTCTGGTGACCGTTTTCTTTATCACCTCTTCGGACTCCGGTTCGCTGGTGGTGGACCACCTGACTTCCGGTGGCAAGCTTGACTCTCCGATACCGCAGCGGGTGTTTTGGGCGGTGATGGAGGGTGTGGTTGCCGCGGTGCTGCTGATCGGCGGAGGACTGGTGACTTTGCAAACCGCAGCGGTGAGTACCGGATTGCCGTTTGCCGTGGTGCTGTTGTTGATCATCTATGCTCTCTACATCGGTTTCTCCCAGGAGTTGTTTGTGGAAAATGCGGTCAAAAAACGGTTGAGACGTGTGGAAGAAGATCATCGCCTGACCGTGGCCATTGAGATGGCCAACAGTGATGAGGAGTAATGGTGTACAGGCCCCGGAAGGGACTTTTTTAACACCCGGTTGATTCTCCGGAAGAAGAGTGCAAAGAGAAAAGGAACTGTGTGCTCTTAAAAAGATTTCGGGATTTTCCCGAGTTAACCTGAATTCGTCGGCAGGCCTGCGCCTGTCGGTAACGGAATCAGGTTCAAACATGGGGCGGCACCCTGCCAGGGTGTTCCGACCCCGTCCCGCAGAGATCTCGTTAAGAACACCACCCCGGGTGGTTGTTTCATAGAGATTTCGTCACTTGAGCAACGTCGATTACGATAGATCCGTCGTGACCGGTCGCGGGTTGCTCTGTTCGTAAAAAATGACAAAATACATGGCTCTTGGGTCCGCCCGATATCGTGAGTTGTTCTGTGGTAGAGGTGTCTCTTTTTCCACAGTGTTGCTGATATTGGCGATGCAGGGATTGGTCTGCCTTGAGCCGCGAAAGGTTTACGCAATGGATGAAACAAAAGTCCGGGTGGAAAATTTGTATAAAATTTTCGGCGCTCAACCGAAAAAGGTCATGTCGCTGGTTGAGCAGGGATTGACGAAGGAAGAGATCTTTGAGCGCACCGGTGCCACCGTCGGTGTTCAGAATGCCAGCTTTCACATCAATCGTGGCGAGATCTTTGTCATCATGGGCTTGTCCGGTTCGGGCAAGTCGACCATGGTGCGGATGCTCAATCGCCTGATTGAGCCGACCAGCGGCAAAATCTGGATTGATGACGAGGAGTTGACCTCAATGAGTCAGGATGAGCTGATTCAGACCCGGCGCAGTAAGATGAGCATGGTGTTTCAGTCTTTTGCGCTGATGCCCCATCTGTCGGTACTCGACAATGCCGCGCTGGGACTGGAGATTTCCGGGACGGATAAAAATGAGCGTCGGGAACGCGCGATGACTGCCTTGGAACAGGTTGGTCTGGAAGCCTGGCATGCCAGCTTGCCGTCGGAGTTGTCCGGCGGGATGCAGCAGCGCGTTGGTCTGGCACGTGGTCTGGCTGTGGACCCCGATATCCTGCTGATGGATGAAGCGTTTTCCGCGCTCGATCCACTGATTCGCACGGAGATGCAGGATGAACTGCTTAACCTGCAGGCCAAGTCGCAGCGCACCATCGTGTTTATTTCCCACGACCTCGACGAAGCCATGCGTATCGGCGATCGCATTGCCATCATGGAGGGCGGCAATGTGGTGCAGGTGGGCACGCCGGAGGAGATCCTGCAGCAGCCGGCCAATGATTATGTGAAGGCGTTTTTCCGTGGTGTGGATCCGACCAATATACTCAAGGCGGAGGATATCGCCCGTAATACCCAGGTTACAGTGGTCCGCCATACTGGTGAAGGCCCGCGTGCCGCTCTGCAGCGCCTCATCAGTCATGACCGTGATTACGGCTACGTGCTCGATGCGCAGCGTCGTTTCCTCGGTGTGGTTTCGACGGAATCGCTCAAGGATCTGATTGAAGACAGCCCGGAAACGAAACAGCTCGATGCCGCCTTTCTTGCGGATGCAATCCCGGGCCGGGCAGAGGATTCCATGCAGGATATCCTGCCTGAAGTGGTTAACCGCCCTTGGCCGCTACCGATCATTGGCGAAGATGAGCGTTACCTCGGTGTTATTTCAAAAAATCAGTTTTTGCGCACATTACAACGCAATCACGATGACGAAGAGGCCGATTCCGTCGCCCCGGCGCCGGATAAAAATACAACGAAAGGTGGTGATCAGTGATGGAATGGCTAAACTTTGAAGATCAGCTGATTCCCCTCGACGAATGGGTACAAGACGGTGTGCGCTGGCTGGCGATGAACTATCGGGATATTTTCCAGGCCATTAAGGTGCCGATTGAAAAATCTCTGGACGGTTTTCAGTGGCTGTTCAACAGCTTGCCGCCCATTGTGGTGATTGTATTTCTGGCTCTGCTGGCCTGGCGCTATGCGGGGAAGCGGGTCACGCTGTTCACGGTCAGCAGTCTGTTTCTGATTGGTTTTCTCGGCCAGTGGGAGGCGACCATGACCACCTTGTCGATGGTGGTGTGCTCGGTGCTGTTCTGTGGATTGGTCGGGATACCACTGGGCATCCTCTCCGGGCGCAGTGACCGCTTTGAGATGTTGTTGCGGCCATGTCTCGACGCTATGCAGACCACCCCGGCCTTTGTCTATCTGGTGCCGGTGGTTATGTTGTTCAGTATCGGTCCGGTTTCCGGCATTCTCGCCACCATTGTGTTTGCCATGCCGCCGATTATCCGCCTGACCAATCTCGGTATCCGTCAGGTGCATCCTGAACTGGTGGAGGCGGCCATCGCCTTTGGCTCTACGCCGTGGCAGGTGCTGTGTAAAGTGCAGTTTCCCCTGGCTTTGCCGTCGATTATGGCTGGATTAAACCAGACCATCATGATGGCGCTGTCCATGGTGGTCATTGCCGCCATGATCGGTGCCGGTGGGCTTGGTGATCCGGTTGTTCAGGGCCTCAATACACTGGAGATCGGCCTCGCCACCATTGGTGGCCTGTCGATTGTTTTGCTCGCAATGATTCTCGACCGTATTACTCAAGGGATCGGTCGTAAATAACAAAGTGATGTAACGAAAGGGAGAGAGAAGATGAGATGTTTTTTGATGCTGTTGTTGATGTGCGCTCTGGCGTCGCCGGTTATGGCAGCGGACGCACAGCTTCCAGGGAAGGGTGTCACTGTTAAACCGGCACGCGCAACTTGGAACACCGGCTATTTCCAAGAGGCTCTGGTCAGTGAAGGACTCAAAGAGCTGGGTTACAAAGTCAAACGCCCCAAGGAATTGCAGAACCCGATTTTCTACCAGGCTGTTGCTTTCGGTGATGTGGATTACTGGACCAATGGCTGGTTTCCCAATCACGAGGGCCAACTGCCGCCGGATTTTTACAAAGTCGCTACCAAGCTTGGCTATGTGGCCAAGGCCGGTGGCCTGCAAGGCTATCTGGTGTCGAAGAAATTTGCCGATAAATACAACATCAAATCCCTCGACGATTTCAAACGTCCGGAAGTGATGAAAGCATTTGACGCCAATGGTGACGGCAAAGCCGATCTGACCGCCTGCCCACCGGGCTGGGGTTGCGAGACGGTGATCAACCACCACTTTGATGTTTATGACCTCGATCCGTATATCAATCAGATCAAGGCGTCCTATTCTGCCAGTATGGCCGATGCCATTGCGCGCCATGATGCTGGCCAGCCGGTGTTCTTTTACACCTGGGCTCCGAACTGGACCATTTTTAAACTCAAGCCGGGCGAAGACGTGGTGTGGATCAATGTGCCCAAGATCATGCCCAAGGAATCACAAAAATCCGGTGAGGATCGTATGACCATGAGCGGCATTAAAGGGGCGGTTTCCGATCCGGTGAAGCTGGGCTTTGTTGTCAGTGATATTCAAGTTGTCGCCAATAAAAAGTTTCTTGAAGAGAATCCGGCTGCAGCGAAATTCCTCGAAGTGTTCACCCTGCCTCTGGCGGATATCAACGAGCAGAATACCCGCATGCAGAACGGTGAAAAATCTCGCAAAGATATCGAGCGTCACGTCAGGGAATGGATTGAGAAAAATCAAGCGACCTGGGATGGCTGGTTGGAGCAGGCCCGTCAGGCGGCAATGTAATTTGTGATTGGGGAGGCTATTGGGAGACTATGGGGGAGACCTGCGTTGTCTTCGTATTGAGGCTTTCACTGTGATGGAAGGAGTCGATCAATGAAGTGGATGAAATCCCTGCTGGGAGCTTCCGGGGTGCTGGTCATGCTGACCGTGCTGGCCGGACCGGCAATGGCCGTTGAACAGGCCGATTATGACGCACTGTTGAAAGAGGTTCGCCAACTGCGCAGCCAGGTGCAACAGATGCAAACCATGGAACAACGCTTAGAGCAGCTGGAAACCCTGCTGACAGCGCAACAGCAGGCACCCGCTGCAACACCTGTTGTTGTCAGTGAAGAGAGCAAGGCCACCGTTAAGGACGTGGTGGAGGAGGTGTTCTCTGAAAAACAACCGATTCATTTCGGTGGTGCCATGCGCATCAACTATGGTTACAAGGACTGGGATGAAACTCGCGACCAAAAATACGGCGACGCCGGATTTGACGTGTTTCGCATCAACGCTGATGGTGCCATCAACGATTGGATTCTGTCGGCCGAGTACCGTTTCTATTCCTATATGAATACCGTGCATCATGGCTATGTCGGCTACAATGTCAATGACCAGTGGCAGATCCAGGCCGGTATCCATCAGGTGCCGTTCGGTCTGCAGCCCTATGCGTCGCACAACTTCTGGTTCAGCGGTGCCTATTATGTCGGTCTTGAAGATGACTACGATATGGGTATCAAAGCCCTGTACAGTGACGGACCTCTGAGTCTGGCCCTGGCATTCTACAAGAACGATGAGCTGGCCAGCGCCTCTAACGCCGACCGTTACTCCATCGATGTCAACAGCAGTGCCACCGGCGGCTATGCCGGTGCTCAGGCTGACGGCAACGAGGAGACCAATCAGTTCAACGCTCGCCTGGCGTACAACATCGATCACGGCGGTGTCGGTAATACCGAACTGGGCGTCTCGGGTCAATGGGGTCAGCTCTACAACAACATCACCGACGATACCGGCGACCACTGGGCCGGTGCAGTTCACTTGAACGGGAACTACGGTCCGGTCAATGTTCAACTCGAGTATGCGTCTTACGAGTACGATCCGGAAAATCCTCTGGGGATGGATGATGATATCATCACCATGGGCGCCTTCACCTATTCGTGGGGTGCTCCGGCACAGGCGGATATCTATATTGCCAACGTGGCGTACACCATTCCCACGGACAGCTTGTCGTGGCTGGACAGCATCACCTTGTATTCCGACAACACCCTCATCGAGCCGGATGCCGGCAACCAGCCGAGCAGTTGGCAGAATGTTGTTGGTGCCCTGTTTGCCAGTGGCCCGGTTTATACCTACCTTGATATTATCTCCGGAGAGAACATGATCTTCAGTGGTGGCAACATGGTGGATAAAACCGTTGGCAGCAACGATGAACGTACGACGCGGGTTAACCTCAATATCGGTTATTACTGGTAAGAGCTGATCCGTAATTGTAAAAAATCCTCGTCCTTGCGGCGGGGATTTTTTTTGTCCTTTTTTTCATTTTTGAGCAGAAAACAGCAACTATTTGACCTGGAAAAGCGTATACGTAATATGGGACTTGTTCCTTCATTATGATGTGTGCTTTTATTGAAAAGAAGCGAAGAATAAGGGGGTTGAGGCGCTTTGGCGCGGAAACTGTCTTTGAGGTGCGGCAGGCACTGATGGGAAGGGACGGTCAACGATGAGCGTACGTGCAGAGCAGGAACTGATGGCAGCGAGTGAACGACTCAATCGTGAGTTACAGACAGGCCAGTTAAGTCAGATTGCCGCGAATTCGTGGCGACGTTGTTTGCAGCTCAATGTTGACCCCTCGCGCCATGTGCGGGTCGATATGGGGGCCCGCGAATTAAAGAAGCGGATCGAAGCCCATCAGGATCTGGTTGCCGTGGCCACGCCGACCATGGAAAACATCTATAACTTTGTCAACGACTCCGGGTTCCAGGTGGTGTTGTCTGACAATCACGGCTACCTGCTCAAGGTGCTGGGGGAGCGCAAGACGCCCTGTCCGTCGACACTGGCGCGGCTGTTTCCCGGCGCGAACTGGAATGAATCTCTGCGCGGTACCAATGCCATCGGCACCTGCCTGGTGGAGCGGAAACCGCTGAAAATTCATGCTTCCGAGCATTTCTTTGAAGAGAACCAGACCCTGACCTGCAGCGCAGCACCGATCTTCTCCCCCGAAGGCGAATTGCTGGCGGTGCTCAACCTCAGCGGCGATCATCGCTATGCCAACGATCTGGCCCTCGGCATGGTGGTGGCCGGAGCCAACGCCATTGAAAATCAGCTGCAGTTGCATCGGGTCAATACCAAGCTGTATGCCTCCTACAAATATTCCGACACCATCATTCAGTCCATGTCCGAGGGGCTGGTTATTGTCGATCCTGCCGGTGAAATTACCAAGATCAACCAGGTTGGCGCGCGTATTCTCGGTGTCAGTGCCCGTGAAGCCATCGGTCTCCATATCAGCAAGATGTTTGGTGACAACGCGCCGGTCCTAGATCTGTTACGTACCGGCATTGCCTATGAAAATAAGGAAGTGATGCTCGATGGTGGCCAGCGGGCCCTTTATTGCTCGGCCACATTGCTGCGTGATGATTACGGTCAGATGATTGGTGCCGTCTCCGTGCTGCGGCCGCGCAGTTCCAGCAAACGCTCACGCTGCTTGCCGGCGACGCAACAGGCCCGCTACAGCTTTGATGAAATGATCGGTGACAGTGACGCGATGAAAAAAACCCGTCACATGGCGGAAAGGGCGTCGCGCAGCCTGTCCACGGTGCTGATTCAGGGCGAGAGTGGTACCGGTAAAGAGCTTATTGCCCAAGGGATTCACAATGCCAGTTCGCGTCATGGCCAGCCGTTTGTTGCGGTCAACTGTGCCGCCATTACTGAAACCTTGCTGGAAAGTGAATTGTTTGGCTACGAAGAGGGCTCGTTTACCGGGGCCAAAAAGGGTGGCCAGCCCGGCAAGGTGGAAATGGCCAACGGCGGGACTCTGTTTCTTGATGAGATCGGTGACATGCCGTTGCAAATGCAGGTTAAGTTGCTGCGCATGCTGCAGGAACGCCGCATCTGTCGCGTTGGCTCAAGTGAGGAGATCAGCATTGATGTGCGGATCATTGCCGCCACGCATCAAAATCTCAAGCAGGCGGTGCAGGAGGGCTGTTTTCGTAAAGACCTCTACTATCGACTCAATGTGTTACCCATCACCATTCCGCCGTTGCGTGAGCGCATGGATGACCTGCCGGCGTTGGCGAAGTTTCTGGTGTCAAAGCTTAGTGAACGTTTCGGCAAAGGGCCGGTTGCCATCAGTGGCCTGTTTATGCGTGCCTGTCAGTCGTATGATTGGCCGGGGAATATTCGCGAGTTGGAAAATGTCATTGAGCGCGCCATGAACATGGTGGATGACGCAGACACCTTGACTGCGGAGATGATTGATCTGGATCCGGTAGAGTTGCCTGCCGACCATGCTATTCCTGATGGGGTGCGGCCACTTAAAGAGGTGGAGATGGAGATGGTGGTGCGCGCACTGGAGATGTCGCGCGGGAATATTGTTCATGCTTCATCGTTGCTGGGGATTAGTCGTAATACTATTTATCGTAAGATCAAGGAATACGATATTGTGGTTTGATTCGGTATTTCCTGATTTACACCACTGAAGCTCAAAGTCAAGGTCGCCGGGTTTCGTCCCGGCAGCCGACATCCTTTTGACTGGCCGCTCAAAAGGATGCAAAAGCCAGCTTGAACACCTCCTGAACCTGGATCAACCTACACTGTGTCTGTTTCCGTGATGCTTTATGGATTCGGCTCGCCGTCCTTTAGGTCGACGAATCATGCAACTCATCATCTTTGGCGTAAAACATCGATAACGATGTAACGCTGCTCTCTAGTTTTTCCGTGGCACCGATTAAACGGGTGGGCAGTGCCCACCCTGTCTGGGTTTGTTATTTAGCACCAAAGCTCTCCCGTTCAGCAGCGCCGAACGTAAAGAGTGTCGCTGTGATGGCCGTCGGCAAACTGTTTGAGCGTCAGCGAGTTTTTGCCGACATCACGGCGTAAGCGACTGAAGAGAGGGAACCCGAAGGGTGCAATAGGGTTGTTATGAATCAGAAGAACGAGAGATGTTGCGTGAGATTTTTTGCGTCAGCAAGGCAGAGGGAGGAGCTATAGTCTTTCTATGGCGACGACCGATAACGCGGCTGACGTGAAAAAGATCCGCAACAACTCCGTGAAAGCTGATTGATGACAACCCCTTGGGAGTCGATTTTGCGCCACTTTTGTCGACGCAAAATGTGGCCCGAGGTGTGGGCGCGGAAGCCCACGTCACGTGCGTACCAGAATTGCGAACGGATGATGTTCGCCAGCGCGATCAGTTCCGTATAACGAACCACTAAAGATCAAAGTCAAAGTCGCCGGGTTTCGTCCCGGCAGCCGACATCCTTTTGACTGGCCGCTCAAAAGTATGCAAAAACCAGCTTGAACACCTCCTGACCCTCAGATCAACCGACAATGGGTCTGTTTCCGTTATGCTTTGCAGATCCGGCTCGCCGCCCTTTAGGTCGGCGAATCGTGCAACGCATCAGCTTTGGCGTAAAACGTTGATAACAGGCTTATGCCGTGCTCTATTTTTTTCGTGGTACCGATAAAACGGGTGGGACGGTGCCCACCCTTGCGGCAGAGTTGCCATTGAGCAGCCAAGCCCTCCCGTTCAGCAGCACCGAACGCAATGAACGTCAGCGCGATGGTTGTCGGCAACCTGTTTGAGGACTGATGCCGACTGGGCGAGTTTTGCCGACATCGCGATGTAAGAGAATGGAGTGAGGGAACCCGTAAGGGCGCAATGGGGTTGTTATGAATCAGATGAACGAGAGGTGTTGCGTGAGATTTTTTGCGTCAGCAAGGCAGAGTGAGGAGCTATAGTCGTTCTATGGCGACGACCGATAACGCCGCTGACGTGAAAAAGATCCGCAACAACTCCGTGAAGGCTGATTGATGACAACCCCTTGGGAGTCGATTTTTCGGTACTTTTGTCGACGCAAAAGTGCCCCGAGGTGCGGGCGCGGAAGCCCGCGTCACGTGGGTACCACCTTCGCGAACGGATGAAGTTCGCCAGTGCGATCAGTTTCGAGTGACGAACCACAGAAGATCAAAGTCCAGACCGCCGAGTCTCGTCCCGGCAGCCCACGTCATCTGCGTACAATCTTACACGTGACGCGATGAAGTTGTTGTGCGCACACGGACACAGTTCAACCGGGATTATTCGCAGTCGAGTCGCCAACAGCAAGCTACTGGGGTATGATAAGGAACACCATCCACCACAAGGAGGGCATAATGGACACGGTTGATGTCGTGACCGCATTTATCCGCAGTCACAGCAAGATTCTATTATTGCAACGCAGTCAAAAAGTCGGCAGCTATCGTGGATGCTGGGCTGGTGTCAGTGGTTATCTGGAGCAGGAAACCGCCCTGCAGCAAGCGTTGACCGAAATTCGGGAAGAAACCGGGCTGCTGAACGATCAAGTTGTTCTGCAGGTTGAGGCTACGGTGCTGGAGGTCAAAGATACCAATCTCAACCGTTGTTGGCGAGTGCATCCGTTCTTGTTTGAGCTATGTGATGACACGGCTGCTATCCACATTGATTGGGAACACGACGGCTATCAGTGGCTTGATCCGAACAGTCTGAGCACTCTTGAAACGGTGCCGCTGTTGATTGAAGCCTATCAACGCTGTGTCGGGGACGCCGATGGCGAGTGAACCGTTTGCGGACTTTCTGCACTCTTTTAAGGCTGATCGTCAGCACGGTGCCAGTGAGCTGGCTCGCCAGGCCCTGGCGTGGTTGCAACACTCTGTTGCTGAAGCGGGGCGTTGCGATGAAGTGGTGCGCCACACGTTGCTGGATCAGGTGAACCAACTGTGTGCGGCGCGGCCGAGTATGAGTGTGATCGGCCATTTGCTCCAGCGCTGGCAGAGGCATCTTGTGACGCTGGACAATTGTACCGATGCTGCTGAGCTGCTTGTTGCATCCGCAGAGCAACTGTCCGTGTTGTCTCTTGAGGCGGTTGGCGGTTGTGTCCACCACGCGCGTCCTCTTATCTCACCGGGACATACCCTGCTCACGCACAGTTGCAGTTCTACCCTGATGCGTCTGTTTTCCTCGTTGCGTGAAGCGGCGTGCCACATTGTGGTTTGTGAATCGCGGCCTTTGAATGAAGGGGTGGCGGTGGCGCGTCAGCTCAACGACTGGAACATCCCCTGCACCCTGATTACCGATGCCCAGGCCGGTCTTTATACGGCACAGGCCGATCTGGTGATGGTCGGCGCCGACAGCCTGCTGGGTGATGGTGCCGTGGTGAACAAGGTGGGAACACGGTTGCTGGCTCTGGCGGCGCAACGCGATCATTGTCCGTTTTATGTGGTGGCCGAATCGTTCAAACAACGACCGCCATCAGCCGATGCGTTGATTCTGGAACAGATGGATGTGGCCGAATTAAATCATGATCTGCCCCATGAGCAGATGGCCAACACCTATTTTGATATTACCGAAACGGATCTGATTTCCGCCTGGGTGGATGAGCGCGGCGTGCACCGCCAATTCAGCCCGGTGGTGTGGTGAGTTTGTTCTCCTCTATTTTTGACGCTCCAGATCGACAATCCAATGTTGCGCCGTGGCGCGCACCAACTCCCGCTGCTGGGGATCAAAGACACGCGCCTCAAACGTGAGCTGGCGTTCCTGGCGCTCCAGCAGTTGTGCGCGAATGGTGAAAAAATTCATGGTCGGTACAATGGGGCGTCGGTACTTCAGCGTCAGATGACGGGTGTAATTGGGGGGAGCTACCAGCATGCTCAACGGTCCGATGGTGTTGTCGATGGCTGTGGCGATCATGCCGCCCTGTACCGAACCGTAAGGGTTAAGGTGGGCCTGCTGGATTGGAAAACGGATCTCAAGACAACCGCCATCGCCATCATAACTGATCACCTCACCGCGGGTCACATCAAGGACCGGTGGCGGAATCTGCAAGGGCAGGTTGAGGTCTTTGAGGTGGTCGTCGAGTAATTGGGCCAGGTCAATCGGTTGTGATGAGGTCATAATGGTTCCTGATTAATGCCGCTGTGTGATCACGAAGTGCGTTGTCCTTGAGCGGGAAATAAGGTAGAGTGCTTGCTGTTCATTCGTCTCTTGTTTTGGTCGTGAAAGGAACAGATAAACCATGAAAATTGTCGTTGATCCGCAAAAATGTATCGCATCCGGGGAGTGTGTGTCCCTGTGCCCGCAAAATGCCATTTCCATTCAAGACGGCGTTGCCGTTGTTGATGACAACTTGTGTGATTACGATGGTATCTGTATTCCGGCCTGCCCTCAGGGGGCGATCAGCTTTACCGAATAAACAGGGCTTTAACCCTTTTTACGCAGCGCCTTTTTTTATGACGAAAAGGCGCTGCTTGTCGTTTGAGCTATTCCGTTAATCAACCTGGGCGGTAAAACGGGCGCGCACCTCTTCGGCGACTGCGGTGGGTTTCTTTGTCGCATGATCCACCGGGAACCACCAGGTCAGGGCTTTGGCGACAATTTTTCCGTCCTGCTCGCGGCGAATTTCGGTATGGCGCTCAAACCGGCGTCGTTGAGCTTTGCCGACCCAGGTTCGGGCAATCAGCTTATCTTCGGCAAACACCTGACGCAGGTAGTCGATCTCATGTCGGGTGACCATCCACAGCAAACCGGCTTTTTCCTCATCTGTTGCCGCATGGTTCCAATGGGCTGTCGCCACGTCCTGAACCCAACGCAGGTAAACAATATTATTGACATGGCCCATCAGGTCGATGTCTTGAGGTTGTATGATGATGGGCATTTCATATGGTGCAACGCTCTGTGTCACGGGGGGGGCTCCTAAGAAAAATCAACCAACGTAAAGTGGCGCGAGTATAGCATCTTTGCGCTCAGAAGGTGAATACCTGTTCAGCGAGATCTGATCTGTGTGGTTTATAATTTTAATCTTTTTTTCATGTATGATAAATATAGCTGGATACGTTAGACACTGAAAGAGGGATAAGGGGCAATGAGGCGTTATCTGTTGACACGACTCTTGTGGGCTCTTCTGGTCGTGGTTTCCAGGCGAAAACTCGTCTATCCACGTGTTGCAAAAAGGTGGCTTGGCGACAGATTCGAAAGGGGTCGCCCAGGCTCTCCGCCATCAGGGGCCGACCTGGTGCTCAACTGGAGGGCCGTGACGTTTTTACCGCAAAACAAGTATGTCATGGACGCTTTGGAACTTCCGACAACAGTCGCCCCAAAGCATCCCCTGCCGATGGCGCTGCTGAGTTATGCCCACCATGTCGAGCTGGTACAAGCTTTTCTGGCATTGGTGCGTTCGGAGCGGGGACAGACGATTTTTCGCGATTATGGATTTGCTGACGGATCATGACGCTGCTGTCGATAGCCACGCCAAGGTGCTGTACATCGAAGACAATCCCGGTAATCTCAGCCTGATGACCAGTTTTTTTGAAGAGTGGGAGCGCGCTACGTTGGTGTGTTGTGCCGATGGTGAACGTGGCCTCGCCATGGCCGCAGAGGTTCTTCCAGAGGTGATTCTTCTTGATCTCAATCTTCCCGGCATCAGTGGTTTTGACGTGTTTCAACGGTTGCGGCAGAATGAACAAACCGTTCAGATCCCGGTAATTGCCGTCAGTGCTGATGCCATGAAACAGACCTTTCGCCGAGCCGGTGAGTTGGGCTTTGATGGTTTTCTCGCCAAACCGGTGGATTTTGAACAGATGAAATTTCTGTTTGAAGACCTGATGGAGACGCGCCAATGACGCCGCTGACGTCGATCGCTGAAGCAAAGATCCTGATCGTTGATGACAATCCCGCCAATGTGGCTCTTCTGGAAGCGATTCTTGAAGAGGACGATTATCTGCACCTGTTCAGCACCACGGACCCGCGTGACGTGGTGACGTTGTACCACGAACATCAGTTCGACCTGATCCTGCTTGATATCCGTATGCCGTGGCTGAGTGGTTTCGAAGTAATGGCGTTGTTGGATGAGGTGATTGGCGAGGATTATGTGCCGGTCATTGTCCTGACCGCGCAAACCGATACTGAAACCAGAAGGCGTGCTCTGGATGCCGGAGCCAAGGACTTTCTTACCAAACCGTTTGAAGCCTGGGAGGTGTTGTTACGCATTCGCAATTGCCTGGAAACGCGCATGTACTATACGCGCCAGGTGCTGCGAGCCGAGACACTGGAGAAAGAGGTGCGTCAGCGTACCGAAGAGATTCGCCAAACCCAGCTGGAGATTGTACGCCGTCTTGGTGTGGCAGGCGAGTTTCGCGACAATGAAACCGGTGCCCACGTGGAACGGATCAGCCATTTTTCCAGCCTGCTGGCCCGGCTGTACGGTCAACACTCGGATTACGTCACCATGCTGTTTTATGCCAGCTCCATGCACGATGTCGGCAAGATCGGCATTCGCGATGATATTTTGCTTAAACCGGGGCCGTTAACGGAAGATGAGCGGGCGGAGATCAACCGCCATCCGGTGATCGGTAGTCAGATTATCGGCGACCATCCCTCTGAACTGATGACCCTGGCCTGGGAGACGGCTCGTTTTCATCATGAAAGATGGGACGGTAGCGGTCATCCTCAGGGGCTGGTCGGAGAGGAGATTCCCCTTTGTGCACGAATTGTTGCTATCTGTGATGTCTTTGATGCCTTGACCAGTCAGCGTCCTTACAAAGAGGCCTGGTCGGTCGACGATGCTGTCGCCGAGATACAGCAGCAAGCCGGGCGCCATTTTGATCCCGAGCTGGTGGCATTCTCGTCGCCCATCTTGACCAGTTTGTCGCCATTCGGCAACGTTTTGTCGATGATGATTGAGTGCGCCGGTCAGCCGATTGTCAATCGGTTGCGCCCGTTCTTTTTACTGGAATAGAGCAGCCGGTCGGCGCGCTTAACAAGGCTGTCGACCGTGTCATTGTTTTGCACCAGGGTGCCGCCGAGAGAGATGGTGACCGACAGCCGGTGCTCCCCCCACTTCAGGTACGATTGTTCCACCAGCATCCGCAACCGCTCGCCGAACGTGAACAGGTTCTCCCTATCGAGGTTGCGGATAATGGCAATAAATTCCTCGCCACCCCACCGTCCGTAAATATCAAAAGCCCGACCATTGTCGGTCAGCGTTTTGGCCAGAAATTTCAATACGGTGTCACCGGCATCATGACCGTAGGTGTCATTGATTTTTTTAAAATGGTCGATGTCGAAGAAATAGACGGCAAACGGCAACAGGGTACGACGAAATTGTGTCAGGTGTTTGTCCAGTTGCGATTCAATGTAGCGGCGATTGGCCAGTTGGGTCAGCTTGTCGACCAGGGCCAGTTGTTCAAGTTCTTTAACGCGCAGTTCATTGGCGCGATGGTCGGAGATGTCGGTGAACAGCTCAGCCGCACCGATCACCGCGCCGGTTTCATTCGTAAGCGCGGAGATGCGTACGGAGACCGGAACACGGTGGCCCTGTTTATGGTGCAGATACACCTGGGCGGCACGTGGTGACTGATCGTCGAGGGTGGCGGCCAGAGGGCAATGACCCATGCACAGGTTGTTGCCTGCATTATCGACATGGGTGAGGATATCATCCTCACAACTCGACCCGAGCACTTCTTTGGCGGTAAACCCGGTGATCCGTTCCGCCGCCTTGTTCCAGAAGGTGATAATCCGGTTGTGGTCGACGAAATAAAGACCGTCGTAAAGTTCATCGAGAATGATGCGGTAATTTTTTTCGTCGAGCCTGCACATGCGTTGATCCTTAGTCCTGTTTGGGAATCAGAGTGCTGCTTTCATGGGGGTGTTTTGTGTTTTGAGATAAAGACTGTGAAGTTTAGCAGGATATTGAAAAAAAACATCCTGTCTTTTCAATGACGCAAGCCGAAAACGCAATTTTCGTCTTACTGACAAACTCAAAGACTTGAAAAACGGTCCTTGAGTTTGCTCCTGTCCATAGGCTCCACAGGCTGTTATTCAACAGCCTGTGAAGGGATGATTTAGTCCTTTTTCTGTCTGCATTAAAAGCGGTTTTTGCGATGACGCAGGTTGCTGAACACCTCAACGGCAGAGGCCTGCTCCATTTTCAATGCCTGCTGCAGCACTTTTTCCTCACAGCGAAGAAACGGATTACACAACAGTTCTTCGGCCAGACTTACCGGCAGGGTCGGCTTGCCGTGGTTGCGTAAATAATGCACCCGCGACAGTTTGTCATGGACGATGGCCGAACTGGGTTCGATGCTGGCGGCAAAGCGGTAGTTGTCTTCGGTGTATTCATGGCCGCAGTATAACCGGGTCGTCTCGGGCAGGGCGGTAATTTTTTGCAGGCTGTGGTAGAGCTGCTCCATGGTGCCTTCAAACACTCGGCCGCAGCCGCCGCTGAACAGGGTGTCGCCGCAAAACAACGCTTCACTTTGCGGAAGATAGTAGCAGCAATCGCCCCTGGTGTGGCCGGGCGTGTGCAAAACCTGGAGCGGCCATGGCAGGCCGGGCAGGATACTGTCTTCCTGTAACAACCGATCCACGCCGACAATGCGTTCATCGCCACCGGCAATATGGCAGCCGGTGAGTCGTTTAAGGGTCAGGTTGCCGCCGCAATGATCTTGATGCATGTGGGTGTTGAGGATCAGTGACAGGGAGCGACCATGTTGTTCCAGGTAGGCCAGTACCGGCTCGGCTTCGCCGGGATCAATGGCAATGGTGGTGTCGCCGTCGCTGATCATGTAGACGTAGTTGTCGTCATGGGCCTGAAGCAAAGTGATCTCGACCATGGGCTCCTCCTATATTTGTGAAAGAACATCATCTTTTCAGAGTATAGTGCCTGAGGCGAAATCTCAAGTGACGCTTTGTTTAGCAGGCTGTTTAAAAACGGCCAGTGAGGGCCAGGGTCGGGCGACCAAAATCAAGGTCATGTTTTCAAGTGCTTGATTTTGGTCGCAAGGCGGAAATCGCATTTTCGGCTTGCATCGTTGAAAAAGTCCCCGGATGGCACTGTTTTCAACACCCTGTTATAAGCCGTCAAGTTGTAACTGGTTGATCTGCTCCAGCGGATCCGAAGTGTGCGTGGCGGGCATAGGATTATACGACAGCCACAACAAAGACATGAGAGCCAGGACGCTGAAGATAAGAACAAAACGCATGGTTCCTCCCCCTTTTTAAGCGTGAAACAGACTTGGTGTTAGAAAAACAAAAAAACTGTTTACAAAACAGATACAGAAAACTTAAAAATTGAGCAGTACAGTTTTGTGGAGGAGACCCGTTATGAGTGATGGTCCGTTTCGTTATCAGAAGGTGGAAGACTATATTCGTTCGATGGCCCAGCGCGGCACATTGACCGTTGGCCAGCGCCTGCCGTCACTGCGTCAGTTGAGTGGCTCATTGCGTCTTTCCATCGCGACCGTCAATACGGCCTATCAGGAACTCGAGCGCAAAGGTCTGGTTGAAGCCCGCCAACGTTCCGGGTTTTTCTGGTGCGGTGAACGCTGCCCGCTGCCGCAACCGCAAGGGGAGGGACAGGTGGATGATCAGCCACGCGGCGTGTCCCGACCGGAGTTGACCCGCGACGTGTTGGATACCGTGGGCTGTACCGACCTGCTGCCGTTCAGCGTCATTTGTCCAGACGTGTCGCTGTTGCCGGGCAAAGCGCTCAGTCGCCTGCTTCAACAACAGATGCGTGAACAGGGCGATCTGATGCTCGGTTACAGCGAGATCAGCGGTGACCGCTGGCTGCGTCAGAAAATTTCCCGTTATGCGGCGGATATGGGGATTCAGGTCGATGCCGATGAGATCATTGTCACCTGTGGCGCTATGGAGGCTCTTTACCTGGCATTGCGCACCCTGACCCGTCCCGGCGACAGCGTTGTCATTGCGTCGCCCACCTACCACTGTTTTTTGCAACTGATTGAAAACTGCGGCTTGCGTGCCATAGAACTGCCGTCCGACCCACAGCGCGGAATTTCACCGCAGCTGTTGGAAAAAGTTCTCCAACGCCAGCCGGTGAGTGCCTGTATTTTGTGCGGCAACTTTAACAATCCGGACGGTAGTCAGCTCAGTGATGCCGACAAACAGCAGATTGTCGAGCTGCTTGCCCGTCATGATGTGCCTTTGGTTGAAGACGATGTAGCGGGCGATCTTTACTTCGGCGAACAGCGTCCCTCAACCTTTAAAAGTTATGACCGAAACAACCGGGTACTGCACTGTAACTCATTTTCCAAGACCCTGGCCCCGGGATTCCGGGTTGGCTGGCTGTTGCCGGCGCGCTATTATGATCGGGCGCTGGAGATGAAATATACCACCAATGTCTCCTGTGCGACTCCCACCCAGCGGACCGTGGCGGCCTATCTGGATGCCGGCTATCACACCCGCCACCTGCGTCGCTTGCGTCACAGCCTTGCAACCTCCATGCACGCCATGTTGCAGGCTCTGGGGCGGACATTTCCAGACGGCACACGGGTCACCCGTCCAGCAGGAGGCAGCGTGCTGTGGCTGGAATTGCCACAGCGTCTTGATGGGGTGGACTTCTTTTTGCGTGCCAAACAGCAGGGTATAGCCGTGGCTCCGGGAGCGATCTTCACCACTCAGGATTGTTACGGCCATTTTATCCGCCTCAGTTACAGCGGTGTGTGGAACGACTGTTTTGAAAGAGGCGTGGAACACTTGGGCCGGTTGGCCGGGGAGATGATGGATGAACAATGATCCGCACCATGACAATGAAACCTTTGTACCGACTGATCCGGCCGTCGACGGAGGGCGTCGTCACCCCTGGCGTAACCGATTGGTGGCTGTCGTTGCCCTGATTGCTGTAGTGGTGGCGTTGTTGCCCGAAGCGTTCCGTTTTGCCGCCGTCGCCTGGCTGGACCGTCAGCCGCAGTTGAGTGCGCGACTCGATGATGTTGATTTTAACCCGTTTACCGGTCTGTTGCGCATCGAAGGACTGCAGGTGACGCGCAACGGAGAAGACGTTGCGGTGGCCAGACTGGCAGAAATTGAGCTGAATTGGTGGTCGTTGTTCCAACGACGTCTTGATCTTGAGCAGGTGACGCTTGATAACGTGCTGCTTTTGATTGAACAGCTCCCGGACGCGCCGTTGACCGTGGCTGGCCTGGTGCTGAGTAACGAGGACACTCTGGCCGAAGAGACGGCACCTCCGCCAACCGGCCAACCTTGGGGAATCAGCAGTGGCGTGGTCACCTTTGACCAAGTTGCCTTGGTGGTGCGCAACCGTCAGCAGGATACCCGAATCACTATTGATCATCTCACCAGTTCCCCCCTGGTTTCCTGGTTGCCCCAGCAGTCTGGCGCACTCGATCTCTCAATGTCAGTCGCCGGCGGAACGCTCCATTGGGTGGGTGAAAACTATCCCTTTGCCCGTCCTGCTCGCAGCGAGATGACTTTGGATGCTCAAAACCTCGATCTCGCGACACTTGACCCCGTGTTGACGGCGCTGGGGTGGAGCCGAACGCGTGGTCATGTTGACGGCCACCTGCGTGTGCAGGCCTCGGCCGCTGTGGAAACGCAACCGGCGCGGCTGAGGGTCGAAGGGCTATTGAACGGTAAAGATTTGGCATCGGATCATGCTGCGTTGTGGGTGAAACAGTTGGATCTTGCCTGGCAGGGACAGCTTGAGATGCTGTTTGATCACAATCTGCACCTTGCCGGACATCACCGCCTCGAAATCGGTCCGGCGCAACTGGTGTTGCAGCAGCCGGGTCTGGAAGTCGCTTCCGGCCAGTTGGTCTGGGAAGGGCCTTTGACCCTCAATGGCCAGCTTGACGTGAACGGGATGGTCGAAGTGGACGATTTGAGTGTCATGGATTTAGCACGTGGCACGACATTGCTTGGCGTGGGCAGTGGGCGGGTTGGGCCGTTTGCATTCCGTTCCCCGGGCACATTAACCGTGGAGGAGTTCTCCCTGGCCCGAGTCACTTTGCTTGGCCGGGGCGATGTGACGCTGCCGCGACAACCGCAGGTCTTCTCTCTGGCGAAGCTGACGGGGGAACAGGTGTCCTGGCTGGCGCAGCAGCATCTGTCTGTTGCGAGCCTGCACCTTCGTGGGCTGGCAGGCGATGTTGTGCTGTTGCCGGGCGGTGCTCTCGAAGCGCATCAATGGCTACCGCAGTTCACCGCACAGGCGTCGTCGCAACAAAGGGATGCGCGTGATGATTCCCCACCGTTGGCCGTGGTTGTCGGCGCACTCGTGGTGGATGACAACAGTCAGTTGGTGATCGAGGATCAGGGCGTGACTCCTCCGGTTCGTCTGCATGGCGAAGATCTTCATTTGCGTTTGGGTGCGCTGGACAGCCGTCGCCCTGAGCAGCGTTCTTCCGTGACGCTTGATGCCCGTCTCGATGCGTATTCCCGTTTGCACATGCAGGGCGATGTGGCGTTGTTTGCCCAGCCGTTGTCGCTGAATCTGACAAGTGAATTAAGCGAATTTCAGCTTCCCTCGATTTCCGCTTATGTTGAGCGAGGTATCGGCTATCGTCTCGAACAGGGCCAGCTCAATCTGCACCTGGAGGGGCCCGTCGAGCAGGGCGTTGCGGCGTTGAACAGTCAGGTTCATTTAAAGCGTTTACAATTGCGCCCCTTAACACCTGAAGATGAGCTTGAGGTGGGTGAACGTCTCGGGCTGCCGGTCAATATGGCGCTGTCACTGTTGCGCGACCGCCAGGGCGACATTGCGCTACAGATGCCGATTCGTGGAGATCTGTCCCGTCCTGATGTTGCGATGGGCTCCATTGTACGTAAAGCGGTGGTGGGGGCGGTGAAAAATACGATCACATTGACTCTGGCACCGTTGGGCATTGTTGCCAAGGCCGGACAATTGGTGGGGATCGGTGGTAAGCTGACGTTTCAGCCGCTGGTGTTTGAACCCGGCAGTACGACGTTGACATCGGACAGCTTGGTTTACCTTGAGCGTGTTAAATCCTTGCTGGCAAAGCGTCCCCAACTGACCCTCTCGTTGTGTGGTCAGGTCTCTGTGGCCGACCGGGAAAGTCTTCTGAACTCAGCGCGGCAACGCTCTGGTGAGACCGCGGCTTCTACGGTTCTGTCACAAGAGTGGATTCGTCAGTTGGCAATGCAGCGTGCTGAGTATGTCAAACAGTTACTCAGTCAGGAGCCGCTGGTGAAGTCCTCTCAGTTGCTGTTGTGCAATCCGCCGACCGAGCTGGTTGACGGCCCCGGTGCCGTTCTGGTGCGTCTGTAGCGTTATCCGGGCAAGAATTGCAATTTGAGCCGCGCTTCCTGCAGTGCACGCTGGAAGCGGTAGGTGGTTGGTTGCAATTGCGCGGCGCGTTCAAATTGTTTAACCGCTTTGTCAACGGCACCGTTGGCCAGATAGGAGCGGCCCAGCCAATAGTTGGCGTGGGCGTTGTCCGGTTCAAGTGAGACCTTGCGCAAGCCGTAATCAAGCGCCTGCTTGTGGTGAAATGCCATGCGCTCGAGATTGCCGAGCAGTTCAAAGGATTGTGCCAGGGAGAGATTGACGGCAATGTTCCCCGGTTCCCGCCCATAGCGGCGCATATCAAGGCGAATGGCCTCGGTTAAGGTTTGGGCTGCCTGGAGACCGTGGCCAAGTTTTTTTTCGACAAAAGCGAGGCGTTGTCGCAACGCAACCGATTCGGGGCGCTCCTGCAGCAGTTTCATGTACAGATGTCGGCTGTGATGCCACTGGCCATAGCGGCCATAGCGGTCGGCGAATTTTTTTACACCGTTGTCGATACGCGCTTCCATGCCATGGCGCAAGCGGGGACTGCTGTAGCACAGTCCGGCGGTGAAAAGCGCCAGAAAGATTACAGTGCACAATGCTGTTGCCTGGGGGCGCACTGAAGATTGATGAACCACGGATGGTGCGTGGCGGTGCAGGTAGTGCAGGGTGTAAAGGAGCATGGCTGCGCCGACGAGGATCTCCGCCAATTCCGCTTCATTGAAACGCAGTAAGCGCAGTTCAAACAGGGCAGCGGTACAAAAGTATGGCCAGAGAAACAGCGGTGGCGGCAACCACCGTTTCAGGGCCGCCACTCCGGGAATCCGTTCGCTGATGCGCAGGGCATACAGGGTACTGAACAGGATAAGGGCCATGGCCAGCGTGATTTCAATACTCTGTTTGAGCAGGGTGTTGTAGGGACCGGTGATAAAGTTGTGCAGGTTGGTTTCCTGTTGCAGGTTGTGCCGCTGGAAAAACGCCGGTGTTTCCAGGTTCAGCAGGCGTTGTCCCCAGGAGATCTCCTCGCCGCTGACATACAGGCAGGCCAGCGCGAGCAGGGCAAAGAAGAACCGCCAGCGATTTTTATGCCGTGCCAGAGTTGCGGCGCACACCAGCGTGGCGGCAAATAGATAGAACTGACTCCATTCGCCGAGCAGGTCTTCATAGGTCAGCCAGATGTAGCCCCTCGGTGAGAGGGCCGCCAAAGAGACGAAGATCACCATCAACATGACGTAAAGCATGATGGCAAACGGTCGTTCGAGGTTGTTTTGCATTGCACCCTCCTGAAAAAAACTCCCCCGCCGGAGGCTTGGCGGGGGAGGGGAGTCGGCGGCTAACGTCGACTCGTAGGATGTTGAAAACGTCCCATCCGAGGCCTTTTCAATGACGCAAGTCGAAAATGTAATTTCCGTCTTGCTCATAAAATCAAGGACTTGAAACCGAAGTTGCCTATTGTAGGAGCGACTTCAGCCGCGAATTCCCATCATGAAAAGGATCAATGACCAGAACAATTCGCGAATAAATTCGCTCCTTCAGGTGGTCACTCCGATGACAAAATTGAGTGTGCTCAAGTCCTAGTGGTAGTCATAGTAATCATGATCATCGCTGTCACTGTCACTGTCACTGTCACTGTCGTGATCATAGGTGGTGTCCTGGTTGACACAGTTTCCGCCGACTTCGACTTTGGGGGACCAGTAAACACCGGTGGCATAGGCCGGAGCCTGCCAGTTAAATTCCAGCGTTGTGATCCGCTCAGCACCAAGATAGGTTTCCTGACACAGGTGACCGATGACGGTACCGGCATCGTCATAGCCGAACAACTTGACGGCAGCGCGCACCGTGTTGTGCGTGACGTTCTCGATCTGTGCTTTAACCAGCGTCTGCTGGTTGATCTGCACCTGAGTTCCCGCGTGCGCCATGCCGACGAAAAAGAGGGTCAGCAGGATGGCCAATAAGATATTCTTTGTTGTTTTCATTGATTCCTCCACGTAGTGATGCGTTCAACAATTAAGGGGTAACGGTTGTCAGAGCCGTGACGGATACGACGAAATCCTGGGGATCGGTCGTGCCGGGTTTGGCTTGGGCAACGGTTGCATCAAACGTCGGGGTGATGCGGATGGTAAAGGTGGCGTTGCCATTACCATCGTTGGTTGGCCAGGAATCAATATTGCCGACAGTCATGTGGCTGTTGACGTTGACATTGGCCAGATCGTCGATATCGCCGGGAATCAACAGCGGATCATTGGCCCAGGCTTCCAGAGTTGCGGCATCAACAGGAATTGGTTGACGGACATCGGTGCCCACGGAGGGCGGGATGGTCCAGGTGCCGTCGCCGTTGTCGACAACATCAACGGATTCGCGATAGGTCACCCAGGTGCCGTCGCAGCCGGCATTGGGTGCACCGGCCAAAGCGGCCGCTTCATCAAATACCCCATCACAGCTCGCCATCAGGGCATTATCCGTATAAATGATGCCGTCCATGTCGAAGAAATAACCACCCTTCATCTGGTCTGCAGGCAGCCATTCGCCGAACATGTCGCGATGCACCTGGCTCAGGCCGGTGGTCTCGATGTAGGTTTCACCGGCCAGCAGGCCGAAGGTGGCACGCACATACGGGTTGAAGTAGCCTGCAGATGTATGGTGCTTGTCCGGAGCGCCAAACAAGCCGTGGGCCATCAGGGAGTCGAGTTCACCTTGGTTGGCCATGCTGCTCGGGGTTGGAAAACTTGCTGCCGTTGCGCAGGCAAAAGGACAGACCCTGCCCGGGCAGTGCCTCGGTGAAATTGCCGCTGGCATCAAGAAAACCGAGCTGAGTGGTGTAGCCGGTAACGCGTTCGCCGGTATGGTTGCCGTATTTCTCTAAAATGCGGTAGATGTCTTCGGTGCCGGTATCACTCACCTGGAAGGTCAGGTCGACTGAACCGTCGAGAACATAGCTGACCATTTTGAAGTGCTTGCTCGACTGCCAGGGATCAGAGCACTGCTTGACATCAACGCCCCACCAGTCACTCATCTCAAGAGCATCTGGGGTGGAATCGGGGTTCCAGCCGGCGGACATGATGCAGTTTTCGCCGGTGACATCATCGTTGTTGACCACGCTCAGGCCGGGGCCTTGGGTGTCGCGCTCTTTCCAGGTCATGGCACCGTTGGTGAAAAAGTTGGCGCCAACAACGTATTTGGCATAACCACTGGGCATAAATCCGCCTGTTGCCACGGCTCCGGTGTTGGGATCAACCAGAGAGCCTTCCGGGATGTCGTTGTACTGATCAAATACAAAATCCGGATCAGTGACAGTGGTTGACGGACCGATTTCAACGCTGCTCATATCTCAGCGGGTGCTCTGGGATGCCTCGGCCGCATTGAAGGATGCCAGCGTACCGACGGCGACGCCAATGGCAATGGCAGTTGAAATCATGCTTTTTGCTCGTTTCATTTACCTCTCCTCTTCGTGCTGGTTGGGGGGATACGTCTGCTCCTTATCTCTCATCGATGGAACGCATCTCTTCCTGTAAGAGATGGTGGCAATTTGCCATCGCTGTTGGCTGGCCAGCCGAAATCGAATGTTCATTTTGTTCGGGTTCTCTCTCTGCAGAGGCTATGTCATAAATTAAAAACTAACCATAAGTGATCTTGACCGCAGGTGTTTTATTAATCTATTAAAATTATTATTGAGGCTATAAGTAAAACTTGCGGATATTTTGCCCCTAAAAAACCCCTATCTTAGTGAGGTTATTTTAAATAAAGGGGGAAAAGGCCCAAAAAAGCACTTGGTTAGACCATTGGAAAGGTTTTTTTTGGGTAGACAATATAATATTTACATTATCATTAGTTAGTGTTTATATTGTGTTTTATTATGGCGGATGGGTTCTGGCCAGTGGGGGGTGAAAAACGTTATAATAGATAGTAGATGCCGATTCCCTCTATGTTTTACCAAAGAAGAGCTTATCGTCTTCCGATTGAAATATGCGCTACGGTTGTGCAGGAAATCTCTTTTTTTCGTTAAGCGGCGAACGCGCTCATGAAGTGAAGGCGCGAATTGTTTTCTGGAGTAATCAGGATGCTCTCTTTTTCCTCAACTTGGATGTTGGTCATGATCCCGGCCGTGATTCTTTTAGCGACAGCTGTTCTGCTCGGTAGTCGTCGTCATGGTTCCCTGCGCCATCTTACCTGGCGCTGGAATCTGCTGTTTATTGTGGCGGCATTGGGATTTCTGTCGTTTTACACCTTGCAAACGTACCAACAGCAGTTTTATCGACGCACGGCGCAGATTGAACAAGAGCTCCTCCAGCAGGCGCGTGATCAGATCCGCCAGCGGGCGTCGTTTGTTCATGATCTGATTCTCGATGAGAAGCAGGGTTCTGAGCAGCAGTTGAAGCAAAGTCTTCGTCAGACGGTGCTCCAGGCCGTCCATCTCACGGAAACGTTGATTGCGCGCTATCACAATCAGATGGATTCCGCCGAGTTGACCAGGCTGGTGGTTGAATCCCTGCGGCCATTGCGCTATCGCAATGGCCGCGGTTACCTGTTTGCCACCCGCCTCGATGGTACCGAGCTGCTGTTTGCCGACCACCCTGAGTACGAAGGACGCAATATGATCGATATGCGGGATCAGGATGGCGTCTTTTATATTCGAGAGATGATCCGCCTATCCCGTCAACAGGGTGAAGGCTTTATGTCCTACCGCATCAGTCAGCCGGGGACCATCGGATGGCATCATAAGAAAATTGCTTATATTTATTATGTCCCCGAACTTGAAGCGTTTATCGGCACCGGAGAATATCTGGAAAGTTTTGAACATGAGGTGCAACAGAAGATTATCGATAAGTTGGACCGGCTGGTAGGGAAAGGGCCGTTGAGTATTTTTGGCGCCAGTTACGAGGGGATCTCGTTGTTTGGGCCGGGCAAAGGCAAGAATGTGCTCACTGTTCAGGATAACAATGGTGTCTTTGTCGTCCAGGAACTGATTCGCACGGCAAAACAAGGCGGTGGCTTTGTCCGCTATGAAATGCCGGATACTCTGGGCGAAGGCCATTATAAAAAGGTTAGCTATTGCCTGCCTCTGGATATGTGGAATTGTTATGTTGGAGCTGGCATCGACTTGAATTTTGTCGAACAGAATATTGTCACGGCCCGCCAGGAGTTGATGGCATCGTTGCATTCTCAGATTGCTCAGGGGGCTCTGTTTATCGTGGTGCTTAGTTTTATCCTGTGGGCTGTAGGGCAGCGTTTATCCCGCTCAATCAAAGACAATGTCGCCGTGCTAAATCGCGCTCTGGAAACAGTGGCTGGTGACGGACGTCAGGTTGAACTCGACGATGTGAAATTTGATGAGTTTTTGGCCATCGGCCAAGCCGCCAACCGCATGCTCGAACAGCGGCGGGTTGCCGAGGATGAACTCAATGACACCCGTCTGCGGTTTCGGACGGCTCTGGAGCGCGCCCCATTGCTCGTCGCGCTGGTTGATCCGCAGCGTAACATCCTGTTCAGCAACAGTATGTGGAATGATGCTGTGCCCATGGATGGCAGTGCTGCTCAGCTTGAGAGACACTGGTTCAGTGATGAGTCCAGGTTGAAGTTCGATACCGCGTTCGACCAGATGGTACAAGGCGCTCTGCAACAGGAGCGTTTTGATATCTGCCTAAAAAATATCCAAGGGGAAAAATGCTATTACGATATGGCGCTGGCGACGATTCAGAATGCCCGTGGAGAGGGTGTTTCTATTCTGGTGATGGCACGCGATATCACCGAACGGCGTAAGGCAGAAGGGCGGTTGACCTGGCTGGCCCATTATGATGCTATGACCGGTCTGGCAAATCGCAATTATGCCAAGGAACAGCTCGAACGCATGCTCGCTGGGGAGGTATCGGAAAATCTATGGCTGCTGATGTTCGACATCAATCGTTTCAAGCGGATTAACGAGGTTTATGGGCATGCCATGGGCGACTTTGTACTCAAGGAGTTGGCCCAACGTCTGCAATCTTTGCAACCTTCACCATGTATTTCGGCGCGATTGAGCAGCAATGAATTCATTATCGTGATTTCCCTGCATGACGATGAGGCCATTGGCGCTACGGTTGAACGGTTCAAGGCTGCTTTATGCGCCCCTTTGCATCATGGCGACAATCGCTTGGTGATTGATACGCGCATCAGTGGGGTCGCCTGTCATCAAATCGCGGACACGGCAGAGCTGCTGCACCGCGCTGATATTGCGCTGCGCGAAGTGAAAGAGGGGCGCCACAGCCAAGGATTCATCGTTTACGACGAGCGCCTCGACCAGATCTATCAGGAAAATGAACTATTGGAAAAGGCCCTGCGACTGGCATTGCAGAGTCCTGAGCAGTTTCAACTGCATTTTCAGCCGATCTGGTCGTTGAAGCCACAACGGTTGAAAGGGTTTGAAGCGCTGGTGCGCTGGCAGCACCCCACATTTGGATTGATCTCGCCGGCACGCTTTATCCCTTTGGCTGAACAACGTGCGTTGATTGTGCCACTTGGTCAGATTATTTTTAAGCGGGCTTGTGAGACGCTGGCGCAGTGGCACAAGCGTTATCCGGCAGTGCAGCAGGGTACGGTGAGGTTATCCGTCAATATGGCACCACAGCAGTTTGTGACGGAAAATTTTATAGAAGAAATTCAGACAACGTTACAACAGTGGCAATTGCCTCCTGATGTCCTATGCATTGAAATTACAGAAACCAGCCTGATGGAAGACCCGGAGCTGGCGATTCAGCGGATTCGTGCTCTCAAGGAGATGGGGATTACAATTTCTATTGATGATTTTGGCACTGGATATTCGTCGTTGAGCTATCTGCAGCAGTTTGATGTCGATATTATCAAGTTAGACCGTTCTCTGGTGGTCGATATTGCCGAAACCCATTCTGCACAGCGGATAATCGATGCCGTTGTGCGCCTCGGCCATGATTTGAACTTGACCATTGTTGCCGAAGGTGTTGAAACCTTTGAGCAGCTCGATCAGTTGCGCAAGCTGGATTGTGATGCGATTCAAGGTTTCCTGACCGGCAAACCCTGTGCGGTGGAAGGGGTTCATGATTGGCTCAGTGCGCCAGAGAAGTTTCCGTTGAGTCGGCTTGATTAACCGAGGAATGTCCTGTGTTGTTGGATTTGACCTCTTCGTGCTTCGAATCACAAAACATGTTGCTTAGGTCAACATGTTCCGCTCGGCGCTGCTGAACGGGAGAGCTTGGCTGCTCAATAACAAACCAAGGCAAGGGTGGGCACTGCCCACCCGTTTAGCCGGTGCCACAGAAGAGATAGAAAAAGGCGTAAAATGTTATCAAGGTTTTACGCCAAAGTTGATGAGCTGCACGATTCGCCGACCAAAAGGGCGGCGAGCCGGATCCGTGAAGCATAACGGAAACAGACTCATTGTCGGTTGATCTGAGGGGCAGGAGATGTTCAGCTGGTTTTTGCATCCTTTTGAGCGGCCAGTCAAAAGGATGTCGGCTGCCGGGACGAGACCCGGCGACCTTGACTTTGTCCTTGCTCTTCAATGGTTCGTCATCCGAAACGAATCGCACCGGCGAACTTCATCCGTTCGCGATGGTGGTGCCCACGTGACGCGGGCTTCCGCGCCCGCTCGTCGGCCCCCTTTTGCGTCGACAAAAGGGGAGCAAAATCGACTCCCAAGGGGTTGTCATCAATCAGCCTTCACGGAGTTGTTGCGGATCTTTTTCACGTCAGCAGCGTTATCGGTCGTCGCCATAGACCAACTATAGCTCCTTCCTCTGCCTTGCTGACGCAAAAAATCTCACGCAACACCTCTCGTTCATCTGATCAATAACAACCCCATTGCGCCATTACGGGTTCCCTCTCTGCGTTCACGAACACCGCGATGTCGGCAAAACTCGCCCAGTCGGCATCAGTCCTCAAACCGGTTGCCGACGACCATCGCGCTGACCGTTCTCTTCGTTCGGCGCTGCTGAACGGGAGGGCTTGGGTGCTCAATAACAAACCCAGGCAAGGGTGGGCACTGCCCGGTTAACCGGTGCCACGGAAGAGATAGAAAAAGGCGTAAAATGTTGTCAACATTTTACGCCAAAGATGATGCGTTGCACGATTCGCCGACCCAAAGGGAGGCAAACCGAATCTGCAAAGCTGTGCTATGTGAAAAAGGCGTGAAGTTGCGGGGTTATTTGCAATTGGGTGGAAAACCTGCGCAGGTGCCTTGCAATTGCTGTTGCATCATTTCCATGGCCTGCTCGTCAGACTCGCAGTCCTGGCTGACTCGAGCATTAATGGCCAACGGCAGCAGGCCGAGCATCATGGTGCGCAAATTACCACACCCTTCACCACCGCCCAGACGTTCTTTCAGGTTGTAGCTGAGGCCTTTACCAATAGTCAAACCCACCAGGCGGGCAAAGCGCTTCTCCGTTTGAGAGCAGAGTGGCGACGGGCTGCGTCGAAATTGTACGGTTGCGCTCAGGATTTCCAGGGTGTCCGGTGTTGTGGTTAACACGGTTTCAATATCGTGTAACCGGTCTTCAAGGTGGGCTTTAAGGATAAAGTTACCTTGCTGGGGGTGTTGGGAAATGGAATAGCGTACTGTACGTTGAAAATCGATTTCTCGCGACACCGGTGTGATCCTTGCTGAAAGAGGGACAGCCATTCAGGCGCTTTGTAGGGTAAGCACAACAACAGGACGACCTGCGGCCGTCCTGTTGTTGAATGATGAAACGTTCTGAGGCTTATTTACCCCATTTCTGCCGAATCCGCTTAACCGCTTCTTCGACATTTTCCCGTTCGCCAAAGGCGCTGAGACGGAAGTAGCCTTCGCCACTGGGGCCAAAGCCACTGCCCGGAGTACCGACAACGAAGCATTCGTTGAGCAGCTTGTCAAAGAAATCCCAGCTGGTCATGCCTTCCGGTGTTTTCAGCCAGATATACGGAGCGTTAACACCACCGTAGCAGGTGATACCGGCTTCCTGCAGACCTTCACGGATGATGCGTGCGTTTTCCATGTAATAGGCGATGATCTCCTGAACCTGTGCCCAGCCTTCGTCAGAGTAGACAGCGGCAGCTGCTTTTTGTACCGGGTAGGAGACACCGTTGAACTTGGTGCACTGACGACGGTTCCACAGTTGGTTGAGGGAGACTTTCTCGCCGTCGGCTGTGCTGGCCATCAGGTCGTGGGGAACCACGGTCAAGCCGCAGCGAACTCCAGTGAAACCCGCGGTCTTGGAGAAACTGCGAAATTCGATAGCGCACTTCTTGGCCCCGTTGATTTCGTAGATGGAGTGGGGAATGCCCGGCTCGGTAATAAACGCTTCGTAGGCGGCGTCAAACAGGATGACGGCGTCGTTGTCCAGCGCATAATCCACCCAGCTTTTCAGCACCTCTTTGGTGGCGACAGTACCGGTGGGATTGTTGGGGAAGCACAGGTAGATAATGTCGACTTTCTCACTGGGGAAAGCCGGTGCAAAGCCGTTTTCCTCGGTGCACGGCATATAGACGATTCCCTCGTAATAACCTTTTTCATCGGCTTTGCCGGTACGTCCGACCATGACGTTGGTGTCGTTGTACACCGGATAGACTGGATCGCCGATGGCCACCTTGCAGCTCAGATCGAAGATGTCGAGGATGTTGGCACTGTCGCATTTTGAGCCGTCGGAGATGAAGACCTCAGAGGCTTCCAGCTCGACACCAAGGGGCTTGTAAGCTTTGTCAATGATGGTTTGGGACAGCCAGCTATACCCTTGTTCCGGACCGTAGCCGTGGAAAGATGCGCCTTGGGCCAGATCGTCAACACCGTCATGGAACGCTTTAAGAACAGCGGGAACCAAGGGCTTGGTGACATCACCGATGCCGAGACGGATCACTTTATCGTTGGGATGGGCATCAGCAAACGCCGTAACTCGGCGGCTGATTTCAGGAAACAGGTATCCCGCTTGAAGTTTGAGATAATTGTCGTTTAAACGTGCCATGGAAAATCATGTCCTCCTGAGGGCGAAAAGACAGAGTGCAGAACCGGTCGCCCAACTGCCGGTTCCGATCAGGGGAATTCGTAATGGTTTTTGTAAAGGCGTTATTGATCTGAAAATTTTTCGTAGACCCAGTCCCCGGCGTGTTGCATATCGCGGTAGAGTCACCGTGATGTTTCGCAACCGTTTATTAACAGGACAATGGCAACGACAGCCAGGATGGCAATAGCTCGGGTCATGGTTATTTCAGATCGAGAACATCCTGCATGTCGTACATACCGGGAGCCTTGTCTTTGATCCATTGACAGGCGCGAGCGGCCCCGCGCGAAAACATTTCACGGCTCATGGCGCGGTGAGTGATCTCAATGCGCTCCCCCATGCCGATAAAGTAGACCGTGTGCTCACCGACAATATCGCCGCCACGCACTGTCTGCATGCCGATCTCTTCTTTGGTGCGCTCGCCGCACATCCCTTCGCGATGGTAGTTGGCCACTTTGTTGTAGTCGCGGCCCAACGCATCGGCGACCACTTCACCCATGCGCACAGCAGTGCCGGAGGGGGAATCTTTCTTTTTATTGTGGTGTAGTTCCACCACTTCAACATCAAAGCCGTCACCGAGGATGTTGGCCGCTTCTTTGAGCAGCTTGAAGCAGGCATTAACGCCGACACTCATATTTGGCGCCAGCATCACGGCGATGTTGCCGGTGGTATCGGCCAGTTGTTGGCGTTGCTCCGGAGTGAATCCGGTGGAGCCGATCACCATGTTGGTCTTCACTTTGGCGCAGACCTCGGCATTGGCCAGGGTAACGTCGGGAAATGTAAAATCGATAAGGACGTCTACTGCTTTCAGGGAGGCTTCAAGCTGGTCGCTGATCAGCACATCCAGAGCACCACAACCCGCCAAAATGCCGGCGTCCTGGCCAACCATAGGGTGGCCGGGGCGTTCAATGGCTGCGGCGAGGGTGATTCCTTCGGCGTCGGTGACCGCTTTGATCAGATGGCCGCCCATGCGACCGGCGGCTCCTGTGACTGCAATCTTCAGCATAAAACTCTCTTTCGTAACGTTTGAATCGGGTGAATACAGCATATCCGGGGTCGCGGACGACTCCGGATATGCCGATAAACCAATAAGTAGTGTAATTTTTAGAGTTACAGCAGGCCGTAACTTTGCATGACCGTTTTGAGCGTTTCAAGGCTGGCCGGCTGCAGGTCGCACAATGGCTGGCGGATGGTCGGCTCGCATTTTCCGAGCAGGGAAACCGCTGTTTTGACCGGTACCGGGTTGGACTCAATGAACATGGCGTTGTGGATGGCGAGCATCTTCAGATGCATGGCGCGGGCGTCATCCCAACGATTTTCCTCAATCGCCGTGACCATGGCCTTGACCTCTTTCGGCATGATGTTGGCGGTGACGGAGATGATGCCTTTGGCACCACAGGCCATCAGCGGCAGCGTCAGGAAATCATCGCCGGACAGCACGTCGATCTTGTCACCGGCCTTGCTGATAATTTCACTGGCCTGAGTCACATCGCCGGAAGCTTCCTTGATGGCAACGATATTGTCGATCTCAGCCAGACGGATCGTCGTACCCGGCAACATGTTCATGCCGGTACGACCGGGAACATTGTAGAGGATCTGCGGCAGGGCCACTTCTTCAGCAATGGTCTTGTAGTGCTGGTAAAGCCCTTCCTGAGACGGCTTGTTGTAATACGGGCTGACCAGCAGTAAACCATCGGCACCCATCTCTTTGGCGTGGCGGCTCAGTTCGGTCGCTTCAGCCGTGGAGTTGGAACCGGTGCCGGCGACAACCGGAACGCGGCCATTGACCTGATCGATACAGGCACGAATTACCAGGTCGTGCTCCTCGTAGTTGAGGGTTGCGGATTCACCGGTGGTGCCACAGGGAACAATGACATCCGTGCCGTTTTCAATTTGAAATTCAACCAGTTCGCGGAATTTGTCTTCATTGACGGAGCCATCACTGTTGAACGGGGTGATGATGGCAACCATAGATCCTTTAAACATGTTGTCCTCCTCCAGACAAACGTGAATGCAAAAAGGCAAGGGTGCCTTTTTGCAAGAACTTCATAAATAAACAGGCGCAAAAACAACCTGATAACATAACTGACTGCTAAAGTAAAGTTACTCTGCCGCGTGGCCGCGTGTCCTTGCGGCGCTTATAAGGGACGTTGCGGCAGCAGGTTGATTGGTGACGACAACGGACTTTCCAGACGCTGGTCAGCAATTGCAATGACCGTACGCACGGCATAGGTATACAGAGTGCCGTTGTTGACCTGAAAGTCCTCATACGCGGTTTCAACCACCGGCGCTTCATTGAGGGGCAGGGCGGAAAAGTAGCTGTCGCCACTGCGACGGTAGATATTATAGCCGACGATGGTCACTCCCTGGCGCGACTCTTCCGCAGCAGACCAGCTCAAGCGCACCTGTTTGTCGAGGGCTTCACCGGTCACCTCCATCGGCGGGTACGGCGCACTGTAGCAGGGGCGGTGGATAAGCACTTCGGCACCGGCATGCCCCTCGGTCGTCATCGGAACGATACGGTAGCGAAAACCGACTTCCTCATCGACGCCGCTGTCCCACATATAAATCCGTTTGCTGTTGCGGTTGCTGCTCTGGTAATAGGCCAGATCCACCTGGCGCAGCAGGTTCTTGGGCGGACGACACTCCGGGCAGCCTTTGGCCAGGTTGTAATCGGAGCGGTAGATATCAAAGCCTTTTAAGTTGTCCAGCGCGCTGCCGTCCTGGTTGGTGGTCGGGATGTCCCAGGCCAGCAGCAGGGCGTTGCCTTTCTGATCCAGAGTGGCGTTGCTTACGGCTGAAGGCAGGGCTTTTTGTAACGGTTTGACCGGCCCAACCTTACCGCAGGCCGCAAGCAGGGTCAGGCAGATCACAACAGTCAGGCCGTGTCGCAGCTTCATGAGGTTGTCTCCCGGCGTTGCTGGCGGGCGCGAGCAATTTCAGATTCGACAGCGCTACGTGCGGTTCCGCCGGTGGCGCGGCGGGCATTGACCGATGCTTCAAGGGTAACGAAGTTGTAGATGTCGTCTTCGATGGCATCGCTGAACTGCTTGAATTCGTCGATGGTCAGCTCGGGAATGTCTTTGCCGTTCTCAATGCAGTAACGCACGGTTTTGCCGACGATCTCGTGGGCATTGCGGAACGGGATGCCTTTGGTGACGCAGTAGTCGGCCACGTCAGTGGCGGTGGAGAAACCCCGTGCTGCGGCAATGCGCATGTTGTCGGCCTTGACACCCATTTCAGCGATCATGTCGGCAAAGATTTTCAAGCTGCCTTTAACGGTGTCGATGCTGTCGAACAGGGGCTCCTTGTCTTCCTGCATGTCCTTGTTGTAGGCCAGCGGCAGCGATTTCATCAGGGTCAGAAGGCTGATCAGGTTGCCGTAGACACGGCCGGTCTTGCCGCGCACCAGTTCCGGGACATCCGGGTTCTTCTTTTGTGGCATGATCGAGCTGCCGGTGCAGAACGCATCCGTCAGTTCGATAAAGTTAAAATCAGCACTCGACCACAGAATCAGTTCTTCACTCAGGCGTGACAGGTGCATCATCAACGTGGCGGACGCGGCGCAGAACTCCAGGGCGAAATCGCGGTCGGACACCGAGTCGAGGCTGTTGCGGGTCACGCCGTCAAAACCGAGATCTTTGGCCACGGATTCACGGTCAATGGGAAAGGTGGTTCCGGCCAGCGCGCCGGCACCGAGCGGCAGGACGTTCATCCGTTGCAGGCAGTCGTTCATGCGGCCGCTATCACGCATAAACATCTCATAGTAGGCCAGCATATGATGGGCAAACAGCACCGGCTGCGCGGTTTGCAGATGGGTATAGCCCGGCATGATGGTGTTGAGGTTGGCTTCGGCTTGATCAAGCAAGGCATCTTGCAGTTTATCGAGATAGGTGAGGATCTCTTTCATCTCGTCACGCAGATAGAGGCGGATATCCACAGCGACCTGGTCGTTGCGGGAACGGCCGGTGTGCAGCTTGCCACCCACCGAGCCAATCCGCTCAATGAGGCGCGCCTCAATGTTCATGTGGATATCTTCCAGAGCCACGGAAAACTCTATGTTGCCCGCTTCCATATCGGCGAGAATATCCTCAAGCCCGGCACAGATCTGCTGCGCTTCTTCAACGCCAATGATGCCCTGACGCCCTAACATGCGGGCATGAGCCATTGATCCCTGAATGTCGTAGCGGTACATACGCTGATCAAAGTCGATGGAGGCAGTGAACTCCTCGACAAATTTATCGGTAGGCTGGGTGAAACGGCCTCCCCAGAGTTTTTCGCTCATATGTTTGCTCCTTTAAACAGTTTCCGGATCAACCGGACAATTGAACCGTTGCCAGCCGCCGGAGGTGTCCGGGGCGAAAATGCTGTGAACCTTGAGCGGCATGCGCGTGGTGCGCGGGTCAAACTCATGGAACACCGGTAAGTTAAAATAATACAAACGGCTGTCTGTGCCAAAGCGTAATCGGCACACCGGTAGACCGCCAAAGGTATCGACGGAAAATTCGTCAAGTTTGCGCGGGGCCATTTTGTGGTTTTGGTGAATAATGACCGATGAGCGACCAAAGGTGTCCTGTGCCGAGCATTCCGGCAGGCTGTCGCGGGTCGCTTCAGCACTGTTGCAGAACACGGTGATGGTTTCGCGTACCCCTGGAGCCGAGGCCAGATATTCGCCATAAAATCCATTGATTACATCGCGGAAGGTGGTGTGCTCCGGTTTGGGGTTGCATTCGAGAACTGCCAGAAAATCGAGGTGTTGACGGGTACTGAAAAACAGCTCGTTGGCACGCTGAATCACCGTGCTGATATTCGATTGGTAGATGGTCCGGTAGATGTAATCGAAGCAGATCATCGCCATGAAATTGAATCCCGTTGCTTCACTGTGAAACAGTGGGAACACCTTGCCGTGGTAGAGGTCGTGTTTGTCGAGGCTCTCTTCTCCGGCAAACGGATGACTTTTGGCTTGAAAAAATACCCGCATCCGCCGATTCGATTCTTTCACGACAATGGCGGCCCAGTTGACGCGTAATTCGTCGATCTCACCACTGTTGCGATCGGTCTCAATGGCGTCTAACATCTCCTGATTGTCGTCAGCATAGTCTTCGACCAGCCGGGTAAAGGCGTGCAATGGCATGTGCTCCATGCCAAACATGGTGACGGTATTGGCGCAGAACTTCTGGTCGATGATGGCCAGAGCTTCGTCAAGATAGTCCACTGGCAGAGTGGATTCCGGGAACAACAGGAAATGGAGCTTTTTCAAATTGCCGGGACCCTTGGCGACCAGATCGAGTACGGAACGTATCCGCTGCCATTTTTCCGCACTGACCTGCTGTGGGTTCTCTTCCTGGTCAAAGCGGAGATGGTTCGGCAGTTGGCCGATCATACAATGAAGATGGTGACCGAGCGGAAAATCGAGCCGAACGGTTTTATCAACGATGGTAAACATGCCGCTTTAGCCTTTTTCCACAGGGCAGACGCCGGGAATTTCACAGTCGGCCAGATCGCCGGGTGGCTCAAGGTGGCTCCAGGCCAGTTGCGGATGGAGCAGGGCGAGAATATGGCGGCAGCCGGGAGGCACGTCAATCTTCGGCAACTGCTCAGGCGCAAACCACACCGCTTCACTGAGCTCATCCGGATTGATGGACAGCTCAAAGCTCTGCGGCGCGGCGCGGTAATAGAGGATGATGTAGTGGTCGCGTCGTTCGCCGACGGCAACGTGTTCATAGACGTCGATCAGGGATTCAACCGTGACCTCAAGACCGACCTCTTCCTGAACTTCCCGCTTCAATGCCGTGTGAATCGGCTCGCCGTGATCAATTTTGCCGCCCGGCATGACCCATTGACCGGAAAACGGCGGAATACTGCGCCGGGTCAACAAAATGCGCTGCTGTTCATCGACAATACAGGCGACAACAGAGGTTTTGATCTTTTTTTGTAACGGATAGTCCATGGAACCTACACAAAAAACGAGAAAAGCCGGGGTCGCAACGGACCCCGGCTTACAGGATCGCGCGGTTACGCTTTTTTGTTCATCATGCTGCGAATGCGCAGACGCAGAGCGTTGAGCTTGATGAAACCTTCCGCATCCGCCTGGTTGTACACTTCATCCGCTTCAAAGGTGGCGAATTCAACGTTGAACAGGCTGTCGGTGTCGGACTTGCGGCCAACCACGCGGCAGTGCCCTTTGTACAGTTTGACGCGCGCCATACCGTTAACGGTTTTCTGGGTGTCATCGATCAGCGTTTGCAGGGCTTCACGCTCCGGAGCGAACCAGTAACCGTTGTAGACCATTTCCGCATAGCGCGGGATCAACGAATCACGCAGATGCATCACTTCGCGGTCCATGGTGATGGACTCGACACCGCGATGAGCTTCTTCGAGAATGGTGCCGCCCGGTGTTTCATAGACGCCGCGGCTCTTCATGCCGACGTAACGGTTTTCCATCAGGTCGACACGGCCGATGCCGTGCTTGCCACCCAGTTCGTTGAGCTTGGCCAGCAGGTTGGCCGGGGACAGCTGCTCGCCGTTGATGGCAACCGGGTCACCGTTTTTGAACTCGATCTCAACGAATTCCGGTTGGTCCGGGGCATCCTCAGGACGGGTGGTCAACACATACATCTCTTCGGGTGCTTCGGCCCAAGGGTTTTCAAGAATGTCACCCTCAAAAGAGATGTGCAGCAGGTTGCGGTCGCTGCTCCAGGGGAATTTCTTGCTGGTCGGTACCGGAATGCCGTGCTTCTTGGCGTAGGCCTCCAGAGCACTGCGGCTATTGAGGTCCCATTCGCGCCACGGTGCGATGACATGGATACTCGGGTCAAAGTGGTAGTAGCCCAGCTCAAAACGGACCTGATCGTTGCCTTTGCCGGTGGCACCGTGGGAGACGGCGTCAGCGCCTTCTGCCAGGGCGATCTCCATTTGCTTCTTGGCGATCAGCGGACGGGCAATGGATGTGCCGAGGAAGTAACGGCCTTCGTAAATGGCATTGGCGCGGAACATCGGGAATACAAAGTCGCGGACAAACTCTTCGCGCAAATCTTCGATAAAGCATTTGCTGGCGCCAGTTTTCTTGGCTTTCTCAGGGATGAAATCGAGTTCTTCGCCCTGACCGAGGTCAGCCGCGAAAGCAATCACTTCACAACCATATTCTTCGACCAGCCATTTGAGGATGATTGAGGTGTCCAGGCCTCCGGAGTAGGCGAGGACCGCTTTTTTGATAGTGCCTTTTTTTTGCATGAGCGTCTCCTTGTGACACAAAACAGTGACGGTGACAGTCACCGCCAGCGGAATTACAGTTTAACAACCCGAGTACTGGCAACAAGATCGTGCAGCCCGCGTTTATCGGAACGGAAGGCAACCATCAAATAGCCGATACATAAAATCAGACTGGATAAAAATTTACCGATGACTTCGCGAACAAACGCCTGTCCATAGCCCACCGGACCGCCGTCATTATGAATCACCTTGACGCGCAAGGCCATTTTACCAGGCGTCTGGCCACAGTATCCGGTGAAGAAAACGTAGTAGGCGAATGAGAGTGTCCAACTCATGCCCACCGCAGAAATGATCATCATTGGGTCCGACTCGAAATCAACATTGTTGACCACCATGCCGATGCCGAGCATCATGGCATAAAACAGGACTTGCAACAGGACGGAATCAATGATAATAGCGAGAACACGCACCCAAAAACCGGCGGGAGCCGCGTCAGTCAACGGAGCCGCCGTTGCCTGAGAGGGCGAAGGGATCGGCGGCGTCGGCATGGGAGGCGGCGTGACCGGTTCTGCTGTCAGCAGTGGTTCTTCCTCGATGTCGAAGTCCTGCGCTTCGAGGGTGAATTGTTCAGAACATTGCGGACAGGTCACCTTGGCCGGAAGTGGCGGCAGTTTGTCGTCGGCAATCTCTTTACTGAACTGACAGTGCGGGCATTCAATAGTCATTGCTTACTCCTTGCTCATCAGGGTGGCCATGATCGCTTTCTGGACGTGAAGGCGGTTTTCCGCTTCATCAAAGACCACCGAATGGCGACCTTCGATAACGTCGTCGGTAATCTCTTCGCCGCGATGCGCCGGCAGGCAATGGAGGACCAGGCAGTCTCCATCGGCGGCATCAATCACTTCGGCATTGATCTGAAAACCGACAAAATCTTTTTCGCGCTGCAACTGTTCCTGTTCCTGGCCCATGCTCGCCCATACATCGGTATTCAGCACATCGGCACCCCAGGCGGCTTGCAACGGATCATTGGTGTAGGTGATCTTGGCACCGAGCTGTTTTGCCCGTTCAATCACCGAGGCATCCGGCTCATAGCCTTTCGGCGTGGCCACGCGCAGCTCGAATCCGAGCACTGCCGCGGCATTGATCCACGAATGGGCCATATTGTTGCCGTCACCGATCCAGCAGTAGACCTGATCTTTGTAGCTGCCTTTGTGCTCCAGAACCGTAAACAGGTCGGCCATCACCTGGCAGGGGTGATAACTGTCGGTCAGGGCATTGATCACCGGCACATCGGCATAACGGGCCAGTTCCTCGATCCCCTCCTGAGAGAAGGTGCGGATCATGATGCCGTCAACGTAGCGTGACATCACCCGAGCCGTGTCTTTGATCGGTTCTCCGCGGCCAAGCTGGGTGTTGCTTGATGACAAAAACAATGCGTGGCCACCCAATTGGTACATGCCCACCTCAAAGGAGATGCGGGTGCGGGTGGAACTCTTCTCAAAAATCATTCCCAGGGTTTTTCCGGCCAGCAGTGGATGGGCAATGCCTTGCTTCTGTTTGTCCTTGAGCTCTTTGGTCAGAGCAAAAATGGCATCAAGCTCTGCAGCCGTCCAGTCGGTCAGACAGAGAAAATGGTTAGTCACAATAACACTCCTGTTTCTGGGGCTATCGCCAGGCGGTAACCCGATCAGTGAACCGCTTAGCGGTTATAGTTGGGACGATCTCCCTCGTAATATTTATACGGTGCATGATACTTGCCGCGACTTGGTGTAAAATGATTCCAAATCAGGGCGGCAATCACCAGCGAAAGGATGATAATCGTTCCGATGATGGCTTCTCTGGATGGTTTCATTGACTCCTCACTAGCTCAAAAGTCATGCGGTAACGTTGTTATCCGTTTTTCTCCACCTCGCTCAATACCTCGGTAAGGATGGTCATGGCCTGGTCGATCTCTTCGCGGCTGACGATCAATGGCGGCACGAAACGTAACACGCTGCCGGCGGTGCAGTTGATCAACAGCCCTTTGGCCATGGCTTGTTTGACAATGTCCGCACCGGGAATCTCCAGTTGCAGACCGAGAATCAGCCCACGACCACGAACAGCTCCGGCGAAGGAAAAGCGGCTGCTCAATGTTTCGAGCTGTTTGTGCAGATAATTGCCCATGGCCACGCAATTGTCGAGCACGCCGTCATCAAGCAAACAGCGCATAGCGGCGACGGCAGTGCTGGTCATCAGCGGGTTGCCGCCAAACGTGGAGCCGTGGGTGCCGGGTCCAAAGGTTGCCGCGACTTCCTCTTTGGCGACCATGGCACCGATGGGCGGACCGCCGGCCAGAGCTTTGGCCAGAGTCATAATGTCCGGAGCGATCTCGTCGTGTTGATAGGCGAACAGGGTTCCGGTACGACCGCAGCCGACCTGAACCTCGTCAAAGACCAGCAGCAGATCCTGCTCATCGCACAGTTGACGCACCGCCTTGAGGTAGCCTTCAGGTGGGACATTGACGCCGCCTTCACCCTGAACCGGTTCCAGCATGACCGCACAGGTATTGGGGCTGATGGCGCTACGCATGGCGTCGATATCGCCGAACGGCACATATTTGAAACCGGGAACCACCGGAGTGAACCCTTTGCGTACGGCGTCCTGGCCGGTGGCACTGATGGTGCCGATGGTGCGGCCGTGGAACGAGGCCAGCGCGGTGATCACTTCAAAGCGGTTTTCACCGTGCTTTTCAGCGCTGTACTTACGCACCAGTTTCATGGCCGCTTCGTTGGCTTCAGCCCCGGAGTTGCAGAAGAACACCCGGTCGCCGAAAGAGTGCTCGGAGAGAATCTCCGCCAGCTCAATCTGGCTTGGAATATGGTAGTAATTCGAGCAGTGGATCAACGTTGCCGCCTGCCGCTGCAGGGCCTCAACCACTTTGGGGTGACAATGGCCCAGGTTGTTGACCGCGACACCGGCGAGAAAATCGAGATATTTGTTGCCGTCGGCATCCCACAGCCAGCAGCCTTCGCCTTTCACCGCAACCAGTGGGTAGCGGCCGTACGTGGTTGTAATATGCTGATCACCGCGGGTGATCCAATCTTGTGATGTGCTCATCGTTTAAACCTCGCTACAGCGGTGCCGATCCCTTGGTCGGTAAAGATTTCCAGCAGACAGGCATGTTCCATGCGGCCATCGATAATGTGGGCTTTTTTCACCCCTTCCATCACCGCGTCGACACAGCAATTGACTTTGGGAATCATGCCACCGCCAATGGTGCCATCGTTTATTAAGCCGGGAACTTCATCAATGTCAATGGTTGAAATCAGCTCGCCCTGTTTGTTTTTGACCCCTTCAATGTCGGTAAGCAGAATCAGCTTCTCGGCATGCAGGGCCCCAGCCACTCGACCGGCAACCAGATCGGCGTTGATATTATAGGTTTCACCGTTGACACCAACACCCACCGGAGCAATGACCGGGATAAAGCTGCTCTCCTCAAGGGCGGTGAGGACCGCCGGATTGATGGACGCCACTTCGCCGACCATGCCGACATCGATGATTTCCGGAGTCAGAGTGTCTGGATTGATGCGTTTCATCTCCAGCTTGCGAGCGGTGATCAGGTTGCCATCTTTGCCGGATAGACCGACGGCTTTGCCGCCGAAGTGATTGATGTTGCCGACAATCTCTTTGTTTACCTTGCCGCCGAGCACCATTTCGACAACATTCATGGTTTCGTGGTCAGTGACGCGCATGCCCTGGACAAAGTCCGTTTCACGGCCCATTTCCTTAAGCACTTTGCCGATTTGTGGTCCACCACCGTGGACGATGACCGGATTAAGGCCGATCAGTTTGAGCAGGATGATGTCGTTGGCAAAGCTCTCTTTAAGGTGCTCTTCGACCATGGCATTGCCGCCGTACTTGATGACAATGGTTTTATTGTTGAAGCGCTGGATATACGGCAATGCCTCGACCAGCACTTTGGCTTTATTGATAATTTCCTGCATGCTTGAATCCCTTTCAACCGCTAGAGAATAAAGCGGGACAAATCTTCGTCGCCAACGATATCACCAAGACTTTCCCGGACCTGAGCCACGTCAATGGTCAGGGTTTTCTCGTTCATTTCCGGAGCGTCAAAAGAGAGCTCTTCGAGCAGTTTCTCCATGATGGTGTGTAAACGACGTGCACCGATATTTTCTGTCTGTTCGTTGACTTGGGCGGCCGTGCGGGCAATTTCGTGAATTGCCTCGCTGGTAAAATTCAGGGTGATATTTTCTGTCGACATCAGGGCCTGATACTGGTTGACCAGCGAATTTTTTGGCTCGGTGAGGATGCGAACAAACTCTTCCTCACCCAGGTTGTCCAGCTCAACGCGGATCGGAAAGCGCCCCTGCAGCTCCGGGATCAGGTCCGACGGCTTGGCCACATGAAATGCTCCGGCGGCCACGAACAGAATGTGGTCGGTTTTTACCGCACCGTACTTGGTGTTCACTGTGCTGCCTTCAACGATGGGCAGAATGTCGCGTTGAACACCCTCGCGGGACACTTCCGGTCCCTGACCACCGTCCTTGCTTGCCACTTTGTCAATTTCATCAATAAAGATGATACCACTTTGCTCGGTGAGTTCACGGGCTTGTTGTTGGACGTTGTCCATATCAACCAGTTTTTCCGCTTCCTGATCAATGAGAATTTGGCGTGCTTCACTGACGGCAATGCGGCGGCGCTTGGTTTTCTTCGGAAACATGTTGCCGAACATCTCCTTGATGTTCAGGCCCATATCTTCAGCTCCCGGCGGCGTTAACACCTCCATGGCCGGAATGGTGCTCTCCTCGGTTTCCAGTTCGACGAAACGGTTATCCAGCTCACCCATGCGCAACAGGCGGCGCAGCTTGTCGCGGGTGGAGCTGCTGCTGTCGTCTTCGCTGTCGAGGTTTTTACGCTCTCCGGGCAGCAGCAGGTCAAGCAGCTTCTCTTCAGCGCGTTCCTCAGCCTTGAGGCGGACCTTCTTGGCTTCCTGTTCGCGCACCATGATAATGGCCAGTTCCACCAGGTCGCGCACCATGCTTTCGACATCGCGGCCAACATAGCCGACTTCGGTAAATTTGCTGGCTTCGACTTTGATAAATGGTGCCTGGGCCAGTTTGGCCAGTCGCCGGGCAATTTCGGTTTTACCGACGCCGGTGGCACCGATCATAATGATATTTTTTGGCGAGATCTCGTCGCGCAACTCCGCTGGGACCTGTTGACGTCGCCAGCGGTTGCGCAGGGCGACAGCCACGGCGCGCTTGGCGCCGCGCTGGCCGATGATGTAACGATCCAGCTCCGAGACAATCTCCCGCGGGGTAAAATTGGTCATGACAATGTTTCCATACTGATGTTGTCGTTGGTGTAAATGCAAATCTCTGCCGCAATGGTCAGTGCCTGCTCGGCGATCTGCTCCGGCGTCATGTCGGTGTTGCGCAACAAGGCGCGTGCTGCCGCCTGGGCATATGGACCACCGGAGCCGATGGCGGCAACGCCGTCGTCGCTCTCAATAACATCGCCAACCCCGGAGATAACCAGAGTCTGGTCGCGATCGGCGACGAGCAATAACGCTTCAAGGCGGCGTAACACCCGATCGTTGCGCCAGTCTTTGGCCAGGGCTACGGCCGCGCGGGCCAGTTGGCCGCGAAACTCCTGCAGCTTGGCCTCGAACTTTTCAAACAGGGTGAATGCATCCGCTGTGCTGCCGGCAAAACCGGCGATAATCTGATCGTTGTGCATGCGTCTGATCTTGCAGGCGCCGTGTTTCATGACGGTATGCCCCAGCGTCACCTGACCGTCTCCGGCCAAGGTCACCTGGTCATCCCGGCGAACACAGACGATGGTGGTTCCTCGAAACATGTTGTTATCCTATCTGCACCCGTTTATCTCACTGAAATAAACCGTGTGCTAACCGCCCAAAGTCAGGCGTTTTGTTGTCACCAGGGAAAGATTTCACTTATACCATTTGCTCCCCTGATGAGGCAAAAAGAAAAAACAGCCGCCACTACTGGGAGGGAGGCTGTTTCTCTATCTGTAAACCTGTTGTGCTCACTGGCATCAGGTCAGGGGCGGGGTGAAAACCACCAGCAGTTCTACCGGTTGATCACCGATGTTTTTTAAGCCACGCATGGTCGCGGCTTCGATGACCAGACAGGTGCCGGTGCCAAGCTCGCATTTTTCGTCATCCAAGGTGCACTCGACCTCTCCCGACAGAATGTAGATGGTTTCGGTGTGCTCCTGCCGGTGCGGGGTGATCTCCCCGCCGGGTTCAATCCGACCGCGGTGCAGTGACAAATGCGGTGTGTGCTCTTTCGTCACCACGTCACGAACGAAGAACAACGGATGATCAGCGAGATCGTATTCGTCCTGTTCTGCTGTGCGGATGATGGTTGCCGCCATGTTTTACTCCATAAAGGTTAAAGGGCTTCGCCGAGAATCCCGGCAGCGGCTTCCAAAGCGTTGTTGAGTTGCTCCGGTTGTGATCCTCCGGCCTGGGCCATGTCGGGACGCCCGCCACCGCGACCACCGACCATCTCAGCCAGCGGCTTGATCAGATTGCCCGCTTTGAGTTTGTCGGTAAGGTCCTTGGTGACACTGACCAGCAGGGCCACCTTGCCGTCGTTGACGCCACCGAGAACGATCACTCCGGATTGCAGTTGATCCCGCAATTTGTCGGCCTGCTCACGCAGTTGCTTGCCATCGAGGTTGTCGATGCGCACGGCGAGCAATTTGACGTCGTTGATCGTTTGCACTTGATCCATCAGGCTGCCGGCACGATCCGCGCTGAGGCGGTCTTCCAGGGTGGACACCTGACGTTCCAGTTCTTTCTGATGTTCCATCAGTTTCTTCAGGCGCGTGGCGAGTTGGCTGGGATCGCTCTTAACCAACGCAGCCAGATCACCGATCATCTGTTCCTGTTCGCGCACGGTACTCAGAGCACCTGAGCCGGTGACGGCTTCAATACGACGCACCCCGGCAGCAATACCCGCTTCCTGAACGATTTTAAACAGGCCGATGTTGCCGGTGGCACCGACATGGGTACCGCCGCACAGTTCCATGCTGAAGTCGCCCATGCGCACGACGCGCACGCTGTCTCCGTATTTTTCACCGAACAGGGCGGTGGCCCCGGCTTTAACCGCGTCATCGGTATTCATCACGTCGGTCATGACACCGGCGTTTTCACGGATGCGCTGGTTGACCTTCTCCTCGACCTGCTGAATCTCCTCAGGTGTCATGGCGGAGAAGTGGATAAAGTCGAAACGCAACCGATCCGGAGTGACTTGGGAACCGGCCTGCTTAACGTGGTCGCCGAGCACCTCGCAGAGTACCGCCTGGAGAATATGGGTGGCGCTGTGGTTGAGGGCGCAGGCGGTACGTTGTTCCACATCGACATGCAGTTCAGCGGCCTGGCCGACCTTCAGGGTGCCTTCATCCATGGTGGCAACATGCACGTGCAGATTCGGCAACGGCTTGAGTGTTTCGCTGATGGTGGCTTTGCCCCCTTCAGCGGTCAGGGTGCCGCTGTCGCCGCTCTGACCACCGGATTCGCCGTAAAACGGGGTGATCGAAGTGATGATCTCAACGGTTTCACCGGCTGAAACCGATTCCACCTGCTGGCCGTCTTTGAGCAACGCCAGCACCGTACCGAAATCATCACATTTGTCATAGCCGGTAAACTCACAACTCATGCCCTGTTCAGCCAGTTGTTTGTACACCGCACCGATTCCTTCTTCGCCGGAACCCTTCCAGTTTTCGCGAGCCTTCTGACGCTGCTGTTCCATGCAGGTTTCAAAACCGGCTTCGTCGAGGGTGAAGTTCTGACCTTCAACGATATCGGCGGTCAGATCGACCGGGAAGCCGAAGGTGTCGTAAAGCCGGAACACGGTGTCACCGGGAATAACGGTTTGCCCTTTGGCCTTGAGAGTGTCGATCTCCTCATTGAGGATGCGCAGGCCGTTGCCGAGGGTCTGGATGAAGCGTTCCTCTTCGTTTTTGACCACTTTGGCGACATAGTCGAGACGCTCTTCCAGTTCGGGGTAGGCGTCTTTCATCGATTCCATGACGAACGTGGCGGTTTTAAACAGCACCGGTTCGTCGAAACCGAGCATCTTAGCGTGACGTGCAGCGCGACGCATGATGCGGCGCAACACATAGCCGCGGCCTTCGTTGCTGGGTAGCACGCCGTCAGCGATTAAGAAGGCGGTGGCGCGACTGTGGTCGGCGATGACACGCATGGAGACATCAGCGTCCTCGTTGTCACCATAGGTTTTTCCAGCCAGTTGCTCAATGTGGGCAATGATGGCGCGCAGTGAGTCGGTGTCGTAGTTGCTTTTGACGCCCTGGACCACGGCGGTGATCCGCTCCAGACCCATGCCGGTATCGATAGACGGTTTGGGCAACGGACTCAGGGTGCCGTCGGCACTGCGTTCGTACTGCATGAACACCAGATTCCACAGTTCGAGGAAGCGGTCACAGTCGCACACGCCGAGGGCACAGTCGGGTCCACAGGTCATCTCTTCCCCTTGGTCGATGTGGATTTCGCTGCAGGGGCCGCAGGGGCCGGTGTCGCCCATGGCCCAGAAGTTGTCTTTTTCACCCAGGCGCAGGATACGTTCTTCACGCACGCCGATTTCGTCGCGCCAGATATTGAAGGCTTCATCGTCATCTTCGAACACCGACACCCACAAATCCTCGACGGGAAGTTTCATCTCTTTGGTGAGAAATTCCCAGCCAAAGCGGATGGCGTCCTGCTTGAAATAATCGCCAAACGAGAAATTGCCGAGCATCTCAAAGAAGGTGTGGTGGCGGGCTGTGCGACCGACATTTTCCAGATCGTTGTGTTTGCCGCCGGCACGGACGCATTTCTGCGCCGAGGTAGCGCGTTTGTAGTCGCGGGTTTCCGCGCCGAGGAACAGGTCCTTGAACTGGTTCATCCCGGCATTGGTAAACAGCAGGGTCGGGTCGTTGTGAGGAATCAGAGAGGACGAGGGGACGGCACGGTGCCCGTGCTTTTCAAAATACTGGATAAAGCGGGCGCGAATTTCGTTGGCGGTTAGCATGTCAGTCGATCTGCCTTTCTTTCTCTTTGAGATGGTCCAATATCATGGCAAGGGGAAATCCCCGGCGTTGCAAGTAATTGATGATGCGTCGTTTGTCGCGGTCTTCCAGCGCCGTGAAGTCGAGCTTGGCGTAGCGCCGTTCCACCAGATCCGTCAGCAGTTCCAATTGGTCGTAGTGCTCATGGCAATGTTGGACGGCTTCTGCCGCCAGTGTTTCCGGCAACCCCTCTTTTTTCAGCTCCATCAGTAGCCGTGGGCCGACAGCGCGCCCCTGACGCATCAGTTGTGTGGCGCGTTCCACGGCAAATCGGGGATCGTTAATATAGCCGAGTTCGCGGCAGCGTTGCAATGCCTGTTCGATATCGTCATCCGCACAGCCGCGTTGCTGCAGGCGGCGGCGCAGGTCTGTTTCACAGCGGGCACGGCGGGTTAACCAGCGCAGACACAAGGCATAGGCGTTGGGCGCGGTCACGAGTTGTTGTTTTCTCCCTCTTCCTCGTTCTCGCCATTAAATTGATCCCAGGACAGGTCGGAGGTTGAAGAGATACCGGAGACTTTGAGTTTGAAGTCGTCCGGGTTGGAGCTTTGGCGCAATGCTTCCTCAAAGGAGATGAGCTTTTTATGCATCAGGCTCATCAGCGACTGGTCAAAGGTCTGCATGCCGTAGGAGTCAACCCCTTGCTGAATGGTGTCGCGCAGCAGCTTGGTTTTTTCCTTGTCGTCGATCAGCTCCCGTACGCGGGCTGTCGATACCATGACCTCGACGGCCGGGACCCGGCCTTTGCCGTCGGCGCGAGGTACCAGGCGCTGGGAGATAACGCCTTTAAGAATAGCGGACAGTTGCAGGCGGATCTGGCGTTGTTGATACGGTGGAAAGGCACCGACAATCCGGTTGATACTCTCCTGAGCGTCAACCGTGTGCAGGGTTGACAAAACCAAGTGACCTGTTTCAGCCGCTGTGAGCGCGGTTTCGATGGTTTCATAGTCACGCATCTCACCGACGAGGATGACGTCAGGATCCTGGCGCAGAGCGGATTTGAGGGCATTGGCAAAGGTGTCGGTATCCACCCCGACCTCGCGTTGGTTGATGATGCTTTTCTTATCGCGATGGAGGAACTCGATGGGGTCCTCAATGGTGATAATATGAGCCGTGTGGTTGGCGTTAATGGCATCGATCATGCTGGCCAGGGTGGTTGATTTACCGGAACCGGTGGTACCGGTGACCAGAATCAGACCACGGGCTTCGTTGGTCAGTTTTTTGATGACCGGCGGCAGCATCAGTTCTTCGATTGTCTGGACATTAACAGGAATCGTTCTCAGAACCATGGAAATCGAACCACGCTGGGTAAACATGTTGACACGGAAGCGGCCCATACCTTTAACGCCGTAGGACAAGTCCACTTCATGGCTGTCTTCAAATTTTTTGCGTTGGAGCTCGCTCATCATGGCATAGGCCATTTTACGGATATCTTCCGGCGACAGCCTCGGTGCCTTGGGTAGCGGGCGCAACTGACCGTCAATCCGGTAGACCGGTGGCAGGCCGGCTTTGATATGAACGTCCGAGGCATTGGCTTTAATGGCCATGCCGAGAATGTCGTTCAGCTCCATAGACTACTCCTCCGCAGCGGGTTCGTCGATACTGGACAGGCCATACAGTTCAAGAATCTGCTGCTCAATGTCGTTGGCCACTTCCGCATTGTCCTTGAGATACTGTTTGGAGTTTTCGCGGCCCTGGCCAATGCGCTCGTCACCGTAGGAGAACCAGGCACCGCTCTTGTTGACGATATCATTTGCTACGCCCAAATCAACCAGTTCACCCACTTTTGAGATCCCTTCACCGTACATGATGTCAAATTCGGCTTCTTTAAACGGTGGGGCAGTTTTGTTTTTCACCACTTTAACGCGGGTGCGGCTGCCGATCACATCCTGGCCCTGCTTGAGGGTGGCAATCTTACGGATGTCCATACGCACCGAGGAGTAGAATTTCAGCGCGTTACCGCCGGTGGTGGTTTCGGGGTTACCGAACATGACGCCGATCTTCATGCGGATCTGATTGATGAAGATCACACAGCAGTTGGATTTACTGATGGTGGCGGTCAGTTTGCGCAACGCTTGTGACATGAGGCGCGCCTGCAGCCCCATGTGGGAGTCGCCCATTTCACCTTCGATCTCGGCGCGGGGGACCAGGGCGGCAACCGAGTCAACAACCAGCACGTCAATAGCACCGCTGCGCACCAACACCTCGACGATCTCCAACGCCTGTTCGCCGGTGTCAGGTTGCGACACCAGCAGGTCGTCGGCATTAACGCCCAGTTTGCGAGCGTAAGTGATGTCGAGGGCGTGTTCGGCGTCGACAAACGCGGCAATACCGCCTTTTTTTTGCGCTTCGGCGACAATGTGCAGCGCCAGGGTGGTTTTACCGGAAGATTCCGGGCCGTAGACCTCGATGATGCGGCCGCGTGGCACGCCGCCGATCCCCAATGCGATATCCAGGCCGATGGACCCCGTAGAGATGGTGGAGATGTCGCGCATGACGTTGTCTCCCCCCAGTCGCATGATACTGCCTTTGCCGAATTGTTTCTCGATCTGGCCCATAGCCAGATCAATGGCTTGCTTACGGTTGTCAGTCGCCATGGTAATGCGTTCTCCTGTGGGAAAGTGACGGGAAACGGTCTGCCCTGTTAGAAAGCCGGGGAAAACCGGAAGGTTTACGTACAAATCTGAATTTTTACGGATAGCATAGAAAAGGCTCAGTTTTCAACCGTTTCTTGGTCGCGTTTTGCCTTATGTGCCGCTGTTATTCTGGCGGACTGAGCGTGCGGCGCAACCAATCGAGAGCCGTATAAGCGGTTTTGGTGCGCACCTGGTGACGGTCACCGCTGAAATGGCATTCGCGCACCTCCGTATGCTGTGGTGTGGCCAAGGCAATAAACACCGTGCCGCAGGGCTTTTCCAGAGTGCCACCGCCGGGACCGGCAATACCGGTGACGGCGATAGCGTAATCAGTGCGGGCGCGTTGGCGAATGCCCGTAACCATGCCACGCGCGCATTCGCTGCTGACCGCGCCTTTTTCCAACAGCAATTCGTTGGAAATTCCCAGCCAGTCGTGTTTAGCCGAGTTGGCGTAGGTGACTGCACCCCGTTCCAGGTAGGCCGAGCTGCCCGGCAGGTCGGTGAGCAGTTTGGCGATCAGCCCGCCGGTGCAGGATTCGGCCAGCGACAACGTGACATCGGCATCGCACAGCAGCTGATGGACCACTTCGGGCAACGTCTGCTCCCCACTGGCGACCACATGATGTTTGAGCCGGTTGCGGACAATCTGTTCCGCCTCGTCCAGGTCGCTTTCTTGCTTGCCACTGGTGTTGAGTTTGACCAACACCAGTGGATATTCGAGACGGAAGGACAGGGCCACCGATTCCGGGAACACGTTGGCCAGCAGTTGGCGTTCAATATCGTTTTCCGGCAAGCCAAAGACTTTTAAAACCCGCTCACCGCAGAACAGGGTCGGGGTGACCAGACGGCGCAACGCCGGAATCACTTGCTGCTGAAGCATGGCCATCATTTCATGCGGCACGCCGGGCATGAAAAACGCCGGGCGGTTGTTGTGGGTGACGATGAATCCCGGTGCCGTGCCGCAACGATTTTCCATCACCTGTGCCTTATGAGGAATCAGCGCCTGTTTTTCGTTGCCGGGGGGAAACGCACGGCCCGATTTTTTGAAAAAAGCTTCAATCTGGCGCAGGGCCAAGTCGTTGAGAGCCAGAGTGAGATGAAACGCCTGGGCCGCCGCACGTGCCGTGACATCATCGCGGGTCGGTCCGAGGCCACCGCTGACCAGGGCAACCACGTTCTGTTTGTTGAGTTGCTGTAAGGTAACGGCAATTAATTGCGGTTGGTCGGGCAACGTGACCGCCTGATCAATCACATACCCTTCACAGCGCAGGGCGCGGGCAATCTCAGCCGTGTTGGTGTCCACCACCTCGCCGTTGAGCAGTTCATCTCCAATGGTCACCACGGCAATTTTCATCATCTGATCCCATCAAAACAGTAAAAAGAAATCGGGGAAAAAGCTCATCAGAGCATAGAGGCTCAGCCAGGCATAAAGACCTGCCACCACATCGTCAAGCACCACTCCCACACCATTTTTAACCTTGCGATCAAACCAGTTGGCCGGCCATAGCTTGACGATGTCAAACAACCGAAACAGCAAAAAAGCGACAATCGCAGTCGTCCAGCTGAACGGCACAAAGGCAATGGCAGTCAAATAACCGATCAACTCGTCGATGACAATGCGTCCATCATCAACGACGCCGTAAATTTCGCCGGCGCGATGGGCACTCCAGAACGAAAGCAGTAAAATAAACACCCAGGCCAGAACAAACTCCTGTTGTTCCAGGCGCGCCAGCAACCAGTACAGGGGGATGCCCATCAGCGTGCCGAAAGTGCCCGATGCCACCGGGGCATACCCCAGGCCAGCGTTGGAGGAGAAAAAGAGGATTATACGTTTCATGGTGGTTTTATTGTCCTAGTTTTAAGAAGAGGCTGGTTCGTCAGAATGCTCCGCGTCAAGAAGATACAGACTTTCGATGGCTTCAGCAATGTGCGCCATGTCATGCTGTTCATTGAGTAGAAGTTCACAGCGTACCAGGCGCGGGTCTGCCAGTTGCAAGCTCTCCGGCGACCGATGTTCAAAAGCCAGATTGTCAGCAAACTGACGCACCACGGTAATTGGGCCATCTTCACACGGCGTCAAACGTAATTGCAACATCTGCTTGAGGGCCGTGCGTGCAGGGAGATGCAGGGTGCAGCCGCGTGGATTGACGTTTTCACAATAGAAAGAAGCCGCCAGTTCGCCACCGATCAGCACATGATCTTCCAGGTGTTGCTCGCGAATCAGCAACGGCAGGCTGTCCAGTTTCCACGGGGCACTCAGGTTGCAGCGATCCACCTCCAGTTTCGGACGCAGACGGCTGGTGTAGGCGGTTTCCCACAATTGGCGTAACGCGGTCAAGTTGCTGATCACGGTTTTTTTGTCCACCGTATTAATGAGCAGGTTTTTCGCTTTAAGTTCATTGATCACCGGGCCGACAGCGCCCAGGGCGACACTCGCCCGTTCAGCGATGATCCGATAAGACTTCTGACACAATTGTGGGTCGCGCAGCAGTTGAAAAAGAATTTTGGCGCCGGTGCTCTGCTGACTGCGGTTGGGCGGAAGCTTGGGGCTTTTTTTGCGTCGGCCGCTCACCTCATAAAACAGCGGTGGTGCGCAGATCGAGCCGTTGCCGATGGTATCAAGAAAATCAATATGGTGGTGCTGTAACTGACTCGACAGGCTTTCCGGAATATAGTCAGCCAGCAGGAGCGGTTGATGTTGTTTCAGCGTTTCGAGCTGAAAGGTCAGCAGTTGCCCCTGCTGCGGCGTGATGCGCCAGGCCAGACGTACCGGGCGCGTGATGCTGCCCCAGTCGCCGAATAGACGCAGTGAACCGCTGAACGGTGGCGGAGCATCGTCCGTAATAAACTCGGCATCCATTCCGGGGCGTTTGTGGAGAATGTCAATGACCGCCTGAATCAGTTTTTTTTCACGCGAAGTCGGTTGGCTCATAATAAAAAGGCTCACAGGTGAAAATAGGGCGTTGCCATGATATTTGCCCGTGAGTGTAAACTCTCCATGAGATCGTGTACAGATATAAAAAGTGAACATAGCTGGAGTTCAAAGGAACTCTTCGCAATCACATTTTTGTCGGCACAGGGCGCTAAAATCACTAATTTATGGCAATGCGGCGGCGAATTTCGCCCGAATAGCCTCAATGCGCTTGCGATTCACCCCCAGATCGCTGTGCCCCAACCGCGACGCCGAGCGCACATCAATCCGTCCCGGTGCGGAAAAATAAAACTCCACATCATCGACAAAGCCCATCACCGCACTGGCAAACTCGCAACGGATGTAATCGTCACGTTGTTCGATCAGGGTCGTGCGCGGCCATTCTTTCAGAATGGAAAGTAGCGTATTACATGCCTGGGGTTGTGAACCTGTGTATCCCAGCGGGGCAATGGCATGCGTTTCGTCCGCATCCGGACTCTGGCTGTTGACACAGTTGGGCGAGGAAGGGCAGGAGCGAAGTTGACCATTGTGAATGCCCAGATCGTCCGGCGGGGTTCCGGCGCAGCCCCACACCATGCCGGTGAGGGTGAGAAGGGCTAAAGTGGATTTATGTTTCATGAGGTTCCTCCGGGAAAGTGGTTTCTCACAGCTTACCATGCGAGAAGGGAATGTCCTTCTGGTGGGGACTAAAGCTGTTTCCCTTTTTTACTGTGCTATTTCTGACAGAAATTCCAAAGCACCCTCAACATCGAAATATTTTCTTCCATAGGCCTGTTCGCGGAGCTCCTTTGCTAGAAGTGCATCGTGCTTCTCAACAATCGTATCTGGAACGTAACTTCCCATCTCCTCTGATGTTGGCTGTTGTACACAGCTCAGGATTGAATCGACTGATGTGTAAAAGGTATCCAGAGTGCAATTTCTTATGTCAATCACCCCACCAAAGCAATCCGCAGCCAGCCCAGCGTGGCGTAGCAGGATGGTGAGCGTGATCGTAATTTGATCACCACACCAGGGTAAGACGTGTAGCGTACTGCCCATTTGCACAAGACATGTCCTCTCCAATTCAAGGGCATGGAAACACTCGATTCCCTCAGCCAGTGCTTCCTTGGCCTTTTTGTCCAAATAAACAGGGATTGATTTATTGCTGTACACCCGACGCATTTCTTGCCTTACAATCTCGTGGACCTCTAGCCCGTTCCCGCCAAATTGAGGGGGGCGTCCACCGGATGCTTTTTTTAAAAGAATTACCTTCTTTTCGGCGTTGATGTTCAGCACTTCCCACCGCTTGCCCGCAAATATGATCAGTTGCCCAACTGTTAGCGGCTTATCAATAGGGACGGTGCCCAGCACCCGCGATTCACATTCCAGACGGTATTCCTCCGGCGTGTTGAAGGCCGTATAAAAATGAAAATTTTCGACGAACTGTTCTCCCTTTTCTCCTAAAACGAGTTGTCCGTCCCGCATTTGGGTTATTAGGTCATGCTCGCCCAGTGAGCGTAATAATCGGATGTAACAATTTTGGTCGACCAAACGGAATGGTCCCGTTTCGCACAATAAAGACCACAACTGGTTCGCACGTACGCCGCCATATTGACCAACAACCGATAACGTTTGCTGAACAAGGGTGGACAGATGATATTGATTGGCTGGAGGCGGTTCGCACCATTTATTGAGCAACAGATTGACCATCGCAATGCATTGGACGGTTTCCATACGAAGCCGATCTAATAGGTGACTTTTATCCGTAAGTTCATTCTCGGCAATAAAAAGCCGCAAAACGGCAGCATCTCCACGGCGGCCCGACCGGCCAAGGCGTTGACGTAAACTTGCCACTGAATGAGGTGCCGTGACTTGGGCGATTGAATCAACACTGCCGATATCAATCCCCAACTCCAATGTCATGGTGCAAACCGCAGAGGTTGGTAAATTTTCTTTCTGTAGTCTTGCTTCGAGACCTTCCCGGAATTCTTTGGAAAGACTCCCATGGTGTGGGAAAAATTCGTTGGGCACGCCATCCTTTTCGCAAAGGTCAGCCAAAGACGTCGCGATCTCTTCCGTGCGGCCACGGCTATTGGCGAAAATTAAGTGAGACTTCCCGCGTAGGATTTTGTAGAGATCCTCGATGATTTCATCCAATGCCGTCACTGATTCAGCATTATTACCTTCGCTGTCCAGGTAACCTCTTAACTGAATTTTTAAATTCGAATGAGATGTATTTGATTCAATGATTTCGCAGGGGAATTGGGGGGAGACCCGCAAGAATTTAGCGACTTGGTTCATGTCGCCGAGCGTGGCGCTAAGGGCGATTCTGGGAACGGTTCGCCCCAACATGAACTCAAGCCGATGTAACAGAGACTGAAGTTGACATCCACGCTCCGTACCGATAAAGGCGTGAAACTCATCAATAATGATGTGGCTTAGAGATGAAAATGCGCGGTTGCACCAAGCCGCCTGATTCAGGAAAAGCGATTCAAGTGATTCTGGTGTAATCAGAATAATGCCGTCGGGATTTTTCCTTTGTTTATCTTTAACCGAACGAAGCACATCCCCATGCCAGGGTGTAACCGTAAGTTCGAGGATTTCAGCGAGGCTGTTTAGACGGCGAAGTTGATCGTTTATTAGCGCCTTGAGTGGGCTGATATAGAGAATGCCAACGCCGTCAGCCTTGGTTTCAGCGATACGGGAACATGCCGGAAGAAAAGCCGCCTCTGTTTTCCCCGCGGCCGTCGCCGCACTGATGATGACATCACAATCCGCATTCAAAATAGGCACGACTGCCCGTTCTTGAATGTCTCTGAGCTCAGTCCAGTTCTGCTTCCAGATCCAACGCTGGACATTTTTATGGAGTAAATTATACCCAACAGATGCGCTCATTCAGAGCCTCAAAGCTGGAATGTGGCTAATTCGTCGTCGTGAACTTGCCCGATTTCAGGCATGTCCGTATTGATTTCTTCCTCCAGAGGAACCTGTTCAATCAGCTGCTCCCAGTGGAGATTTGGGTTTTGCTCAAGGATGGCCAATAGGTCGACAAAAGCTTTGATTGTGTTGCGCGGGGTCTGGAAATAAGCATTGCCGATTCGCTTTGCGCAATGGGCTAAAAAATCAGTCAGGGCACTATCCGGAAGTAGATACTTGCTTTCATCTCCAGAAGCATAAACACGCCGAAGGTTTTGTAGAAGGATAAGCAATTCTTCCGGGGCCAGGTTGGCGAGGTGTAACGTCGGCGAAGAATAATCAATAACACCCGCACTGCGGGCAAACGAATTTTCTGCCAGACGCGAATGCAAAGCTTCGTAGCTATAAAGACCTTTTCTGGGGTCTAAAAGAAAATCAGGCGTTCCCCCAAAAATAAAACCAATGTGCTCCGCACTGCCTTGTAAGCAGTCATTGAGGATTCGCAAAATCTGTTCATAATTGGAGATTCTGGCTTTTTGACTGGAAAGTTTATACAGGTTGACCATTTCGTCAAGGTTGACGAGGAGTCCGTTATAACCGGCTTGACGGACGAATAAGCTCAGAAGTTTAAGGTGGTCATAAACACTGGCGTCATCGACTATGGTGCGCACACCTAATGTACTGCGGGCATCGGTCTTTGTTGTGATTTCCCCTCGCAACCAACGTACAGCGTCAGCTTTGAGCTGGTCGTTATCCTTTTCATGGCCTTCCCAATACGCGCCGATAACTTTGGCGAAATCATAGCCGCCGACAAGTTCTGACAAATGAGCCAGTTGTTCCTCGATAATTTCCGATACAGATTTTTGTGCTACATCGGCTTGTTTTCTTGCTTCACTAATAAAACGCTCGACCACGCTGGTCAGCGCATTCCCGTCTGGTTTGGTTCGGGTGGAGAGGTTGTGAAGGAGTTCAGCATACAGGTTCCGTGCTTGCCCTCCAGTGGCATGAAGTCTTCTGTCGGGAGACAGGTCTGCATGGATGGTTACCAGGCCTTTCTCAAGTGCGACTGTACGGATCAGTTGCAGGAAAAAACTTTTTCCTGAGCCGAATTCACCTATGACGAATCGAATCGCAGAGCCCCCATCAGAGATTCGCTCAATATCTTGAAGCAAAGCCTTGACTTCATTGGCTCTGCCGACTTGGATATGCTGTAATCCTGTACGGGGAGTTACCCCGGCGCGCAAGGATTGGATAATGGCATCTCGTTCTCTGGGACGGAGCCGTTGTTTATTGATTTCAGCCATTAACTATCTCCTTCGCAAGATCTACATCGACAAACACCGGTTCGCCATCATCGATCAACGGTGCATTTGCATGGTCAAAGGCCCACTCGTTAAGCACCTCCATTGCGCCATTCACCATTAAACCGAGTTCCTTACACAAATCGTGTATAGCGCGTCGTTCCCATGTTTCTTGTTCTAACAAACGATGAAAGAACTTCTGATGGACGGTATCCAAGCTCTCCAAGGGATTTTTAGCTGTAGGTATATCCACAGCAAGATTGTCATCGTCCTGGTCGTCTACTTGGTCGGCGAAGATTTCTTCCAGAACTCCTCTAACTTGGCGGGTTTCTTCTGTACGAATACGGATGAGCTCTTCATTCAAACTGAACCCTTTTGTTTGAACCGGTTCAATATCGGGAGAAGGAATCGCGTAACTAGGCTCTCTGTCCCGCAACCCGACGGTCACGGGTTCATTCGCAGCGGCCAGCGTATGAAGATCACTCGTCACCTGTTCTTTATTCAGACCCAACGTCGTGTAAATTTTTTCCAGCTGCTTGACCTCCCTTGGGTCAATTCGGCCATCGGCATAGGCAACCGAGATCAAGATGTGACTAATTGCCGTTTTTTCAACTGAACTGACGTCGGCCAGTCGCTGTTTGATGCCTGCGGTCCCTTGAGGGGTATTGAGGCACCAATGAAGAAACGCCAGCAGTGATTCTTTTTCAATCTGGGTTAATTCACGGCTTTCATTTATCAGCGTTTGCAGTGTTGCTTCCTCTGCCGGAGAAAGATCATTGTCAATTTGGCTGACGATGGCACCAAGCCGAAGAATAGTGATCAGCGTGCGAAACTCTCTGGAAGGGCGGAAGTCTATACCATGCCCCTTTGGGAAAATTACCACGTTGCCGTCAAGGGTCGGTTTTATGTTGTGGAATCGGATGTCAGGGGCAATACCGAAACCCATTCCTTCAATCATGGTTGCCAAGTTTTCCGACTCCTTCTTGCCGATCTGCAAAGGAACCCGTTCTTCTAAACCGGTGTAAAGGCTTTCAGTCGCTATCAGCCCTGCACCATGTGAGCTGATTTGGGTAAGAAGTGATTGCGCTTTTTGAGCCGTTGGTGCTCGAAGCATAAGCTCTTTCGGTAGCAAAGCCAAAGCGGCAAGAGAATTTGGATCATTATTTTTGCGTCCGATAAAGCGGCTGTACGGTTCCAGTTGGGTTGTGCATTCCTCAACTAGGATGCCTATCTTTTTCAACGGTGCTTTGAGAATAAAAGGATTGGGTAACTTTGGAATCTTGAGTTGCAAAGCTCCTCGGATTGAGGAGCTTGCAGCGTGATACTCAAGTTTTAAAAGCGTTTTATTGGGGTTGATAATTAACCCGTCACCGAATTGCTGTGTATAGCGGTGCAAGAATAACGCTCTAAATTCTTTTGCACAGCGCCGTGCGGGTGTTCTTAAACCAAATTCAGGATGAAGAATGATCCATCGGAGGGCCACGTCCCCTGGAATGGCTTTGCCGTCAGCAACGTATTGGGCTAGAACGACTTGAAATGGTTCAGAACAGTATCGGTCGTCAAAGTCAAGGTAGTCAGGGGCAGGTTGGTCACTTTCGTAAAGAACCCATTCCATTGCAAGAAAATTGCTCGCGTAACCGTGGAATGAACGGTTGTTACCATAAATTTTTCGCAGACGAATGACTTCTTGAACGATGTCGAGCCGCTCTTCCGCAGATATGTTTCCTTTAGAGCCGTCAACAAATAGACGCCGTTCCAACCCGTAAAAAAACAGAAAAACGTAACCTATATAAGCCTCGGGCTCGGATCGGCCATCTGCCAGCCATTTCAGATAAGCTCCACGACATTTGGGTGAGATCGTTTCATATCTTGGCCAGTAGCCCATTTCATCAGCATCCTCCCAAGGTTCAGCTGGAGCAGTTTTGAGCTTTGGATTAATGAGGCAGGCATCATTGTCATATCCGCTGCTGTCACGCAACATTTCACCGACATAAATTAGGCCGCCAGAGAGGTCGTATCCTTGTACGCTGACACATTCGTCAGAGCGATACCATTTTGCAGTTTTAGCAGTTTTTGGAATGGTCCGTTCCTTGGGCTTGGGCAGTTGTTTCGGCGCACTAGCACTGGTGCGTGGTTCAATGCTTTCGAAGCGGAATGTGGCTTCCGTTCTAAGTGGAGGCTTTTTGTTGGACGGGGACTTTTTTATTGCTCGATAAATTATATAGAGGATGAATAGTGCAATAATTATTTTCATGTCGTTTTCCTGTTGATCCACTGGCCGAAATGTGCTTCGGCCAATTTTAATGATCTCCTCGTTGCTCGCGGATAGCTTGCTTGTCTATCGTGAGATCTGTGTGGACAAAGTTCGCCAAGTTTTGCTTTGAGTTTGCATGAACCGGGACTCTTGCTGGAAAGTACAAAATCGGCTTGCTCTTTTCAATGTTTCTAATCTTTGATGTGGTAGCCTGGATTGCTATCAAAAATACCTGGTACAAACAACCAGCGGTTCATCGGACAATTTTAGGGTCGAGGACAGCCTCCGTATAGAAGCGACCTGTTCAAAGGCGTTTTACGGACGAGAGCAAAACTCTCAACGTCGGAGGCGAAAATTTAACAACTTCATCTTCCCCCTGATGGGCTTACATCATAGCGGATCTATCGATCCGATCCCGTGCGTTTTTCATCCCCTCAAAAATGGAAGCCGCAATCTCCTCGGGAAATCCTTGTGGCAATAGGCTGCCAACTCGTTCAATCACGCCATCCAGCTTCTCAAGGCTCTCATCAATAATGCGGTTCATCTCTTCCGCAGGAAATTTACACCGTTTGGCCGTGGCCAGCCAGTGGCGGCGAAACATCTGTTCCCAGTGATAATGGCGGTTTTTCCCCTGGAGCGACATGGCCATGGTCAGCCGTTTTTGATTGAGCTGTTTTTGGGCGATCAGGGGATAGGCGGAGATCACATCGTAGACCGGGGTTAAGTGAAAAGATCCTCCAGGTCTCAAGGTAATGCTGAAGTTTTTACCGTGGCCGTCAATAGCGCCGAGCAACCAGAAGAGAAACACCTGGGTCATAAAGGTGCGGCGGTCTTCCAGGCTGCGCGCTGAGCCCAGCAGCAAGGTCATGATCGCTTCAATGCCGGGGCCGCCATCGGATTCGTATTTCAGGGCCGGCGGTACGTTGAGAGCCTGACACATATCTTCCTGCGGCAAGCGGATCAGCCAGGAGTGGTCCGTGGACCAGCGGCGGTCAAAGCGTTCGACAGTCAGGGCTTTCGTGCCTGCAAAATCCATGATTTCACTGGGGGCGGTAGGTAGGCCGTATGCCGCAAGGACGGCCAGGCACAGCCATTCATTTTCAACGCTGCCGCTTAAGTCCATGCCGCTGTGGTCAATGCGGCCAATGGGTAGTTTAACCAGGTGGCTGGTGGGGGTTGCTCCCAATGGACGGTGCCATTGGCCATGGTGGTTCAGCAGTGCGGTTTTTTCCTGAGCTCCGGCGATGGAGATGCGAAAATCTTTGTCTTGCTGCATGCCCAACGGCATGGTGGCGTAGTTTTTCAGGATTTGGGCAATGTCGGCGCCCGTGAGAGGTTCCGCTTCGATGTGGTGCACATCCGGGGATTGGTCTTCCGGGAGGAGCTGGATAGCACCGATACAATCGCGGCCGATATGCCACAACAGATCAAAGCCGCGATTGGATCGGGCACTAAAACGCTTCTGAATGCGGTCGCGGATTGGCTGACTGTCGGGAAGCAAGTTGTCGAAGTAATTTTCGACGACTTGGCCGGAATAAACTTGATCGGTCAGTGGCATGGACAGGGAGAGTCCTCGTCCCGCGCCACTGTCCAGCCAGGTGTCGGCATAGCGGCATTCCAGTCTGCCTCCGGCAGTGCGGGTGAGTTGACCCACCTTTTCGCCGTTCATAAAAATGAACAGCTCTGATCCGTGTCGTTTGCGACCCATTTACCAGCGATCTCCCTCGGTTTCTGAGGAGGTTTCGCGTGGTTTGATGATCAGTTCCATATCCAAGGCAGCCAAGAGTCGAAACAGCGTGTCGAGACGGGCATTGGATTCGCCGCGTTCAATTTTGGATAAAGTGGGCTGATCGATACCGACGGATTTTCCGGCTTTTGTTTGGCTGAGGCCTTTGCGTTTGCGTGCCGCACGCAAAATGAGACCAAGGCTTTGCGGGGATGTTGTTTTGGTTCTCATGGCCACCTCCTTTGGTTTTGGATGTTTTATAGTTATTAAGCTATAAAACAAAAATATAGTCAATACGCTATAAAATGAAAATATAGCTTATTGGCTATATGCGGAGTTTTTTGAGCCTTTAACTTTAAGAATTCAAAATAGGCTTGGCAGCTAGATGAAACATTGCTGCCTCTTGGATTTACTCGTCCGTGTCGAAAAGGGGCGTTGCGCGGAGGTCATCGGTGGCTTTGACCGTCTGGTTTCTGCCGGCACGCTTGGCGGCATACAGGGCTTCGTCAACACACTGCAATAATTGGGACAGCGATTGTTTTTTTTGTGGTTCCGCGACGCCGAAACTCGCCGTAAGGGGGTAGTCGTGAGTGCGGGCATAGCTGGCAATTTCCGTTCTGAGCTTTTCTGCAAAATGAAAGGCTCCGTAGCTATCAGCGTCCCGGCAGATGATCATAAATTCTTCGCCGCCCCAACGCCCGACAACATCTGCTGATCGCGAAGATTCTTTGAGCAGGGCGGCAATGCTCTGCAGTACGCTGTCGCCGACCTGATGGCCATAGCGGTCATTGATGGCTTTGAAATAATCCAGATCGGTCATGATCAGCGCAAATGTTCGGTTGTGGCTTTGGTAAAGGCTGAATGCGGTTTCGAGTTCGTCGTCCAGTTTGAATCGGTTGTAAAGCTGGGTGAGTGGATCTGTGATGGAGCGCTTGGATTGGTCGAGATAGAGCTGGTGGACCCGTTGGTATTCGCGATTTTTCTGCTTCAGTGCCTGGATGTAGGCATAAATAATTGGCAGGACCGCCAAGGTGAAAATGACAAAACTCAATATCGTTTTTAGCGTGTTGCTGCGCAACTGTGCTGTGACGTAGGAGATGTCGAGGTCAGCACCGACGACATAGGTGTGTCCGGAGGGCGTGCGTATCGGGATAAAAATGGAGCGGTAGGTGCCCCAGCGGTCAGAGAAGACCGGCACGTACAACGCGTGATATGGCTCGTCGCGGCGACTGAAATTAATATGTGATTCTTCAAAGCTCTGTTTGAGGGTGACGCTGACATCGGGATAGGCCGTGTAGTAGCGCACTTTGTCGTCGTGTTCCAGCTCCTCTTTGAGGGCGCTTGAGCTGGTCAGGCGGTAGGCGCCATTGTGGTCACGTACAACAGTGTAAAGAAACTTTATGCCAAGGCGGTCATTGAGTTTTGAGAGGTTGACGATGTTGCGGTCATCCTCAGCAGCACTGATGCTGTGTTCAGCAACGGCGCGATCATGGAAATCGTCTTCGAGAACGAAAGGAACGGCCACCGCTGCGGCGTAGAGCTTTTCATCGATCCGCGCCAATAGACGAGTTCGTTCGTGGATATATCCCCAAATACAGTAGACAGCCAAGACGCAGACAGCGAAACCAATGGCTGTGAACAATTTAATTCTTTCTCGTGTCTTCATAGAGGACAGGCGCTTTCAGGATAAGATTGATTACCGAACAAGAGTTCGGGCTGTCTGCAAAAAAGTCTGTAGTAATAATTATTATGTTTATTGTCTGTTTTGACAACGTAAATTCTTTTTTGATTTGTTGATGACGCGAAAACGCCCATGAACTTATGATTCATGGGCGTTTTCGTTTTGAAAAAGAGGATTTTACCAGTTGATCACCATGCCTGTCCGTACTGCCGTGCTGTTGGTGTTGAACGCGCTGCTAATGCTGGCATTGAGTAAAACCGTGTCGAGCACACTCAATTTTGTCATCGGAGTGACCACTTGTGGGGCGAATTTATTCGCGAAGTGTTCTGTCATTGATCCTTTTCATGAGGGGACTTCGCGGCTGAAGCCGCTCCTGCAATGTACGATTTCAAATATGCTGATGTGCTCGTGTCCGGTGCGGTTCGTTTTTGTATGAATTCTGAGTCATTTTTTTCTGCTTAGCGGATGCATGAGGAATTTTTTTCGGGACTGTTGCCCGTGCGGTGGGCGCTGTGCTCGAAGGGGCTGGATCTCTGCCAATGGTTTTAATGGTTGCCGTTTGCGGAATCCTGGCAATTCTTGTCACGAATTTTGGTTTCCTCGACGATTTGTTCATCGATCTCATGGCCGTCGGATTGGCCCTGCAGAGTTGAATGAATCGTGCATCGCTAAAACTGAAAATTCGTCCTCAGTTGAGGAGGGGGGGGCGGTGTGTTCGGCTGATTGAACCAATGCAGGTGGCACCAGTCAGATGCCACCTGCAAATGTTTATGAAGTCAGGGCCACTTTTGTCAATTTTTATGGCTCGATGAGAACAGACTATTTACACAACGTAGCAAAGCCGTTTTCTAATACTTCGATGGCTTTATCAAGTTGTTCGTCACTGATGACCACTGGAGGCAAAAAGCGAATCACGTTTCCAAATATGCCTGCCCCCATGATGAGAATTCCATTCTCAAAACAATAGTGGATTAAGTCTGCCGCTGCTTTTTTGTTCGGTTCTTTCGTTTGTGGGTCTTTGATCAGTTCAATAGCGGTCATAGAGCCCAGTCCGCGAACATCTCCAATGATAGGGTACTTTTTCTGAAGCTCAATCAGGGCTTTCTTTAGTTTGGTCCCGGCATGCTCTGCTTTTCCACAAAAATTTTCTTGTTCCATTAGATCAATGGTCGCCAGAGCCGCCGCACAGGAAACCGGATTGCCGCCAAACGTGCCGCCAATGCGGCCCGGCGTTGCGGCATCCATGATTTCCGCTTTGCCGACCACGGCGCTCAAGGGCATTCCCGCGGCAATCCCTTTGGCCATGGTCATCAGATCGGGCACCACATCAAAGTGCTCGATGGCAAACATCTTGCCGGTGCGCGTAAAGCCGCTTTGCACCTCATCCGCAATGAAGACGATGCCGTGTTCTTCACAAATTTTCTTGAGGCCCTGGAGAAACTCTTTTGGCGGAACGATAAAGCCCCCTTCACCCTGAATTGGTTCAATGATCATGGCCGCGACATCTTCGGCGGCCACTTCCGCGACGAAGAAACGCTCGAAGTGTTCAAGGCAATGCAGGCCACAGTCCGGATAGCTTGCCTTGTACGGGCAGCGATAGCAGTAAGCCGCCGGTGCTTTGTACACCTCCGGCGCGAACGGGCCGCAGCCGAACTTGTAGGGTTTCACCTTGCTGGTCAGTGTCATGGTCAGCAGCGTACGACCATGAAAACCGCCATCAAACGCAATCACTGCCGGGCGATTGGTGTACGCCTTGGCGATCTTGATGGCATTTTCCACAGCTTCGGCACCGCTGTTGACGAACATGGCTTTTTTGGCATGGTCGCCGGGGGTAATGCGTGCCAGTTTTTCCGCGAGGTCAATATAGGGCTGGTACATGGTGACCATAAAACAGCTGTGAAGCAGTTTCTCTGCTTGTTGCTGAATACTTTTTACAACGGTTTCAGGACAGTGCCCGGCATTGATGACGCCGATACCCCCATACAGATCAATATAGGTGTTGCCGTCGATATCGCGCATCACCGCCCCTTTAGCCTCGTCAATAATAATGGGGGCGGAAACGGAAATGCCGTTGGCGACATAATTATTTTTACGTTGCAGCAGTTCCTGGCTGGCAGCACTGCGTTGATGGCCGACTTGTGGTAGTTCAAGACCCGTTAACATAGTTGTTGCTCCTGTTCTAACCTTGTAGTGATGGATGAGGTGCACAACGTCATGGTACGCAGTGCACGATAAAACAACATTAATCTCTCGCTGATCTGGGGTCGTACGGCGGCACAACCGGGCAACAATGCACTGCCCCGGATTGCCTGCCAGATCTTTTGTCGATCAGGTGAACGGTTTTGTTGCGGATGAATTTCAGCGTGAAAAGCTGCTTTGGCGGATGGCGGATAGAGAGCGCTCAGCGCCGACAGGTGTAACACACGTCTGGGCCGACCAGCGAGTCTGGTCGCAATAGCGCGGTACTGTGACCTGTCTTGTCTGCCTGCTGAGCCCTGCCGGTTGCGGTGTATTGCTCAAAGCTACCGTAACGTTGTTGGCTGACAGTGTAACCACCTTGCCGACAGCGTGGAACGAGAAGCCGTTTTCCGTCCAGAAAACGCAGACCCGGCAGTTTCGGGTCAGGCAGGAGTCAAAATGTTTTTCTGCGTCGTTGAACGCTCCGCCGGGCATGGTGACCTCTCCCTGTTTATCTCTTTCCCGGTCCGGGAACGTTTCCGGTGTGCTGCATGGCCGGGAATGAACCAACTGAAATTCATCACCATTTCATCAAGGACCGTGCCAAGCGGCTGATGCGTGAAGTTCTAAGGTCTATCTAGCCGAAAACAATGGATTTTTTTTGAGAGGTGCTGCGTTTTTAAGCTGTTCGTCACGAGGGTGTTTTGATGCATTGGTGCATTTTTGATGCATTAATGCCTTGGTCCCTGGTGAGGGGTAAGAGGCTTGTTTTGCAAGATGTTTTGCTGAGTTACTTTGGTTCTGCTGTGGTCAGCCGTTAAGGGTTTGCTGGCGGAGGATTGAAAGACGATGCTTGGCCGCGACGGATGCAATTTTGCATCCGTCGCGGTTTTTTTACACCCTGGAGAGTTAAGCGCGGCAGGAGGCACGACGGTGTGCAACCTGTTTTCCGATTTTTGCCGTGGCAGAAAATGTGTAGTGGAAATCCGCGTATACGTCTGATATCAGACGTTTTTCTCCTTTTTTGCTGGAACGTTTTTGTTTGGAAGATGTGAATGTTTGGGATCTTTTTCACCAATCTGGCACGCCTTCTGCTCATTAGGGTAACGAACAGGTGAATGTTTTGCCTCGGTGTCGATAGGGCTGCTCCTCTGTCGACCTGAGAATCATGTGCTGCCTGCCGCAGTTGCGATGGTTTTTTTCGGTGCTGTTCTGTCGTCAAGCCTGTGATTGGCGTGGGGCAACCACGCTCAGCACACTGGCTTTTTGTCCGACAATGATGTCGGCCCAAAGAAATCTGTCCTTCATGTCGGACAGTGATGTCCTTGCCCGTCCGGGTTAATTCAAGAACTGAACAACGGTGTTTGGTCTCTGGGTGATGGGAAGACCTTTGTTGTGTCTTATGCGTTACGACGCATGGATAGCGATGGAGTCTTGTCTCGTGTCGGCAGTACTGCCTGTATTTTTTAGATAATGGAGTATCAACTGGTTAACACAATGAAAGGAAGAACGAACTATGAATGAACGCAAAGAGTTTCGCGATATTGAGTTTGCCCGCAGTGAAGCTGCGCGGATGGTTGAACTGATTCGTCGTCCAGAAAGCGAAGTCTCTCAAGAGGAACGCGAACGGATTACACGTGAGACGACTGAAAATTTCGCCAACCACATCAATAAAGGCTTTCTTGAATACCGTAAGTCCGTGACGGAAGCCGGTGACTTTGCCTTGACCGAATGGATCGGGCAGGGTTCCATTATGACGGATGCTCTTGGCCGTGAATTTATTGATGTTCTGGGCGGATTCGGCATCTATTCCGCAGGCATCCGCCATCCTGAAATTGTCGCCTCGGTGAAGGCTCAGCTTGACCGCAGCCCGCAATACAGCCAGGAAATGCTCGATCCCCTGCGTGCCCACCTTGCCAAAGTGCTCGGCTATCTGACACCGGGCGATCTGCAATACATGTTTTTCATCAACAGCGGCACCGAAGCGGTTGAGGGCGCCCTGAAGCTGGCCAAGTTTTATACGGGTCGCAGCGGTTTTATCGCCACAACTTCAGCGTTTCACGGCAAGACACTCGGCTCGCTGTCGTTAATGGGTAAGTCGGTTTACCGCAAGCCGCTGATGCCGCTGATGCATAACACCCGTCACGTACCGTTCGGTGATGCCGATGCGCTGGAGCGGCAGCTGGCCATTTGCCAACAGGTTGGCGATGATATTGCCGCCTTTGTGGCTGAGCCGATCCAAGGTGAGGCCGGGGCCATTGTTCCTCCGGATGATTACTGGCCGCGCGTGCGTGAAATCTGTGACCGTTATGACATTCTGCTGATTGCCGACGAGGTTCAAACCGGACTGGGACGTACCGGTAAATATTTCGGTGTCGATAACTGGAATGTTGTTCCCGACATCATGTGCCTGGGTAAGGCTCTGGGTGGTGGTGTTGTGCCCATGTCGGCATTTGTGGCTTCACCTAAAATCTGGAAGGTGATGGAGCCCAATCCGTTTATGCACACCTCGACCACTGGTGGTAACCCTCTGGCCTGTTCTGCGGCGCTGGCCTATATCGATGTGATGGTGCGTGAGGATCTGCCTGGTCAGGCCGCACGCAAAGGCGAGTATATCATGGGCAAGCTGGCTGAGTTGCAGCAGCGTTACCCGGCGGTGCTCGAGGGCTATCGCGGCAAGGGCCTGTTGATCGGCATGGAGTTCGCTACCGATGAAATCGGCTACAAGGTTGCCTCCGGCCTGTTCAAACGCCAAGTGTTGACTGCGGGAACGCTGACCAACGCCAAGGCGATCCGTATTGAGCCGGCTCTCAATATTCCGGACACATTGGTGGATGAGGTGCTGACGCGCCTCGAAGACACCTTCAAGGAAATTAAGTAACTGTTCGCAAGCCGGACTTCAACGCGTTGAAGTCCGGCTTTTTTATTGTCTGACTCGGACGAGTTGGCTTTTTTACGGGATATTCAGATGAGGCCATCACCTGCGTACCGTCCTGAATCGACTAAAGGGTGTTGGGGCGATGCGTTGTCTGTACGTAACATTTATGTGCAGCCGGAAAAGTGTGTCGGTTGTTTGCGCTGCGTGCGAGCCTGTGCGGCTGTAGAGCGGCGTGGCATTGAGTCGCCGCAGGCACGTCTGTTCATTCATCGCCACAGCGACTATGGACAGGTGGTTCCCCATCTGTGTTTTCAGTGTGCTGCGGCCATGTGCTTGGAGCGTTGCCCTTCCGGGGCCATGTTTCGCGACGACAACGGCGTCGTCAAAATTGATCTGGAGTTGTGTGTTGTCTGTGGGCGCTGCGTCTCTTCGTGCCCTTACGGCATGGTGGAGCTGGACAGCACGTTGCGCCCTTATAAGTGCGATGGCTGCGACGGAGATCCGGCATGCGTCAAGGTGTGCCCGACACAAGCTCTGGTGTTCGGCACGGTTAACCCGTGGTTGGTTGACTTAAGGGAAAAACAGATGAGGCAACGAAGCGCTCAAGGATCGCCTTCAATGAAGAGGGATCGTTTAGGGTATGCCCTGATTGTTGAGGTGCAGGGCGAGTCTGGATAATTTATTTTTACGAAGAAGGAGAAACCTTTATGATTCGTTTGAAGGTTTGGATGCTGCTGGTTGTTTTTGTTGTATTGGGTGTTGCTGTGTCCGTCGGGCCGGCTTGCTCGGCGACGATTGACGTGGATGGGGACGCCTATGTTGCTGTGGAAAGCATGTATCTGTGGCGCGGTTTTGATCTGTCACCGGATTCTGATTTTGTTGTCAGCGGTGGTGTGGACCTGTCCACGCATGGGTTTACTTTGAGTTACTGGGTCAATTGGGATGAAAAGGCCAATAAGGTCAACGAGACCGATATTGGCCTCGATTATTCCTGGGATGTCAACGAGATGTTCTCTATGAGTGTCGGGGATGTTCTCTATGCTGTCGATAGTGCTGAAGATACTCATGAGCTGTATGTGGCCGTGACGGCCAATACCCTGTTGTCGCCGACGCTGACCGCCTATTGGGATTGGGACGAGGCGGAAGAAGAGGGGTTGTTCTATACGCTCGATCTCAGTCAAGACGTTGCCTTGGGCGATACGCTGGCCTTACTTCTGGGCGGACAGGTCAGCTATAATCAGCACAGTGATTTTTCCGTTGGTGATTACAGTGCGTTCCACAACGCCGAGTTGAGTGTCGCTCTGGACTGGGCCGTTCATGAACAGATTTCCGTGACGCCGTTGGTCCGCTTCTCAACGCCTTTGAGTGACGAGGCCGACGATATAGCGGAAATTGATGATGAAATCTATACCGGCATCTCGGTGCTGCTGTCGTTTTGATTCGTTGATTGGCTTTTGTAAAGGCTTGTAGGGTTTGGTGTCCGGGGTTCGTTTCACCTTGGTGAGCTGGTCCTGACATCGTACCAGACAGTGGAAATAACGCCTACCGCCTTCTCGGCGGTTCAGATAGAAGGACATGTTTGATGAGTGATACCACGGAAATTATTTCAGAAGGATGTGAAGAACTTGACCGCACCTCGCTGCGGCGCATGATGATTGAATACACCGTGCTGGTGGTTTTTTTCGCCCTGATTGCCTGGCTGGTTCCTGATGATCCAAGTCAATTCGGCATTTTGTCGGCAATCCCGTCGGTGTTTTTGCTGGCCTTTATTTTTTATACCAAGCGGATTCTCGAAGGGTTGACCCTGGCTTCGTTGCTCGGCTTCATCATGGCGTATAAGCTCGATTTTTTCAGCCACGTGAACGAGACCATGGTGAGCGTGCTTACCGATGGCGACACGCAATGGCTGTTTATTGTCTGCGGTTTGATGGGCAGTATTATTGCCCTGATCGAGCGCGGCGGCGGTGCGGCGGCATTTGGCGATTGGGTGGCTAAACGGGCCAAAACCCGTAAAAGCACCCTGCTGTGGACCTGGTTTCTCGGGGTGGTGATCTTTATTGACGATTACCTCAACTCGCTGACTGTTGGCTCGTGCATGGCGCCGATCACCGACAAACACAACGTGTCACGCGAGCAGTTGGCCTATATCGTCGACTCCACGGCCGCGCCGGTGTGTGTGTTGATTCCGATCTCGACCTGGGCCGTCTATATCGGCAGTCTGCTCGAACAATGTGGAGCCGCTGCCGAAGGGGAGGGCTTGAAGTATTTCATCCAGACCATTCCGTACAACTTTTATGGCTGGGTGGCTGCGTTGATTGTACCGTTGGTTATTCTCGGTGTGATTCCTCTGTTTGGTCCGATGAAGGCCGCTGAAAAGCGCGCCAAAGAGGAAGGGATTCTGGCACCTCCCGGTTCAGATAAAATTGATATCCACGCCGGAGAACATTTTGAAACGCCGCGCAATCCGAAAATTCTCAACTTTTTCCTGCCGATTCTGGTGCTGATCTGCTCAACCATCTATTTTGATGTCGATATGCAGATGGGCGTGCTGAGCACCGTGGCCTTTATGTTCGTACTCTATATTCCGCAGGGGATTCTCGGTCCCGAGGCGTTCTTCGACGCGGTGGTTTCCGGGGTAAAAAACATGCTGTTCCCGCTGGTAATGGTGGTCCTGGCCTTTACCTTTGCCGACATTAACGAAAAAGTCGGTTTTTTGACCTACGTGATTGAGACCTCTAAGGCCATAATGACGCCGCAACTGTTGCCGTTGGTGGTCTTCATTGTTTTGGGCATCACCGAGTTCATCATGGGCCTGAGCTGGGGCATGTACGCCATTGCCATTCCCATTGTTGTTCCCTTGGCGCTGGCCATTGGTGCCGATCCGATTGTCGCTGTCGGTGCGGTGTGCTCCGCCGGGGTGTGGGGCAGCCATATCTGCTTCTATTCCGATGCGACGATTCTCAGTTCGGCCGCGTCCGGGTGTGATAATTATCGTCACGCCGTCACCCAGATGCCTTATGGCTTTCTCGGCGCGGTAATTACGGGCATCGGCTTTCTGATCGTCGGCTTTCTTTAATCGGCTGATGAAAAACAGTCGGTTAAACCACTGCGTGCCGTTTTTTCTTCTGTGAGCGCGCAGCTGGCTCTCGTCCCGAGTCCGCAAGGGCTCGGGTACGGTGAGCTTTTTTAGCGGCCTGTGATGATGTGCGCGCTACAACTCCATCTTGTTCCATGGCCGTCATGGTCTTCATCGCCGAGGCTGAAGATCGTCACCCTCGTTCAACCGTGACCGGCCCGGTTCCGCGGGCTGGTTTTTTCCTGATTCTGACAACAAAGGGGTTGGCAGAGCGTGTTGAGAATTGCGCACTGATCTGTAATTGCATTTTTAATGCAATTGTGCATTAATGAACCGTTCGCTGTTTTATTTGTCATCTGAGCCCCTTTTAAAAGAGATTGTGCCATGGAGCCGTTGCCTCAGTCTGAATTGCTCGCCAGCCATCGTGTCAGCCGTCAACACCATCTGGAAGCGTTTAACCGCACCCAGAGTAATGTCATGGGCGATGGGGTGCTTACGGTGGACCGCGACGGCAGAATTCAGCTCAGTGATCGGGTGATCCGGCAGATCTTCGATATTTATCCCGGCCACCACATTGCCGACAGCTTTCCCGAATTGTGGCGTGAAATTGGTCGGGTGATCCGCTTTGAAGTCGACCTCTGTCAGTTGCCGGTGGATAAGGATGGTGAGTCGTTTCAGGTGAACGTGTCGCCGATTGTCCACGAACAGCAATTGCTTGGTGCCATTTGCGTGTTCGCCGATAAAAGTGACCTCGGCGTTATTTCCCGCAAGATGCGCGCCTATAAAGCGTTGTCCAGTGAGTTGTCCGAAATTGTCGACTCCTGTTTCGAAGGGTTGTGGATCTGCGATGGCAACGCCGATGTGATCCGGATTAATCCGGCCTCGGCTCGCATCAACAATGTGAATGCCGACGATGTGATTGGCCGCAATATGGTGGATCTGGTGCGTGAAGGGATCATTGATCGCTCGGCCACCCTCGAAGTCCTGGAAAAAAAAGAGACCGTCAACTTTCTACGTACGACCAATGAAGGGCGACTGGTGCTTAATGCCGGGACGCCTATTTTTAGCGATGACGGATCGATCTCCAAAGTGGTGGTCAGTGAACGCGACATTACCGAGATTGATGAAATGCAGCGCCGCCTTGAAGAGCAGTCGGCCCTCAATTCCCATTTTCAGTCGCAACTGCTTGAACTGAAACAGGCGGAGATGGCTTCGACCACGATTATCGCCAAAAGCCCGTCCATGGTGCGGGCTTTGAATCAGGCCCTTAAGGTCAGTCAGGCCGACTCGTCGGTGCTGGTGCTCGGCGAGTCCGGTGTCGGCAAAGGGCTGTTCGCCGATCTGATCCATCAGCACTCACGACGCAGCGACAAACCGCTGATTAAAATCAACTGTGGGGCAATCCCGGAAACCCTGATTGAGTCCGAACTGTTCGGCCACGAAAAAGGGGCCTTTACCGGTGCGCAGACCGCCAAACCGGGCCATATTGAGATGGCCCATGGCGGTATCCTGTTTCTCGATGAAATTGCCGAGCTGCCTTTGGCCTCTCAGGTGAAGTTACTGCGTTTTCTTGAAGACGGTGAAGTGACGCGACTCGGCGCTACAAAATCGCGCATGGTGGATGTGCGTATTATTGCCGCGACCCATGCCAATCTTGAGCAGATGGTCGAAGACAAGCTGTTTCGCCTGGATCTTTATTACCGGCTTAATGTCATCCCGCTGCATATCCCGGCGTTGCGTGAACGGCGTGATTGTATCCTGCCGTTGCTTCAGCATTATATTGAACAGTTCAGCCGTAAGAACGGCATGAAAAAACGGTTGACCAATGCCGCCATGGAAACCCTGTTGTCCTATGACTGGCCGGGCAATGTCCGGCAGTTGATGAACATCTGCGAGCGCATGCTGGTGATGTCGGACGGTGAATTGATTGATATCCCGGATCTGCCGCAAAACCTGGTCAAAGCCGTGCCGCAGGAACCATTAAACGGCAAACGGCTGACGTTGCAACAAGCCATGGACAGCTATGAGCGGGCCATCCTCATGGATGCCATGAAAGAGCACGGCAATCAGTACCGGGTGGCCTCGGCTCTGGGGGTCAACCAGTCAACAGTGGCGCGTAAGCTGCGTCGTCACGGATTGCGCCCGAGATGAATGGCGGTGCGCCTTTCCGATTGTCCTCCCGTGGATTTATCCTGTTTTGCATAGTTTATGCATTTTTGCATTGAAAAGAGGGCTCGCCCGTTGTCGGTGCTGTTGACCGAGGCGTGTCGGCCATGATTTTTTGTGTCCTTTTAGCCGAGAAAACCGTGTTTTTCTGTTTTGACCGTGAAAAATTCCCTCCAGGTGAAAATCTGTCAGTTGCTGGCACAGCTTATGCTCTTGAAGCCTGGTCATGATGTGATCCATATGGTTTTGCCGTGGGCTGTGTGCGCAGCCCACGACGTGGCGAGGTGATGATCTGACGGCGACGACAGTCGCGAGGGGGCGAGATGACAGGAGCAAGCAACATCCGGTTGACGGAGGGGATGCAGGACCAGATGCAGAAAATGGTTCAGGTCGCAACCCACAAACAACAACACTTTGAAAAACACCTGCACTGGCTGCAGCGCACCATGCATCCGTATTTTTTCATTACCATGAAAAACGATGCCGAAGTGGTGACCCAGCTCGCCTTTGCCCTGGATGACATTGCCCGCTGTCGGCGGATGGTGCTGGTCGATCGTGAGCATCGCCTGGTGGTCGCCTGTCTCAATCAGCCGGGCTCCTTGTACGAAACCGTCAGTCATATTCGCGACCGGGTCATCTCCTATGCGGATTTTTCCGAATCCCTGCAACCCTTGCCGGGCTGTCAGGAAACGCTTGAGGTCCAGACCTTTGAATTTGACTGCAAAAGTGCCCAGGCCATTGCCCATGCCAGCGCGGCAAAGACACCGGTAGCCATTAAAAACCGGGTGTTTGAGGCCTTAAAAGAGCATTATCCCCAGTTTGACCATCATCGCTGGCAAAAGCTGTTTGCCACCATCTGGCTTAATAATCGTCGCTATGTCCTCAACTCGCCACCGCGTCGGGTGGCGCAGCTGGTGTGGTTGTATCAGCAGTGCATTGACCACGATGGAATCTTTTTTGATGTGGAAGAGGCGGATTGCACTGAAGAGGGGATGCCCGGAAAAGGGGCGCGGCTGTTTTTCGGTGTCGGTAATCCCCCTCAAAAAGCTTTTTTGCCACAGGTTGTTGAGGTGTTTAATCGTTTTAATGTCATGATTGATCGGGCCTATTGTCTGACCATCAACAACGGTATTCACCCGTATTTTCTGTCAACGTTCTACGTGACCACAGATCAGGGGATACCTCTTGAAAACGATTCGCCTTTGTTTCAGACCCTGCGCGAAGAGCTGTACAATACCCAGATTTTAAGTTCGCAGTGCGAGACTTACCGTCGTTTGGTGGCTCCGGGAATCATGTCGGGTGTTGATGCGTCACTGATCAGTGCGCTGGTCGGATTCTGTCACACCAACCTGGCCCATAACCATCCTGACAGTTTCGACCTCGAAGGCATTGTACGGGCGTTTTACGCCCATCCGACCATTGCCTTGCAACTGATCGCCCTGTTTCGCTGCCGGTTTGATCCCGATGTGGAGAACCGTGATGAGTTCTACCACCTTGAACTGGACAGCACCCGAAACATGATCGACGAATACACGACCGGGCGGCGTTTTCTCGACGAGTTCAGACGGACGATTTTTCACTGCGCATTGTTGTTTATCCGTCACACCCTGAAGACCAATTTCTACGTCAGGGAAAAACATGCTCTGGCGTTTCGCCTCGATCCGGCCTATCTCGATGAACTCGGCGAGGCGTTCACTGCAGATCTTCCGGCGGAAAGACCGTTTCGCATCAGCTATTTCTACGGCCGGTTCGGCTGTGGATACCATATCGGTTTTTCAGATATTGCCCGAGGTGGCTGGCGCACCCTGATTACCCAGGGACGCGATGATTATGTCACTGCCGCCAATACCCTGTTTCGCGAAAACTATGTGTTGGCCCATACCCAGCACTTGAAAAATAAGGATATCTACGAAGGGGGCTCAAAACTGGTCGCCGTGCTCAATGCCGATGGTGAGAGCACGGAAGACGGAATCCTGCCGTGTCTGTACAAGCTTCAGTTTGGTTTTGTCCATGCCTTTCTGGATCTGTTCGTGACCCGTGAAGATGGCCGTGCCGCCGACGCGCGGGTGGTCGATTACTACGGAGAAGAAGAACCGATTGAACTTGGCCCGGATGAAAATATGCATGACAGCATGGTCGAGTTGATCGCCCAAATGGCAACGCGACGCGGCTACGTGCTGGGCAGCGGCATCATGTCGAGTAAAAAAGTCGGCATCAACCATAAGGAATATGGCGTCACCTCCATTGGTGTGGTCAAGTTTGCCGAGATTGCCATGCGCTGCCAGGGCATTGATATCCACAACGATGCGTTCAGCGTCAAACTGACCGGTGGACCCAACGGCGATGTGGCCGGCAATGCCATGAAGCTGTTGCTGGAACGCTGCCCCCATGTGCGGATCACCACCATTGTCGATGGTGGCGGTGCCTTGTATGATCCGGCCGGAGCCGATCGGGACGCCCTTGGTGCGCTGCTGCTGGTTGATGATATCGACAGCTATGATGTCGAGGCGCTGCATCCGGGGGGCTTTGTGCTGCATCGCCACAATACCCGTCGCAACGGGTTGTGCGAGATGTTCCTCAAGGTCAGCCGCGATGACAACGGCCTGTGCGAAGAATGGATTACCAATGACCAGTTCTACCGTGAATACAACCGGTTGATGGTCGCCTCACGCAGTGATCTGTTTTTGCCCTGTGGCGGCCGTCCCGAAACTCTGGACGACAACACCTGGAGCCGTTTTTTCGACAGCGAGGGCCTGCCCAGTGCCGCCGTCATTGTTGAAGGGGCCAACTCCTTTATTACGCCGAACGCGAGACGAAAGCTCCAGGAAAAAGGGGTGGTGATCCTACGTGACGCCTCGGCCAATAAATGCGGCGTGATTTCATCGTCTTATGAAATCCTTGCCAATCTGATGTTGACGGATCGGGAGTTCCTGTTTCGCAAGGAGCGCTACGTTGAGGACGTGATTGCCCGCCTGAACCAGCGCGCCAGCGATGAAGCACAGCTGATCTTCAACCGCTATGAGCAGCTCGGTGGCGGCACCTTGTACACAGAAATATCCGATGGCATCAGCCGCGAGATCAATCAGGCGTATGCCCGGCTGTTCGAGTTTTTTGAGGACCATCCCGAGCACTGGCGCAAGCCGGAATATCATCGACTGCTGGTGCAGCATCTGCCCGCGGTCATTGGTCAGACCGCGCGTTTTTGCAAACGGATCGCCAACCTTCCGGATAAGATCAAGTCGGCCATACTGGCTAGTGAAATTGCCTCCTCGCTGGTTTATCATGCCTGTGAGCAGGATGAATTCATGGAGCGGGTCCAGCGCCATGTCGAAAAGCTGGGACAGGGCGCGCCATCGTCTAAATAGTGATTATTTTTCAGGAGTTCGATTGTGAAACATGCGGGTGAACATGTGATTTCATTTCGGGTCACCGCCGAAGAACGGGCCTATCTCCGCGCCCAGGCCCGGCAGGGCGGGGTCACGGTGTCGCGCTTGGTGCGTCAGCACCTGCGGCTGTTAAAAACAACGCAATCGGTCTGGGACGATTGATGCGCATGCGTGTTGCCATCAATGGCTTTGGTCGCATCGGACGGCGTTTCTTGTGGGCAGCCCTTGAGCAGGACAGCTTTGATGTTGTGGCCATTAATGACCCGGCTGAAGCGGCAACCCTGGCCCATTTGCTCCGCTATGACTCCGTCCATGGCATGGCGCCCCATGACGTTGTGGTCGAGGGCGAGGCGCTGTATGTTGGTGGCCGCCGGATCACCCTCTGTCATGATCTTGACCCGCGACGCTTACCCTGGCGGGCTTTGAACATCGATCTGGTGGCCGAGTGCAGCGGGCGCATGACAACCCGAGAACACGCCGGGCAGCATTGCGAGGCCGGAGCGCGGCGGGTGGCCATCAGTGCCCCAGGGCAGGAGTTGGACGGGACCTTTTGTTATGGCATCAACCATCAGGACTATGACCCGCAATGCCATCGTCTGGTGTCCAATGCCTCGTGTACAACCAATTGCCTGGCGGCTGTCTGCCGGGTGGTTCTCGACAGTTGCGGGTTGCGTAGCGCCATGATGAATACGGTGCATCCCTACACCAACGGTCAACCGTTGCTTGACAGCGCCCATGGCGACCTTCGGCGCAGCCGAGGCGGGGCCGGTGCCCTGATTCCAACCACCACCGGAGCGACACGGGCCGTGGTTGAGGTGCTGCCGCAGCTCAAGGGCCGGATCAGTGGCATGTCGGTCCGCGTGCCGGTTGCCGATGTCTCGATTCTTGATCTGGTGGTGGAGATGGAGAAACCACTGTGTGTGCAACAGGCAAATGATGCGTTCCGTCAGGCCGCGGATGGCCCATTGCACGGCGTATTGGCGTGTAACGATCTGCCGCTGGTTTCACGCGATTATCTCGGGCATCCGGCCTCGGCGATTATTGATACCCTGTCCACCCAAGTGGTCGGTACGCGTCTGTTGCGGGTGATTGCCTGGTACGATAATGAAGCCGGTTATGCCCATCGCCTGGCTGATCTGGTTGGACATATGGCGCGTCGTGAGATGGCCTGTGGCCGGTCCAGTGTCAGCGCTACGGATTTTAGACAACAAGGAGTCTGTCATGGTTGAGCAATGCGCCCCGCGTGGTGCGTCTTCGGTCTTGTTTGAGCGGGCGCGTCGGGTGATTCCCGGCGGCGTCAACAGCCCGGTGCGGGCCTATCAAAGCGTTGGCGGCGATCCGCTGTTTATTCAACGCGGCGAGGGCGCCTATGTGTTTGATGTCGAAGGGCGTCGCTATGTCGATTATGTCGCCTCATGGGGACCGATGATTGTCGGCCATTGCCATCCCAAAGTGGTGGAAGCCATCACCCGAGCCGCGCAACAGGGCACGTCGTTCGGTGCACCGACGGTCAGTGAAATCGAGCTGGCGGAAAAAATCCGACAGGCGTTTCCGATGATGGAACAGCTGCGCATGGTGTCCTCCGGCACTGAGGCGACCATGAGTGCCATTCGCCTGGCGCGGGCCGCCACAGGACGGCAGCGGATTATCAAATTTGAGGGCTGCTACCATGGTCATTCCGATGGTTTGCTGGTCCAGGCCGGAAGTGGTCTGGTTAAGACCGGGGTGCCGACCTCGCCCGGCGTGCCCGGTGCCGTCGCTGAACTGACGTTGACCGCACGCTATAACGACCTCGACAGTGTCCGTCAGCTGATGGCGCAATGGGGTGCGGAGGTGGCCTGTATTATTGTCGAGCCGGTCGCCGGCAATATGGGCTGCGTGCCCCCTGTCGACGGCTTCTTGCAGGGGTTGCGACAAGTGTGCGATGACCACGGCAGTCTGCTGATCATGGATGAGGTGATGACCGGTTTTCGCGTCGCCCACGGTGGTGCTCAGCAGCGCTACGGCGTGACCGGTGATCTCGTCACCCTCGGCAAAATTATCGGCGGCGGTCTGCCGGTGGGAGCGTTTGGCGGTCGTGCAGACCTGATGGCGCTTCTGGCACCCAACGGTCAGGTCTATCAGGCCGGAACCCTGTCCGGTAATCCGTTGGCCATGAGCGCCGGGATTGCGACGCTGAATCTGATTGCCGAAGAGGGTTTTTATCGCCGCCTTGAAGAGAGCGCGGCCTATCTGGAGGCCGGTTTGCGCAGCGCTGTGGCCCAGTGCTCCGTGCCAACCTGCCTGCAACGGGTCGGTGCCATGTTCTGCCTTTATTTTTGTGAAGGCCCGGTCACGGATTTCACCACGGCCCGCCAGAGTAGCAGCGCGGATTTTGCCCGGTATTTTCATGCCATGCTCACGCAAGGGATCTACCTTGGACCGGCCCCTCTGGAGAGTAGTTTCTTGGGCGCGGCACACAGCCGTGAAGATCTTGACCGGACGATTGACGCCGCCCATCGTGCTTGCGCAGCGTTGAACGGATAAAGTTTTTACCCGTGGAGCAAGTCTCCACGCGATTGTTCACATATCACCCCCGCTTTTCAGGAGGACACTATGGCGTTGGAATCATTAAACCCGGCAACCGGCGAGTTGCTCGAAACTTTTAACGAAATGAGCAGTGAAGAGGTCCAGACGATTATCGAAGATGTGCATACCGCCTATCTCGACTGGCGTACCACATCATTTGCTCAGCGAAAAACCTTGATGCTTAAGGCCGCCGAGGTGTTAAGGCAGCGTGCGGATACCTTTGCCACCATGATGGCCCAGGAGATGGGCAAGCCGCTGGTTGAGGGGCGTGCTGAAGTTGAGAAATGCGCTGTTGTCTGTGAATATTATGCCAACGGTGCCGAGCAGATGCTGGCTCCTGAAGTGCTGGAGAGCGACGCTGGAAAGTCCTATGTTGCATTTCGTTCACAGGGGATTATCCTCGCGGTCATGCCGTGGAACTTTCCGTTCTGGCAGGTGTTTCGTTTTGCGGCTCCGGCGCTGATGGCGGGCAATGTCGGAGTGCTCAAGCATGCCTCCAATGTGCCGCGCTGCGCGTTGGCCATTGAGAAGGTTTTTGTCGATGCCGGGTTCCCGGCCGATGTCTTTCGCACACTGATGATCGGTTCGGCCAAGGTCAATGCTGTTATCGAACACCCCTACGTGGTGGCGACAACATTGACGGGAAGCGACATTGCCGGACGTAAGGTCGCTGAAAAATCCGGGGCCATGCTCAAGAAAACCGTTATGGAGCTGGGCGGCAGTGATCCGTTTATCGTGCTCGAAGATGCCGATCTCGATGATGCAGCGGCCATGGGGACCAAAGGGCGTTGTCTGAATTCCGGGCAGAGCTGCATCGCGGCCAAGCGCTTTATTGTCGTGGACGCTGTCTACGATGCCTTTGTTGAGAAGTTTACCGCACACATGGCGGCGTTGACCATGGGCGACCCCTGTGATGAGTCCACGCAGATTGGTCCTCAGGCGCGTGAAGATTTGATGATGGAACTGCACGGTCAGGTTCAGGCCAGTGTCGCTGCCGGTGCAAGTGTGTTGCTGGGCGGTGAACCTGCCGGAAAGGCCGCGTTTTACCCGCCGACGATTCTGGCCAACGTAGCAAAGGGTATGCCCGCCTACAGTGAAGAATTTTTTGGCCCGGTCGCCATTGTCATTCGTGTCAAGGACGCCGAGGAGGCCCTCTTTGTCGCCAATGACACCGAGTTCGGTCTCGGTGGCTCGGTCTGGACGCAGGATGTGGCCAAAGGCGAACAGCTCGCCGCTCAGGTGCGCGCCGGGGCTGTATTCGTCAATGGCATCGTCAAAAGTGATCCGCGTCTACCGTTTGGCGGCGTCGGCATCTCCGGTTTTGGCCGCGAACTGTCCCATTACGGTATTAAAGAGTTTGTCAATATCCAGACCGTGTGGATTAAGTAAGCGATCTCGCTGCTCCGGTCGAACCGCAGTTTGTTCGACCGGAGCTTTTTCTTCTCACAGACATAACCCGCTCATGGGTTGCGCTTTGACGCCCGAACTGTTCACGGCAATCAACATCCGTCACCTCACGCTTCATGCCTTCCATCCCTTTTCTACATGTTCAAGTTTGCGCTGCCCGGATGAGCTTTGCGTGATGCACTATTGCATTTTTTGATGCATATGAGAATCGTAAGCTGGCCAGTTGTGTTTGGTTTGTCGGATTTTCATGCGTTGAAAAGGTTTATAAATCGACTGGTTAGCTGTTTATTGTGCGCAGGTCCGTAGTTGGTATGTTCCTTGTAATAGGGGGTAAGGCAACAAAAAAGACAACGAGAGCTGTTGTTTTGAACGCTATGCGAAAGACATGACCATTACCGCAAAGGAGAAAATGTATGGCCCAAGGGATCTGGATTGACGGCGCGTGGAAAGCATCACAAGGTGGTGTGATTGAAGTGGAAAACCCGGCCACCGGCGAAATTGTCGGCGAAGTGGCCAATGCCACCCAACAGGATGTGGATGCTGCGGTTGCCTCTTCGAAAGAGGCGTTTTACGATGGGCGCTGGTCACGAAAAACCCCGGCACAGCGCGCAGCCGTGCTGTTTAAAATGGCCGATATTATTGAAGAACGTCAAGAGGAAATTGCCCGCATCGAATCCGAAGACACGGGTAAACCCTACCTCAACCTGACCATGGTTGCCGATATTCCGTTCAGCGCCGATAATCTGCGTTTCTTTGCCGGCGCAGCGCGTGATACTGCGGGCAGCAAGGCCGGAGAATATGCCGAGGGCTATACGTCTATGTTGCGTTCCGAGCCGTGCGGTGTAAGTGCCGGGATCTGCCCCTGGAACTATCCGTTCATGATGGCGGCGTGGAAAATCGGCCCAGCGTTGGCCGCTGGATGTACCTCCATCATCAAACCCGCTTCCATCACCCCGCGTTCGACCTTGCTGATGGGTGAAATTGCCAAACAGGCCGGGTTGCCCGATGGCGTTCTCAACATTCTGACCGGTGGTATCGGCCGTGCCTTGACCGAACACTCGGATATCCGCATGGTGAGTCTGACCGGAGCAACGGAAACCGGTACCCAGATCATGCGCGGGGCCGCGGACACGGTGAAGCGTGTTCATCTCGAACTCGGTGGCAAGGCGCCCCTGGTGGTGTTTGCTGATGCCGATGTTGATGTCGTTGCCGAAAAAACCGTAATCGGTGCCTTTTTCAACAGTGGCCAGGATTGCACGGGCGCCACGCGGATTTTGGTGGAGCGCCCGGCGCTGGAAAAAATGACGGAGGCCATTGTCGCCGCTACCAGAAACCTCAAGGTTGGCATGCCGTTTGACGATACCACTGAAATGGGCTCCTTGATTTCCAAAGGCCATCTGGAGTCGGTGGACGGTTTTGTTCAGCGTGCCATCGCCGATGGTGCCAAACTGCTCACCGGTGGTACGACATTGGACATCAACCCCGGCGGTTATTTTTATGCGCCTACCGTCCTGACCCAGGTCGCCCAGGATTCGGAGATTGTCCAGAAAGAGGTCTTTGGCCCGGTGATTACCATTCAGGCCTTCGATACAGAAGAACAAGCCCTCGCCATGAGCAACGACTGCGACTTTGGTCTGGCTTCTTCAGTCTTTACCCGCGATATCGGCCGTGCTCTGCGCGTTTCCAACCAGCTCGAATACGGCTGCGTGTGGGTGAATGATCATTTGCCCCTGACCTCGGAAATGCCCCATGGCGGCTTTAAACAATCTGGTTTCGGCAAGGACTTGTCCATCGAAGCCATTCACGACTATCAGGTGAGCAAGCACGTGATGATTTCCCTCGACTGATAATTCTGGTCGAGTAGCGATGTTTGTCTGCTACTGAGACGGTTCTCTTCCCCTTGTTGTCCGGCTCCTGTTGGAGCCGGAATTTTTTTCTTTGGCCACAAAAAAATAGAGCCTCCGACTTGGCCGTGATACTGCTCGGCAACCATCCGAGAGACCTTGTCATGGCGTCTCTCCCCATGGGGAATTTCAAGGAACCGGGTTCTTTCGTCCGTCCACTGTCACCATAAAGGGGAGGGAGTAGCGGCAGGCTTCAGCATCATGCTGCACAGGAGCTGTTCCGTCTGTCGACCGTTGGCGTAAAGACTGCTGACCGATCAAGGGGATAATCGTGTCGTCGCACGACGGACAGTTCAGGCCTCGAGTTAAACGCAATAGCCTCTCCTAAAATTTCACCTGCATGTAATTCCAGTTCGTAACTCGTCCAAACCATCAAATCGTTCCATCGCCCGACCTCCCCATCGCGAAACGGATTGTCTAAATGTGCTGGGTGCGCATAGCGTCCACAGCTTTTGCTGGTATTTGATTTTGGGCGTTTACGGAATAATTTTTTCGTACCTGTTGGCCAGTGGTTTTTTGAATAAAAAAGCCCCAACCATCTGAATTAACAGTGATTGGGGCTTTGTCCTACGATTTATAGGTTACTTGACCTAAAACGGAATCTCATCGTCCGGGTTGAACACCGGTTCTTCATACACCGGTGCCGGACGTTGTTGCGTACGCTGCTGTTGTGGCTGTGCTTGTGGCTGTGCTTGTGGCTGTGCTTGTGGCTGTGTGGCTGTGTTGCTGTAAGACTGTTGCGGCTGGCCGCCGTATTGTTGGCCGGAGGCATTGTCGTAGCCGCCTTGGCCACCGCTCTGATAGCCACCACCGCTGTTGTCATCAGCGCGACCGAGCATCTGCATCTGGTTGGCAATGATTTCCGTTGTGTAACGATCATTGCCGTCGCGGTCCTGCCATTTACGGGTTTGCAGTGATCCTTCAATGTAGATCTGCTTGCCCTTGTGCAGGTATTTGCCGCAAATCTCCGCCAGTTGCCGCCAGGCAACGATATTGTGCCATTCGGTTTTTGTCTGACGGTTACCGTCGCGGTCTTTATAGGTTTCGCTGGTTGCCAGTGAGAAGTTGACTACGGCAGCACCGGAGGGGGTGTAGCGCAGTTCAGGGTCTTTACCGAGATTACCGACCAGGATCACCTTGTTTACCATAGATTTTGCTCCTCAAACATATTGATGTCAGATGACAAAAGTTATTGTCATTGAGATGGAAAGACTGAAGGGCTTTCCTTTTCTTGAATAGCTGTTGTTATAACATGCGTTCGAAATTCCCTGAACCCCAATTTTGTTTAAACTGGCCGAAGCATAAAATTCTTAGCTCATCTTTTTATTCAAATTGCCACCAGAATTTGTCTATCAACACTTTTTGCGTGAGCTGATAGCCCTAAAATTGCCCACATCGCTTTCGGACACACTCCATTTTGTCATCGAAAAGAGCATCTGTCGGAGCAAGTTTATTCGCGAATTGTTCTGGCCCTTGACCTTTTCATGATGGGGATTCGCGGCTGAAGCCGCTCCTACAATGTATAATTTCAACTATGCCGACGTCCTAGCCCGAATTTCTCACCAATAAATAGAATAAGGCTGTATTTCGTGGCATAAATGTAGTGAGACCAATCACTTACATAGCGCGAAAGGAACAGCCTTATGAAAACAGAGTGTAACACAGAGCAACTTGAGTTTCATAGCTTTGGTCGGCGTGAAATTATTGGTCAATTCGATGGCATCAAGATCAGTTCCGATGGCGGTGGCATCCTTCTTCGAGAGGTCGAAAAACGCACCGGCATATTGCGTCGTTTGAGTCAATGCTTCACGGACTATCGCAATCCAGAGATGATTACCCACAGCCTCGAATCCTTGATTAGCCAGCGCATCATGGCGCTGGCATTAGGCTACGAAGACCTCAACGACCATGATGTTTTGCGCCATGATGCCTTGCTCAGTGTTTTAAGTGGTAAGTCCAATGGAAAAATGGGAGCCGGGAAAAGCACTCTCAACCGTCTTGAACTGACACCTGCGACGGGCTCAAGTTCATCGCGCTACAAGAAGATTGTCGCCAATAGTGACGCTATGGACGAGCTTTTGATTGATTTCTTTCAGAAGTCATTCAGTGAAGTTCCAGAAGAGATTGTCTTGGATGTAGACGCTACAGATGATCTAATCCACGGTACTCAGCAGGGGCGTTTTTATCATGGCTATTATCGAAGCTACTGCTATTTGCCGCTGTATATTTTTTGTGGGGAACAGCTGTTGTGCGCCCGCTTGCGTACGGCGGATCAGGATGGTGCCGCCGGAACAAAAGAAGAACTGGAACGCATTGTCCGACGCATTCGCCAATCATGGCCGGATGTTCGCATCGTTGTGCGTGGAGACAGTGGTTTTTGTCGCGACGAGATTATGACTTGGTGCGAGCACGAAGAAAACCGCGTGGACTATGTCTTGGGATTGGCGAAAAACTCTCGCTTGAAGACACTGATAGAAGAGGAGATGGAACAGGCGAAACAAGAGCATGAGCAGACAGAAAAAGCCGCACGGGTATTCAAAGACTTTCACTACCAGACCCGCAATAGCTGGAGCCGGTCCAGGCGCGTTGTGGGCAAAGCGGAATATTTGTCCAAGGGAGAAAATCCCCGCTTTGTCGTAACGACACTGAGCGAGGAAAAAGCGGATGCCCGCAGCTTGTATGAAGACATTTACTGCGCCCGCGGCGACATGGAAAATCGGATCAAGGAACAACAACTGGCCCTGTTTGCCGACCGGACGTCCTGTCATGAAATGCGTGCCAACCAATTGCGCCTGTATTTTTCCAGCTTTGCCTATGTTCTGTTACAAACTCTGCGGCGCATCGGATTAAAAGAAACGGAATTGGCCAAAGCACAGAGCGAAACAATCCGTCTGAAATTACTGAAGATTGGCACCCGGATCAAAATCAGCGTGCGCAAGATCTGGCTGTCATTTTCAGAAAGCTATCCCTATGCGGACTTGCTGCGCCAAGTTTTGGGGAATCTTCAAAAAATACCGATACGCTGTTAAGGCCAAGGGGAATAGTCAGACAAAATCAAGAGGAGAAAAAAACGAAACCTGGGAGAGGTGCGCCTTTTTTCATAAACATATTGCTCAACGCCGACCCATTTGAGTCATTGATGGAGACTGCATTCCACAGGAAGAGCCAATTTGACTATTGGACAGAACAATAGGCGTGATTTTCGCGAAAATCACGCCTCAAAAAACAGTGGTGAGAAATTCGGGCTAGCAGGATGTTGAAAAGTTTCGTCTGGGGATTTTTCAACGACGCAAGCCGGAAATGTGATTTCCGTCTTGCTCACAAAATCAAGTGCTTGAAAACATGTCCTTGATTTTGATCGCCCGTCCATCGGCTCTAGCAGGCGACTGAGAGTAAAAGCAACCCTGCCGGAATTCTCAGATTTATCCTGAAATGATGATGTTTAAAGCGGTACCCTTTTCAGAGGGGAGTGATGGATTTTAGGCCTGCGGCGAATGGCTTTATGGTGGCAAAAAAACAACGGCCATTTTTTTGTCGGGCCATATGATTTTGTTTGCCGAATGAGAGAAGGGATTACTGGTACTGCGCTACATTATGAGCCTGTGCTGGAGTGTAAAGGGAAAACTCCTTGAACTCATTGATGAAATGGGCCTGATCGTAATAACCCGCTTCTAAGGCCAGATCCGCAAAGTTTAGATGATGTGCCTGTGAGCGAAGGTTGTTGAAACAGCGTTGAAAGCGGACGATGCGTAAAAAGAGTTTCGGTGCAATACCGACATGTTTTTTGAAACTGCTGTTGATGTAGCGTGTTGAATAGCCCGTTTCCTCTGCAAGTTCCTGAATACGGATATCTCCATTGCATTCATTGATTTTTTTCAAAATATAATTAACCAACGCCGGAGAAGAAAGTTGTTTTTCCATTTTGCAGTGGAACTGTTCAAACAGTTGCACTCTTTCTTCGAAGGAGCCCGCAGAGCAAATCTTTTCTGCCAGACCATCGGCTTTTTTCTGGACATCACTCAGGGTAATTTCTTTTTCGGTGAATTGATCCAACGGACAATTCAATAGCAGGTTCGCCTTTCCGGGATAAAAGCGTGCCCCGAAATAGAGGTTGCCTTTTGCAAATTCAACCCTCTTGCCTTTCTTGACCGAGCCGCAGACCAAGGCCTGAGGCTTTGAGGAAGAGCAATGGAAGAGGATGTCAATACTGCCGTCAGGAACAGCTACAACAGATTCTTTGGCATCGGGAGAGATGACAAAACTGTAATACTGGGCAAGCTGCTGCCGGGCTGAAGCCAGCCGTGATTCGTAATTTTCTGTTGTCAGTTCGAAAAAAGGCTGTGCGGGTCGATAGTTTATCACATTGCTCATAGAGGCCTCCATCGTGCTCTTTGAACCCTGTAAAGCAATATTTGTACCCGTTTTTCAGCATGTTAGGCAACTGTCTGATTCTACAGGCATTCCGTGGAAGGCTGAACTCTCGCGACGCGTCGGTGATGGTCTGTTGTGCTTAGGATTTATTCGGCCTGTGATTATTTTTTGAACAAAAGAGATTGACGGCCGCAGCTCTTTTGAAGATTCTTCGTCTTAGCGCCAAAGACTGTTCCGTTTTTTCCAATACTCAGATTCCTATCCGTATTTCAATGTCAGGCAAAAATCGGGATTCAACGACCAGAGTCCCGCTTTTGAACCTAGGATAACGTTAGGTTCATTGCACAGAACAGACGAATGCTGCGTCAATGACCTGGACTGCAGTTGCTCCGCAAAGGTGCGGTAAGTCAAGCGATATAAATTGATCTTATTCACCTTTGAGGAGCAGAGTATGGAACTTAAAAAGTATCTAGAAAACGGTGTCGTGGGTTTTCCTACGGCATTGGCCAGTACGGTTGGTCTGATTATGGCCAGTCCGGTTATCCTTACCGTAACCACCGGTTTCAGTCTTGGTGGTGCAACCTTTGTGATTGCTGTTCTTATCGCCCTGGTCATGTTGCTCTGTCAATCAATGACCTTCTCTGAAGCTGCGGCCATATTGCCGACATCGGGTTCTGTTTACGATTATATCTCGTGCGGATTGGGGCGTTTCTTTGGCATTACCGGCACGATTACCGCCTATGTTCTGGTGCACGCCTTTGCCGGAACCGCGGAAACGATCCTCAGTGGTATCATGGCCACTGTAAACTTCGACGCTCTCCACAGTACGCTGGAAGAGACCGGAACGGCCTGGATGGTCGGAGTCGGTCTGGTCATTATCTTTGCTCTGCTCAATATGATTGGGATTACCTGCTTCAGCAGGGCTGAAATCATTCTGACCTTCGGCATGTTTACGACTCTGCTTATATTTGGTCTGACTGGTTTATTTCAGGCTCCTCAGGTTGAACTCGACGGTTTCTTCGGAAGCTCTCAGGTCGGCACGGATCTGAACGCCGTACTGTCTTTTATTGGTATGGCCATGTTTATGTTTGTCGGGGCCGAGTTTGTCACGCCCTTAGCTCCTGAGTTAAAAAATTCAGCGCGTAATATCCCTAAAGCCATGTTTGTTGGTTTGTCCGCCGTGTGTACCTGCATGCTTATTTATGGGACAGCACTGAGTCGGCAAGTCGTAAACATCGCTCTTGATCCAGAAGGAACGATTCACCTGCTGGAAACTCCCAATGCGATTCCGGTCTTTGCCGATCAGGTGATGGGGCCTTTCGGTAAGGTCTGGATCGGAATCGGATTTCTGTTTGCCGGTGCCGCAACCATCAATACCCTGATGGCCGGGCTGCCACGGATTCTTTACGGAATGGCTGTTGATGGGGCCCTGCCGAAATGTTTTGCTTATCTCCACCCACGTTTTAAATCTCCTATTTTCGGTATCCTGTTTGCGGCTCTGATTCCGTGTGGTCACGCGTGGTATCTGAAGGGGGATCTCGATCAGATTCTGCATTTGATTCTGGCCGCAGTCTGTTCTTGGGGCGTGGCCTATTTGCTGGTGACCTTGTCGGTGGTCATGCTGCGCATCAGGCGACCGGATCTGCCGAGAGCTTACCGTTCCCCTTTGTTTCCGATTCCTCAGATTATCTCTTCTGTCGGTATTATTATCGCCATCTGGTATATCGCTCCTCCGGGAATGGATTCGATGGATGTCTATGTTCCCTTCGGCGCCATGCTCGGCTTGACTGCTTTGTACGCGCTGATTTGGACTGTGTTTGTCCAGAAGGTTAATCCCTTCAAGCCGGTTTCTGTTGAGTTGTTGCTCGAAGAAGAATTCAGCAGAGCCGGCATCCATATTGTCGATTTGGAAGATACTGATGATCGCGATTTCGATAATGCCTGTGAAGCTGCTTAAGACCTATTGGAATAAACAACCCTCCGGATACGTTGCAGGTTCGGTCCTGCAACGTATCGCCAAGGAGCTCGACGGACGATTTAAAGTCGCTGGTCGCAACGGGAATTCCCTTCGTCTGATTGAAAAGGATGGTCGATTTTCCTGTTGTGTTGCGGAGCGGGTCGAAGCGCATTTTATGATGCACATTGTGGCCACCCAATTGACCTTGGATATTCCGGCGCCGAAAAATCTCGACGTCATATTGAAGATCAACAATAGCGGCTGGTTTCGGAGAACCGGAATCCGTTGTCTGGCACCACGTCAAAAGCGAGAAGAATGGGCTGACTTATGCGCTGCTGTGGAGCAGGACAAAAATCTGCAGACAGCTCTGCATGCGCTGAATTTTCGTACCTGTCAGATTCGCGGGACTGAGAGCGGCTGGCAGGTTTTGATCGAACCCTTTGGTGGCAGTGAGGTCGTTAACCGACTGCCCTCATTTCGGCGCTATCTTCGCCTCGGGCACGAGCAAACCGATTCTCTGGTTCTTGGGCTGTTGAGTCTGAATCGAATTCTTTGTCAATTTAACGACAAAAGCCAGAACCGATAGCCGCATCAATCATAACAGGTGCCGGCCGGACCATGGAGAGGTCGGCACCTGTTTTCCTTTCAGTTCGTGCCCTCTTGACCAATGAAGGTCAGAGCTATGGCTGAAGCAGAAACAAAATCTGTGATCAGTGTCGATCCGTTGTTTAACAGAGATGTTGCCAAAATGAACTCATGGTTATTTAAGCTACTTTTATAAGGAGTAAATGATGAAAAAACTGGTTGCAGGACTGAGTCTGGCACTGCTGTGTTTGTGCGCAACGAACGCCATGGCTGTTCTGGTTGATTTTTACGACAATGCCCTGGCGCCGGATGGTGTTTATGGGTTGTTTTACGGAAATTACTATCATGCCGATGAGTTTACCGATAGTGATGGTGACAAGGCCGTCTCCGCTGATCTGACAGCGACGATTGCCATCGCCCGGATCGTTGGCTACAAAACCCTGGGTGGGTATCATTTTGCTTATCAGGCCATTCTTCCCTTTGGTGAAGTGAAAGAATCAAAATTGTTTGATGAAAGTTCGTCAGGTATTGGCGACTTAACCTTCGGGCCGGCGCTATTCCTCTATGCCGATGATCACAGTGGGACATATCTCTCCTATTGGTTCTACATCACAGCGCCAACAGGTGATTGGGATGACGATCGGGCGATCAACCTTGGGGGGCATCACTGGTATTTCCAGCATCAATTGGCGCTCACGACCGTGCTGGGAGATTTCGTCTATGACATGAATTTCAACTATTATCAGCACACCGAAGAGGATGACACCAAAACTGAAGCCCCGGATCGTTTTGAGCTCGAAGCCAGTCTCGGCTATCCCCTCACGGACAAGTTGATGATTGGTGTCAACGGCGGATTTTATCAAGATCTGGGCAAAGTCGAGGTCGCGGGGGTTAAACAGGCGGACAGTGCAGCCGAGCGTTGCCAATTTGGCCCCTCTGTCAGCTATGCCGTGACAGAGCGACTAGGTGTTAACCTGCGTTGGACCCACGATGTTTATGCTGAAAATGACAGTAAGGGAGATGATGTCTGGTTGCGGCTGTCGTATGCCTTTTAGCCGGGGTTGAAAACGTCCCAGCCAGGGGCTTTTCAACGGCGCACGCCGAAAATGCGATTTTCGTCTTGCGACCACAATCAAGGGCTTGAAAAACAGTCCTTGATTGTGGTCGCCCTTCCATGGGCTCCGCAGGCTGTTTTTCAGCAGACTGTTCGTCTTTAATTTTTCATCAGGGTGCGGCCATTAAGGACGCACCCTGCACGTCACTCGTGCAGTAAAAAAATCCCTTTATTTCCGATTTTTCCAATCTTAAATTTCAGTTGTAGCGTTAAATCAACCTTGTTCATACACGTTTTCCAGCAGTAGAAAAGTTCTGCTGAAAACGGCGTGACCCCGCTCGACGAAGAGCCGGTTCACTTTGCATCCCTTCTGCATCGTTATGCAGAAATCGACCCGCAATGGCGCGGCAAGAAACAAGCAGGATCAGTTCTTGTGCTTACACGCATGGCGGGAAACGTCTGAAAAAGACAGATACAACGCTTATCTGTCGTCAATCAAGTTCATCTGTTGTTTGACTCAAACCGATCTCTTCTTTTTTCACGATCCCCCCATGTGTACGTCTACACCTTAGACAATATTCCTGGACGTTAATTGTGCTCAGGGCATAAGAGCTGTCGGCAGCGAAAAACTTAACCACAAAGCCTCTGGACAGGCTGCTAACAGTACTTTTCAGGAGACAGTTTGCTTATGAAACGGGTCAATTACTCATCGGGATCCCCTTTGGAAGAAATCGCCGGATATTCGCGTATGGTCAAGATCGGCAATCAGGTCCATATCGGTGGTACCACAGCGGTTCAAAGAGACGGTTCTGTTTTTGGAACCACGGCTTACGATCAATCCACGTATATCTTCACGCGCTTTATCGAACTGCTTGACCAAGCAGGAGCACGGGCTCAAGACGTCTACAAAGTCAAAGTATATGTCACCGATATGGCCCTGGCCAAGGAGGTCGCTGATGCCTATAGCGCGTTTTTCAAGGAAATTCGTCCTCTGTTTACCATGGTCGAAACCCCCAAACTCAATCGTCCAAGTCAGTTGGTTGAGATTGAGTTGGAAGCCATGATCGGCTGCGAATGTAACGCTTGATACGCATAAAGTAAGGAGAGATAACCATGAGCCAAGTCGATTTTCTTTATTTGAGTGAGCAGGACATGATCAAAGCCGGTGTGACCGATATGCCGGGATGTGTCGATGCCATGGAGGAGATGTTCCGGTTGCTGAAAACCGGCGATTTTCGCATGGGTGGACCGGAAAGCAATTCTCATGGCGTTATGATGACTTTCCCGGAGAAGAGCTCTTTTCCCAATATGCCTGTTGACGGACCTGACAGGCGCTTCATGGCGATGCCTGCCTATCTGGGAGGGCGTTTCGATATGGTCGGCATGAAATGGTACGGTTCCAACGTCGAGAACAAAAAGAAGAACCTGCCCCGTTCGGTGCTGATGCTGACTCTTAACTGCAAAGATACGGGTGTCCCGCTGGCTTACATGTCAGCCAATATTCTCAGTGCCTACCGGACTGGCGCGGTGCCGGGAGTCGGCATCCGTTATTTTGCCAGAACGGATGCCAAGGTCGTTGGCATTGTCGGTCCGGGTGTCATGAGTAAAACAGCACTCTCTTCGACTCTGGCCGTGCGCCCTGAAATCGAAAAGGTCAAGATCAATGGGCGCAGTAAGCATTCCATCGACAGCTTTATCGCCTATGTCAAGGAGAACCATCCCGGCATTCGCACCTTTGAAGTTGTCGACACGATCGAAGAGGCTGTACGTGGGGCTGATATTGTCCATATTGCCACCTCTTCACCAACCGGAGATGTCAACGAATATCCCTATGTCAACGAGAAATGGATCAAACCGGGAGCCGTGATCTGTTGTCCGGCAGCGGCTCGTTTCGATGACGATTTTATCCTGAACAGAGCCCGTAATGTTGCTGACTACCGCGGCCTTTATGAAGCCTGGGCCGAAGAAATGCCCTACCCGGCCTACCATATTATTCCGATCCCGGCGGTTCATTGCATGGACCTGATGGCTGATGGCCGGATGCAGCGCGATGACCTCATCGACCTCGGTGATATCCTGACCGGAGAAGTCCCGGCGCGCACCAGCGATGACGAAATTATTATTTACTCTGTTGGTGGCTTGCCCATTGAGGATGTGGCCTGGGGAACAGAAATTTATCGTAATGCCCTGGCCAAAGGAATTGGAACAAAGCTGAACCTGTGGGACACGCCATACCTGACTTAATGTTAAGACGGAAGAACCGTTGGGGTAGGGTGGGCTTGTTCGGTTTATCGCAAGGAGTGTGAGATGTTGAAAAGATTGCATGAAAACAGACCCGGAGTAGAACGTGTGACGATTACGTTCGAAGGTACGTCGTTAAAAGTCCCGGCAGGTGAAACTGTTGTCGCCGCAGTTATGGCCGCTGGGGCGGGCTATAATCGAACCACGCCGATCAGCGGTGCGCATCGCACGGCCTACTGCCATATGGGTGTCTGCTTTGAATGTCTCATGGAGATTGACGGCGTTCCGAATCAGCAGGCCTGCACCATTCAGGTGCGTGATGGCATGGTGGTCAACCGACAACAGGGTGCGAAGGAACGAACCAATGGCTAAGCACTACGACATGATTGTGATTGGTGCAGGGCCTGGTGGACTTGCCGCTGCGGTGACTGCAGATAAATTAGGACTCTCGACTCTTCTAGTTGATGAGCAGCCGGAACCGGGAGGGCAGATCTATCGGTCGATGGAGAGAAGCCTTCCCCAAAATGCTCATGTTCTTGGCAAGGACTATTTTGCCGGCAAGCCGCTTATTGAGTCATTTCGAGCCTCCAGTGCGAGCTATTTACCAAATACCAGCGTCTGGAATATCGACCATGCTTTCAATGTTGACGTGATATCCGAGGCGGGATCACAACGGGTGCGCGGGCAACAGCTCTTGTTTGCGGTAGGAGCCGTCGAGCGGCCAGTGCCGATTCCGAACTGGACCCTGCCGGGGGTGATGGGAGCCGCCGCTGCGGATATTCTGTTCAAGTCTTCAAATATGGTCCCGCAAGGTCCGGTGATCCTGGCGGGAAGCGGTCCATTATTGTTACTGGCCGCCTGCCACCTGGTTGACAACGGGGTTGAAATTGCCGCCATGGTCGAAACCGCCAGCCTTAAGGATTATTTCAAGGCAATGCCTTACCTGCCCGGTGCATTGCGGCGCAGCAGCTACCTGCTCAAAGGGTTACAGATGCGCCTGAAAGTACGTCGCGCCAGCGTACCATTGTACATCGGCTGTCGCGATCTGGGTGTGATCGGCACGGAGAAGGCCGAAGGGCTGCGTTTTACCTGCAGCGGCAAGTCATATGAAGTGTCTGCCGCAACGGTTTTACTGCATGAAGGGGTGGTCCCGAACCTGCGTCTCAGCCAGTTGCTCAACTGTGAGCATGAATGGTACGAGCCGCAACACTACTGGCGGCCGGTACTGGATGGCTGGGGGCAAACCAGTGTGCCAGAGATTTCAATTGCCGGCGATTCCGGCGGTGTTGGCGGAGGACTGCTGGCGGAAGCGGCTGGTCATCTTGCTGCGATCAATACCGCTTGCAAACTGCAGGTGATCACCGAAGCAAAGCGCGACCTTCTGGCGGCGCCCTACCAAAAAATCGTTCATCGAGAAAAGTTGATCCGTCCCTTTCTTGACCATGTTTTTCCACCAAACCCACAGGCGCTGGTGCCTCCTGATGACGCGACCCTTGTCTGTCGCTGTGAAGAATTGACCGCCGGTCAGATTCGTGAGGCGATTGCTCAGGGGGCACGCCATCCAGCCCAGATCAAAGGACAGACGAGATCCGGGATGGGGCCCTGCCAGGGACGTATGTGTGCAGCAACAATTGCTGAAATGATCGCAGCTAGCTGCTCTCTTGACATGCCCCAGGTTGGCACACTTCGGGTGAGACCACCGTTGAAACCTTTGACCATCGAACAGATGGCACATCTGGAGTTATGAGGGCAAAAGTGAGGCGTGTGCCAATACTGTTGGCAGAAATCGAGGCAATATGAAGACAAATGCAGACGTAGTCATCATTGGAGGCGGAATTATCGGTTGTTCGACCGCCTACTATTTAGCGAAAAAAGGGAAAACAGTCATCGTTCTGGAGAAAGGAAGGGTGATTGGCTATGGCGGATCAAGCCGCAATGGTGGCGGGGTACGCCAGTCTGGTCGGGACAAAAGAGAACTGCCGCTGGCAATGTATGGTGTTCAAAACCTCTGGCCACATCTTTCCGAAGAGCTGGAAACGGATGTGGAATATTACCAGCAAGGGAATCTGCGGCTGGGAAAAACCGAAGAACATCTCAAGATTCTTAAGGGTCTTACTGCCACTGCCGTTTCTTTGGGACTTGATGTGAAAATGATCAACGGTGAAGAAGTCAGAGCGATCTGCCCGCACTTGTCCGATGACGTGATCGGGGCCAGCTGGTGTCAGAGTGATGGCCATGCCAACCCCCTGCAGACAACAATGGCCTTTTATAACAAAGCTCGCCGGCTGGGAGTCTGTTTTCGTACCGGCCAGGATGTGCTTTCGATAAAAACAGTTGCGGGCCGGGCGAGAAAGGTCATCACCGGTAGTGGGGAGTTTGAAGCCGAAAAAATTATTCTGGCGGCAGGCTATGAAAGCCGAGCTATCTCACAGAGTCTGGGTGTTGATGTGCCCATGAAAGCTATTGCTTTGGACACCTTGATCACTGAAGCACAGCCCCCCATGTTTTATCAGATGCTTGGCACGGCGATGGCTGATTTTTACGGTCACCAAACCACGCATGGTTCCTTTGTTTTTGGTGGCGGGTCTCCACTTGACTCCGGCAGTATTGTCGGCGTTGGAGACCATCCTCCGGTGGCTGCTACTGGAGCAACCTGTAAAGGGATTCTGGGTTATATCCCTGCCCTCAAGCATGCCAAGGTGGTTCGCAGCTGGGTTGGTTTTATTGACTGGTGTGAGGATAAAGTCCCCGTGATCAGTCCCGTCGAAGAGGTTCCGGGATTGATCCTGGCCTGCGGATTCTCCGGCCACGGTTTCGGAATTGCTCCTTCCGTCGGTACGGTACTGTCACAGTTGGCTTGCGACGAAAAGCCCTCCATTGATATCAGCGAACTTGACTATAAGCGCTTCTCTGACCGGGATTAGCCTGGTTCTGAACATGATCCGCCCAGATATGATTTTCGAGGGCGGGGGATTTTCCCATTTCTTTTCTAGTGAAGGATAAAACGATGAACTTTATTTTTGATATCCCGTCGACTCTGCTTTTCGGTGAAGGGGAGAGCCGTAATGCCGGAAGGCTGCTCAAGGAGATGGGGGCCCGCAAGGTCCTGCTGGTCTGCGATCAGGTTATGTCTTCTTTGGGCTTTGCCGAACGCATTCGAAACAGTTTTGTCGAAGCTGGTCTTGACTACGCGATCTTTTCAGAAGTTACTCCGAACCCGACCGACACTCTGGTCCATGCCGCAGCGGTCTTCGCTGCGGAGCATCAGGTCGATTCTTTGGTGGCTATTGGTGGCGGCAGTATTATCGACACCGCTAAAGCGATTAATATCCTGCTGACTAACGGTGGTGAAATTGCTGCTTATGAGGGGGTTCACAAAGTCACTAAGCCCACCTTGCCGCTGGTGATGATTCCGACCACCGCTGGAACCGGGAGTGAGGTAACGGCGGTCACCGTTGTCACCGATACAAAGCGGCACAAAAAGATGGTTATTGCCGGTCGCTTTGTCGGTGGGGCACTGGCCATTTGCGATCCATTGCTGACCGCAGACCTGCCTCCGGCCATCACTGCGGCAACCGGAATGGATGCTCTGACCCACGCCATTGAGGCGTATATCTCGAAGCTGGCATCACCTGTTAGCGATAGCCACGCCCTCAAAGCAATTGATCTGATCAACACCAGTTTGGAAGAAGTGGGCTGTAACGGTAACAAAAAGGCCCGCAGTAACCTGATGCTCGGTAGTACGATGGCTGGTATGGCGTTTAATTCGGCCATGCTTGGTTTGGTCCATTCCCTGGCCCATCCATTAAGCGCTCATTACAACATCGCCCACGGTGTCGCCAATGCGGTCTTTCTGCCCCAAGTCATGCGTTATAACCTGGGCAGTTTCGATCATAAACTTGACGATTTGGCTGAGGCTTTGGGGATTGACCGGCACCAACCCGATTTGGGCGAACAGGTTGTCCGCCGTCTGGAGACACTTTCGCGTGCTATCGGTATCCCTAAATTCAAAGACCTGAATGTACCGGTAGCCGACTTTGCCATGTTGGCTGAGGAAGCCATGGTTGAAATAAGTACCATGTCCAATCCCAAGCAAGCAACGGTTGCTGATCTGGTACACATACTCGAATCAACATACGCTGAAGCCTGATTCAACGTCTGAAAAAAGCTGAACCGAGGTAGGGATAATGAGTTTTACAGAGGAACGCGTCATGATGGAGCAGGTTGAGAAGGCCATTGCTAACAACCTCAAGACAGCCAAAAGCAACCTTGTCTGGCTGCGGGAGCAGATGCATCCCTATTTTTTTATAACCATGCGTCAGGAACCTGAGGCTATCGGTATTCTGGCGACGATTCTGGACAGTCTGAAAACAAACAAATACCGCATCTTGGCAGATACCGACAAAAAATTGATTCTGGCCAGTCTCAGCCGTCCCGGGACGCTCTATGAGTCATTGCGAAGCTTGCGGGAACGCGATATCTCTTTTGCCCATATCACTCAGTCGTATGCTCCTATTCCAGGGGGCGATAAGATGTTGGAGATCCAACGCTTTGAGTTTGAGCGCAAATCAGATCAATGCGTTTGCGAGGGGCTTCAGCAGAATCTCGATATTCCTGCTGAAATCCGTGAGCCCATTCTGCAGGCTCTGAAACATAACTATCCTCACTTTGATTTTGATGATTTTGACGACTGTTTAAAGATGTTGTGGATCAACAAACAGGACTATGTTGAGCATTCTCCGGCCATACGGGTCGCACAGATCCTCTGGCTTTATCATCAGGGTAAGGAGAACGGTGGTATTCACCTGGATGTCGAAGAATCCGCCGGTCACGATACGGAGACAGAAACCCGTATCATGTTTGCTGTCAGTAATCCGCCCCAGCGCGATTTTCTCCAACAGATCATGGAAGTCTTCAAGCGTATGGGGATCGGCATCAAACGTACTTATTGCCTGACCATCAGTAATGGTCGCCATCCGGTTTTTCTCGGAACTTTTTATGTGCGTAAAAGGGACGTTGATCTGACAGACAATCAAACGGAACAGTTTGTCGAGCTTCAGAAGGAGCTGTTCAATACCCAGTTGCTGCAGACCCGCTCACTAAGCTACCAGGAGTTTGTTACCCAGAACGTTATGAGCGGTGAAGATGCCTCCCTGGTGAACGCCTTTATCGCCTTCTGCCATACCAATCTGGCACATAGCGCGGACCGTTACGATCTGGAGGGGGTTGAGCGCGCCTTTTACTCACACCCTGATCTTTGTTTGCAATTGGTCCAGCTGTTTCGGACCCGCTTTGATCCGAACCTGACGGACCGCGAGGGTGTTTATCAAAAACAACTCGCTGATCTGGAATATGCCATAGAACATTACAACACTGGCCATAAGCGGGTTGATGCCTACCGCAGGACGATTTTTTACTGTTGCCTGCTGTTTGTCCGCCATAGCTTGAAAACCAATTTCTTCGTCTTGAAAAAGCAGGCTCTGGCATTCCGCCTTGATCCGGCTTATCTGGAAGAGCTGGCCATATGTTTTACGAACGATTTGCCTGTAGATCGTCCCTTCAGGGTGACGTTCTTCTTTGGACGTTACGGAGTCGGGTACCATATGGGGTTTTCTGATATCGCTCGCGGTGGCTGGCGGACCTTGATCACCCATGGCCGTGATGATTATGTTACCTGTGCGAATACGATCTTTAAAGAAGCCTATGTTCTTGCTCATACCCAGCATCTGAAAAATAAGGACATTTACGAAGGGGGCTCCAAACTGGTGGCCGTACTTGATGCTCTGCCGGTCAGCGATCAGCAACTGGTCCAACAGCGTCTCTACAATCTGCAGTATGGATTTGCCAGTGCCTTTCTGGATATCTTCTGCAGTAACGAGGATGGCAGCATCAAGGATTCCAGGGTCGTCGACTACTATGGGGAAGAGGAAGCCATCGAACTGGGACCGGACGAGAACATGCATGACATCATGATTGAGTCCCTTGCCCGCCTCGCGCAGAAACGCGGCTACATGCTCGGCATCGGGATCATGTCCGGGAAAAAGGTCGGCATTAATCATAAGGAGTTTGGGGTCACATCTGCCGGCGTGGTCAAGTTTGCCGAAGTAACCATGGAGCAGCTCGATATTAATTATCGTCAGGATGAATTCTTTGTGAAAATGACGGGGGGACCGGCTGGGGATGTCGCCGGTAATGCCATGCGTCTTCTGTTGGATCATTGCCCGAACGTTCGAATTAATCTGATACTGGACGGAAGCGGTGCCTTTTACGATCCACAAGGGGCAGATCGAGACGAGATTTCCAGAATTTTGCTGGCCAGGGATATCGAGGCTTATAACCCGGAAAAACTGCATCCTGGCGGCTATCTGATCTATCGAGGTCAACGGCGCAAGGAGGGACTGAAAGAGCTGTACCGAAAAGTGGTTAAAACCGCTTTCGGTGTTGAAGAACAGTGGCTTTCCGCCGATGAATTTTACAGCGATTTCAACCGTCTGCCATTTACAGTCAAGGCCGATCTGTTTATCCCGGGCGGGGGACGGCCGGAAACCATTGATGGTGAAAACTGGCGTCACTTTTTTATGGCAGATGGCTCTCCGTCGGCACGGGCCATTATTGAGGGCGCGAATTCATTCATCACCCCCGAAGCACGCATTGAACTGCAGCGGAAGGGGATTGTCGTTATGCGCGATTCCTCAGCCAACAAGTGCGGCGTGATCTCCTCGTCTTATGAGATTATTGCCAATCTTGTCATGAGTGAAGAAGAGTTTATCGAGCACAAACAGGCCTATGTCGCAGATGTTCTGAATATTCTTGAACAGCGGGCCGAAGACGAAGTTAAGCTTATTTTTAAACGCTACCAGGAGGCTGGGGGGCATACGTTATATACCGAAATCAGTAATGACATCAGCCATGAAATCAATCAGCAATATGCGACAATGTTTGAATATTTCAGAAAAAATCCCGACCTCTGTGCAGACCCTCTTTTCCAGCAGGCTATTTTCAGCCATTTGCCGACGTTCCTAAAAGAAAATGCGACATATCGTGAACGGATTAAAGATCTTCCGATCAAGTATCGTTATGCGATTCTTGCCGTCGAGATTGCAACGTCGATGGTTTACCATGCTGATATGGAAAGAGATGTCTTGTGGCTGCTGAAAGGACATTTGAGCCGACTTTATAATCGAGCCGCTTAAAATAGTATTGTGCAATCTGTTTAGGGCAATAAAGAGCCAGCCCTTGGTTCTATGAGGCCTGAACTCAGGAACGCTCTTTTTAACGTTGAAAAGGGCAAAAGATATTCAGGCCGTTGAAACGTCCCATTCAGGGACGTTTCAACGGCGCAAACCGAAAATGCGATTTCCGCCTTTCTTACAAAATCAAGCACTTGAAAACCTGTTGTTCAACAGTCTGAGATAGTGTCACCCGTTTTGAGAGCAGTGCTCAGTGACAATACCTTTTGGCATTCGACCGTCAATTGTTTCGTCAAGATCCCCTCTTTGGTAAAGAGGGTGGCTCGTGCTCTGACAACACGAAATCTTCGGGTCCGGCTTCGCCTCGCACCCTTCCCACTGCGTTGCAACATCTTGAAGTGGAGTGGCCACTTCGGCGATTTCGCGCCTTGTGTGAATGGCACGATGCAGTGCCATTCACTCGAATTTTTAGCATGGACAGAGCACTGGGTGTGTCGATTGAAGAATCGTATACGTTTGACCAAATGACTTAAAGGCAATTTTAGCCGAACTGAGACCAGTATTTTATAACGACAAAGCATATCAGACTTCTGTGTACGGCGATGTTTTGCTGCCGTTCGGCAATTATGGTGTAAACTGTATCGGAATGGAACGCTTGGTCTTGGCGGTTTGCACGCCCTCGGAGTGATGAAGGGCTGAAAAGACCGACTGGAGACGCCACTTAACTAAGTAGTGTTCTTTAATAAGTCTTGGTACAGGCTTTGCAGTAATATGGTCTCCATCATTTAATCTTTTGGGAGAAATCGTATGCAGTTGAAATCAATTCAATTAAAAATTGCCTTGTTGACTGGCGTGTGTCTGTTGTTGTGCGCCGCGATTCTAGTCGGTTACAGCCTGACAGCAACACACAATACGCAGGCGTATGTTGATGAAAAAGTGTCCGGGCTGTTGGATGAAGATGCTCAAGTGCTCTTGGAAAATTCAGCCAAAATCGCTGCTTTTAGAATACAGCAGGAATTTGATGTGGCTTTGAATGCGGCACGCACCATGGCACAGAGTTTTGAAATGTCCAAGCAGGTTGATGATGCGGGCGTCCCGTTGTTGCAGCTTGACCGCACTGCGGTCAATGCTATTTTGCTCAATGTGCTCAAGCACAACGAAAACTTCAATGGGACCTATAGTTGCTGGGAGCCCAATGCCATTGATGGAAACGATGACGCCTTTCGTGTCAAGCGGGATGGTAATAATCCGCAAACCGGGCGATTTACGCCGTACTGGACCCGTGATGACCAAGGACGAATCGATGTTCAGCATCTGGTTGAGTACGATTCTGATGCCCTGCATCCCAATGGGGTTGCCAAGGGGGGGTGGTATCATGTCCCCCAGGCGACACATAATGAAAGTGTCTTAGGTCCACTGCCTTATATCGTCCAAGGGAAGAAGGTCTGGCTGGCGACATTGTCGGTGCCGATCCTTTACGATGGAAAGTTTTACGGCGTGGCCGGAACCGACTATGTTCTCGATTTTGTCCAGAAGCTCAGTGTTGATGGTGACCGTAAACTGTTTGATGGCCAAGGGGAGATGGTCATTGTCAGCAATCAAGGGCTGATCATTGCTCACAGTGAACAGCCTCAGTGGATCGGGCAGAGTTTCGAGGTGTTTGACGACACTGCCGCCGCCGATCTGAAGGTCATCCAGCAGGGGCGTGCCTTTGTTGAGCAAAACGCTGAAACAGGTGAAATTAAAGCGATTGCCCCCATTCAATTGGGCAACACCGGTAAGCCGTGGGCGGTGATCATCCGCATCCACTCCGATGTGGTGATGGCGGAAGCTCATGCGTTAAACAAGCAGCTGACGGAACTTGAAAGTCGGAATATCAACTGGCTGCTGATCATTGGTGGCGGTGTGACCGTCGTATCCATTGCGTTGTTGTGGTTTTTTGCCGCGAGCTTGTCCAAACCGGTGTTAAGCGGTGTCCGCCTGGCAGAGGAGATCGCTCAGGGGCGATTCAACAGCCGACTGAAGATGACGAGTCAGGATGAAATCGGCCAATTGGGCCGGGCGCTGGACAGCATGGCCGACAGCCTGCAGGAAAAAGCCGGATTGGCCGAGGAAATTGCCCATGGCAATCTCGATGTCAATGTTCAACTGGCCTCGGAACAGGATCAGCTTGGCCTGGCATTGCAACACATGACCAACAGTTTGAATGATTTGCTTGGTCAGGTGTCCATCAGTGTCGAACAGGTGGCAGCAGGAAGCTTTCAGGTGTCTGATTCCAGCCAGACCTTATCGCAGGGAGCGACAGAGCAGGCCAGTTCACTGGAACAGGTCACCAGTTCCATGCAACAGGTCGCATCTCAAACCGATCAGAATACCGAAAATGCCCGCGAGGCCAGTCGCTTGTCGGATGAAGCTAAAAAGAGTGCTGGAAACGGTAATGGTCAGATGAAGGAGATGGTCGCGGCCATGGGCGATATCTATGAGTCGGGTCAGAATATCTCTAAAATTATCAAGGTGATTGACGAGATTGCTTTTCAGACCAACCTGTTGGCCTTAAATGCCGCTGTTGAAGCGGCGCGTGCCGGCCAACACGGCAAAGGGTTTGCCGTTGTCGCCGAAGAGGTGCGCAATTTGGCGGCGCGCAGTGCCAAAGCGGCTGGTGAGACAGCTGAGTTGATCGAGGGGTCGGTATCGAAGACGCAAAAAGGCACCGAGATCGCCGAAAAAACCGCTGTAGCTCTCGATGAGATCATGACGGATGTCAATAAAGTCAGTGCCTTGGTTGGTGATATTGCCATTGCTGCTGAAGAGCAGGCGCAAGGGATCGGCCAGATCAACCTGGGGTTGGGACAGATCGATCAGGTGACTCAGCAAAATACGGCGACAGCGGAAGAAAGCGCCTCGGCTTCCGAAGAGCTCTCCGCACAGGCACAACAGCTCAAACAGATGTTGTCCCGTTTCACCCTGCGCACGGAGAAAACGCCGCGTGCCGGTCAGGCGGGGGATGGCATATTGAAGATCGGTATGGATTAATTCCTGATTTTCCCGGTTAACTGCACATAAAAGCGCCCCGGCATGTTTGTCGGGGCGCTTTTGTGTGCAGGCTGTTCAGTGGCGATAAAGCCATTGACTCGTTCTAACGACTGACCTAAACTGATGAGTCGGGTTGGTTCATGATTTTCCGTGAATAATCAATACCCTATCTTGTGCTCTATCAGGATGTCGAATCTTTCGCATCGCCAGAGCGATCCTCTATCTGCGGCGAGTGTTGTGACGCAAACCTCTCTTCACAATCCTGATCAACTGACGGTGCTGCCTCTGGGTGGCCTCGGCGAAATCGGCCTCAATATGATGGCTCTGGAATATGCCGGCAACATCCTGTTGATCGATTGTGGCTTGATGTTCCCTGAGGCACATATGCTCGGCATTGATCTGGTGCTGCCTGATATCAGCTGTCTGGCAGAGCGTCTTGAGGATATCTGTGGCCTGGTAATTACCCATGGCCATGAAGATCATATCGGGGCGATTCCGTTTCTCTACGAGCAGCTTGGCCGTCCGCCACTCTATGCAACGCGATTCACCCTGGCCTTGTTAAAAAAGAAACTCGAAGAGTTTGAGCTGAACCTTAATCAGGACATGACGCAGATTGCGCCGCGTGAAACGTTTGACGTGGGGCCATTTACTGTTGAGCCGTTTCGGGTGGCGCATTCTGTCCCGGACGGTGTCGGTCTGGCGATTCGCTGTCCGGCTGGTTTGGTCGTCCACAGTGGCGATTTCAAACTGGATGCCACGCCTTTGGATGGCCAGACCACCGATGTGGCGCGACTGGCCCAATACGGCGAAGAGGGTGTGCTGTTGTTGCTGGCGGATTCCACCAATGTGGAAACGCCCGGCTTTTCGGGGTCGGAACGCGATGTGGGGCCACGCTTTCGTGACATTATGGAACAGGCGTGCGGCCTGGTGTTCGTCGCCACCTTTTCTTCCAACATTCATCGGATCCAGCAGGCGATCGATGCCGCTCTGGCCTGTGGTCGTAAAGTGGCCTTGTTTGGTCGCAGCATGGTGAGCAACTGTGGCGTTGCCCGCATCTATGATGCTTTAAAAATCCCGGAATCGGAACTGGTTGATGTGCGCCAAATTGCTGATTACCCGCGTAATCAGGTGGCGGTGATCACCACCGGCAGTCAGGGCGAACCGCGCAGTGCTCTGGCGCGATTGGCCGCGGATGACCATCCGCAGTTTGCCATTGAGGAAAATGACTGCGTTATTTTGTCGTCGCGCTTTATCCCCGGTAATGAAAAAGCCATTACGTCGGTAATCAACCAATTGTACCGTCTGGGGGCCGAAGTGCATTATCAACGCACCAGCGGCGTTCATGTGTCCGGCCACGCCAGCCGTGAAGAATTGAAACAACTGCTGGCCCTGGTCCGGCCTCAGAGTTTTATCCCCATTCATGGCGAATTTCGCCACCTGATCCAGCATGCCCGCTTGGCGCAGCAGATGGGGGTAGCGCAAGAGCACAGCCAGGTGATTGAAAACGGTCAGCCGGTGCTGGTCAGTTCTCATGGCCTGAAACTGTTGGAAGCGGTGGAAAGCGGCCGGGTGCTTGTTGATGGCAAAGGCGTTGGCGATGTCGGCATGATGGAGTTGCGTGATCGTCACCGTCTGGCTCGTCATGGCACGGTGATGGCGGTGCTGGCCGTGAGTCGTAGTAAAGGCACGCTGTTGCATGGACCGGAGCTTGTCAGCCGCGGTTGTCTGCCGGAGCCGGACAGTGACGCGTTGTTGGCCGAAGCTGCCGAAAAGGTGCGCGACATGCTGGCGGAACACCACCTGTCCTCTCTAACGGATTGGGATGATGTGCGCATCGAAATTCGTCAGACCCTGACGCGGTTTTTCAAGCGTCGTTTGCAGCGCCGACCGTTGGTGTTGCCGATTATCATACAACTATAACAGGCTGTTGAAAAACGGACTGTGGGCCCATGGACGGGCGATAAAAATCAACAACCGGTTTTCAAGTCCTTGATTTTATGAGCAAGATGGAGATCGCATTTTCGGCTTACGTCGTTGGGACATCCCCGGACGTGACTTTTTTAACATCCTGATAATCATTGTGCACCTCTTGTGAGGGCATGCATTTTAACGAGGTCGTTGGATTCATGAACCTGATTCATGCACTATTGCTTGGCTTGCTGCAAGGGGCCACCGAATTTCTGCCGGTATCCTCTTCGGGCCATCTGGCCATCGCGCAGTATTTCATCAAGGGTTTTGAACAGCCGGGCGTGCTGTTTGACGTGGTGCTGCACTGCGGCACTCTGTGCGCGGTGCTGATCTATTTCTGGAAAGATGTCTGCTCGTTGCTGACGTCACCGTGGGCTCCGGGGAGCGACGGTGTTGTTCGTCGGCGCTTGCTGTGGCTGATTATCGCCGGATCCGTGCCAACCGCGATCATCGGTCTGACGTTCAAGGACGCCTTGACATCGGTGTTTCACAACATTCCGCTGGTCTGTGCCATGCTGTTGGTCACTGGAACCATCCTGTTTGCTGCGGAACGCTGGCGCCGTGGTGCGCGTAGTCAGGAGCAACTGACCCTGACCGATGCTCTGGTCACCGGACTGGTCCAGGGCTTTGCTATTTTGCCCGGCATCTCCCGTTCAGGATCGACCATTGCTGCCCTGCTGTTTCGCGGTGTTGATGGGGCGGTGGCGGCACGCTTTTCATTTTTGCTGTCGATGCCGGCTGTTGCCGGGGCGACGTTGATCTCACTCAAGGATCTGGACGGCTTGGCTGCCGGACAACTGCCCTTGTATCTGGCCGGGGGCGGCATGGCGTTCGTCAGTGGCCTGTTGTCGATCCATCTGTTGATGGCCGTGGTACGCAAGCGTCGCCTGGCGGCATTTGCCCTCTATTGCTGGGGTGCCGGAGCGGTGTTTTTTATGTTATCGTAGGCCGTGGATAAAACCGGACGCAAGTCCGTGTTTTTAAAGGTGTTGAAAACGCCTCGTTAAACCAGAAAAATCTCTGAACCCCGGTCTGGGCTAAAAGGATTCGAGCCGCTATGGATGATGATCAACAAAGCAGTCGTCGTGAACATTTGAAAAAAGAGATCTCCGCTCTGTTTTGGGCGGCGCTGGGTGCCTACCTGTGCATCTGCCTGCTCTCGTTTGATAACGGCGATCCGTCATTCAACAATAATCTCCATCCTGAGGTGATTCAGAATTTCGGTGGGCCCATCGGTGCCCATCTGGCTGACCTGTTCTATCAACTGTTTGGTCTGGCATCGCTGCTGTTGCCGCCCGCATGTTTCTTCTTTGCCTGGCGGTTATTTCGTTTTCGCGATCTGCATCCGCGCTGGTACAAGATTGGCGCGTTTCTGGCCATGGTGTTTGCCCTCGACGGCCTGATTGCGCTCAAAGTCGGAGAGGTCTCCCTCATGGGCCAGACCATTTCCGAGGCCGGGGGTGCCATTGGCCGCCTGTTGGTCGATATCCTCGCCGGAGCGCTTAATATTGGCGGTGCGGCTCTGGTGCTGGTGGTGTTCTTTCTGGTGTCCACCATGCTGCTGACCCGTTTCTCCCTGGTGTTATTTCTCGAAGGTCTCAGCGCCCGGTTGGCGGCACGGCTGGAACGACGCCGTGAGCGGCGTGAGCAGAAAAAGGTCTCTTCCGGCAAGAAAAAAGCCGAAGGGCCGGTGATTGCTGCACCGACGGGACCAATTACCAAAGCTCCCGCCACGGCCAAACCGGCTCGCAAGAAAAAAGCCCGCAAAGAGGTACCTGTCGAGCAGGAGTCGTTTGATTTCCTGGAGATCACCGGCAACTACCAACTGCCCTCGTTGTCGTTGCTCGATTACGAAGGCGAACCGACTCCGCCGGCAGACCGTGATGCGTTGATGGCTATGGCGCGTATTCTCGAAGCCAAACTCAAGGACTTTAACGTTGATGGCGAGGTGGTGGAGGTCAAGCCCGGTCCGGTGGTGACCATGTTTGAGTTTTCTCCGGCTCCCGGCATCAAGGTCAACAAGATTGCCGGTTTGTCCGACGATCTGTCCATGGCGTTGCGTGCTACCTCCATCCGTATTGTCGCCCCGATCCCCGGTCGCGGTGTGGTGGGCATTGAAATCCCCAACAACAATCGTGAAACCGTCTATCTCAAGGACATCCTTGAGTCGGACCTGTTCCGCAAAAGCGGTGGTCGTCTGCCCATGGCGCTGGGCAAGGATATTTTTGGCCAGACCTGCGTCAGTGATCTGGCCAAAATGCCGCATCTGCTGGTGGCGGGTTCCACCGGCAGTGGTAAGTCGGTGTCGATCAACACCATGATCCTGTCACTGCTCTATCGCGCCAACCCGGAAGACGTGCGCATTATCATGGTCGATCCGAAGATGCTCGAACTGTCGATCTATGAAGGGATTCCCCATCTGCTATTGCCGGTGGTCACCGATCCGAAAAAAGCTTCGCTGGCTCTGGGCTGGGCGGTGCGTGAGATGGAGCGGCGTTATCGGCTGATGGCTGATAAAGGTGTGCGCAATATCGACGGTTACAACAAGAAGATCGCCAAGGAAGAAAAAGACAAAGAACGGCTGGCACGTCTTGAAGCCGCCGCTGCGGCCAGTGAACTGTCCGGCGAGGAGATGCCGTTTGAAGACGAAGCGCAGGCCCCTCTCGATTTGCCGCCAGCCGCTGAAGAAGAATTGGATCACGGTCATCTGCCCTATATTGTTGTCATTGTCGATGAGCTGGCCGACCTGATGCTGGTGGCCGGGCGTGAGATTGAAGAGCATATTGCCCGTCTCGCCCAGATGGCGCGGGCCGCCGGTATCCACCTGATTCTGGCCACTCAGCGTCCCAGCGTTGATGTTATTACCGGTCTGATTAAAGCGAACTTCCCGACACGCATCTCGTTCAAGGTCTTCTCGCGCATCGATTCCCGTACCATCCTCGATACCAGTGGCGCGGAAAACCTGCTCGGCATGGGTGATATGTTGTTCCTGCCACCGGGGACCAGTACCTTGCAACGCGTTCATGGTGCGTTTGTTTCCGAGCTGGAAGTGCAAAAAGTGGTCGACTTTCTCACCAAGCAAGGCAGTCCTGATTACGATACCACCATCCTGACACCGCCGCCTTCTTCTGGAGGAGACAGTGATGAGGACCTCGAATACGATGAACGCTGGGACGAAGCCGTGGCCTTGGTGGCCCAGGCGCAACAGGCGTCGATCTCCATGGTTCAGCGACGTTTGCGCATCGGCTACAACCGTGCGGCGCGGATCATTGAGAAGATGGAGCAGGAGGGGATTGTTGGTCCGTCGGACGGGACGAGTAAGGGGCGTGAGGTGTTGATTCAGTCTCATGATAACGACTGATTTCGATGGTGCGCGTTTAAGTCTTCGGGGCTTTCGCGCCCACACGGCGGGTCCCTTTTGTGTCGACAAAAGAGGCGGAAAAACGACCCCCGACCATTACGCCCTTTGGGTTCCCTCTCTCTGTTCACTTACCCCACGATGTCGGCAAAACTCGCCCAGTCGGCATCAGTCCTCAAACGGTTTGCCGACACCCATCGCGGTGACGTTCACTCCGTTCGGCGCTGCTGAACGGGGGAGCTTGGTGGCAAAATCAGAAACAGTGGCGAGGGAGATGCCACGGAAGAGATAGAGAGCGGCACAGGTTTGTTCTCAACGTTTTATACCAGCGTTGATGCGTAGCAGGATTCGTCGTTCTAACAGGCTGTTGAAAAACAGCCTATGGAGCCCATGGACGGGCGACCAAAATCAAGGATATGTTTTCAAGTGCTAGATTTTGTAAGCAAGACGGAAATCGCATTTTCGGCTTGCGTCGTTGAAAAGGCCCCGGATGGGACTTTTTCAATACCCTGCTAAAGGGCGGCGAGCCGAATTCGTCATGTAAATGGGAAATCAACTCAGTGTCGGTGGGTTTGCGACCCCCCGGAGGGCCGGGTCAAAAAGCCGGTTTTGCATCCTTTTGTCGGCTTACAAAAGGATGGCGATTGCCGGGGCGCGTCCCGGCAGTTTTGACTTTGATCATCAGTAGAAGATTAAAAGCGTTTTCCCGTTTTTCTATATGGCTTGGTTGTCCTGTACTTGACCAATCGCAAGTGCTATGAATATTCTTTCATGTTGAAATTTGTTACGCTCCGCTGGCCGAGAGCTTGCTGTTCCCGGCGGATAAATCTTGTCTTGTGTAAGAAAGGAGCAACACCATGGAAAGCTTGTTGACCCCGTGGCTGCTGTGGTTTGTCGCCGGCGTGGCCCTGGCCCTGTTTGAGCTGGCCGTGCCGGGTTTCATCCTGATCTTTTTTGGTGTCGGCTGCCTGGTGGTGTCGGGTGTGCTTCTGGTCGTTGACCTCACCGTGACCGAGCAGGTGTGGCTGTTTGTCGCTGCCACCATCGTTAGTTTGTTGGCATTGCGTCGCTATGCCATGCGGGTGTTTGCCGGTTCTCAGGATGTGAATCCGGAAGATCAGCTGGTCGAACAGCCGCAGGGTACCGGTAAGGTGGTCGATCGGATTACCCCACAGACGCCGGGCCGCGTGGCGTATCGCGGTTCATTCTGGGATGCCGTGGCCACGGCAACGCTGGAGCCGGATGCTGTTGTTAAAGTGAATGGTTATGCAGAAAATTCCCGCACGGTTCTCAATGTGGAGCCTTTAGATTCTGCAGAATAATTGAACCCTGCCAACATCCTTACCGTCAATCTATTTGTGTTAACACAAGGAGCACTCTATGAATCCGTCATTGGTTGCCGTCATTATCTTTGCTGTTTTGGTCATTGTCGTCCTGGTCAAAACAGCGGTTATTGTTCCGCAGAAACACGAATACATCATCGAACGGTTGGGGAAATACAGCCGTACCCTTGGTGCCGGTTTTCATATTCTGTTGCCGTTTATCGACAAGGTCGCATACCGCTTCATGCTTAAGGAAGAGGTGGTCAATATTGCCAGCCAGACCTGTATCACCAAAGACAACGTCACTGTTGAAGTTGATGGTCTGATCTATCTGCAGGTACAGGACAGCAAACTCGCGGCCTACGGTATCAACGATTACCGCATTGCCTCCGCGCAACTGGCTCAGACCACTCTGCGTTCCTGCATTGGTCGCATCGATCTCGATAAAACCTTTGAAGAGCGTGAAAATATCAATGCTCAGGTGGTTCAAGCCATTGATGAAGCGGCCCAGAGTTGGGGGATCAAGTTGCTGCGTTACGAGGTGAGCGACATCGTGCCGCCGCAGTCGGTCAAGCAGGCCATGGAGGCGCAAATGACCGCTGAGCGGGCCAAGCGCGCCGAGATCGCCAAATCCGAAGGGGAGCGCCAATCAACCATTAACCGTGCTGAAGGGGAGCGTCAGGATGCTATCCTCAAGTCAGAGGGTGAAAAGCAGCGCATGATCAACGAAGCCGAAGGTCGTGCGGCGCAGATTCGTGCCGTGGCCGAAGCGACGGCCCAGGGGTTGCATATGATCGCCGAGCAACTGAAAAGCCCTGGTGGTTTGGATGCCGCTAATCTGCGGGTTGCCGAGCAGTATGTGGCGGAATTCGGCAAGCTGGCCAAAGAGTCCAATACCCTGATCGTGCCAAGTTCGGCCAGCGATGTGTCCTCCATGGTCAGTCATGCTATGGCCACCCTCAATACGTTAAAAAAATCGTAAGGAAATCGCGTGATCTCGACTGAAACTCTGTGGCGGGATATCGAAGCCATCCGAGAACAGGCACCGCTGGTGCACAATATCACCAACTTTGTTGTCATGAACACCACGGCCAATGCGTTGCTGTCTCTGGGCGCGTCGCCGGTGATGGCCCATGCCGCTGACGAGGTGGAGGAGATGGTTGGGCTGGCGTCAGCGCTGGTGGTCAATATTGGAACTTTGAGTCAGATGTGGGTCGACAGTATGGCCAAGGCGATTCCGGCGGCAGCGGCGCGCACCATCCCCATTGTGTTTGATCCGGTGGGGGCCGGTGCCACCCGTTTTCGTACCGAGAGTTGTTTGCGGTTGATGGGGCTGGCGCAGCCAACGGTGATTCGCGGCAATGCCTCAGAGATCATGGCCCTGGCCGGAGCCCAGGTGCAAACGCGTGGCGTGGACAGCGGTGCCGCTGTTGATGATGCCCAAGGGGCGGCCCGTCAATTGGCCCACCAGTGGCAGTGTGTGGTTGTGGTTAGTGGCGCCAGTGACCTGATCACCGACGGTGAAACCCTGTGGTGGGTGGATAACGGCCATGCCATGATGCCGCGGGTGACCGGGCTTGGCTGCACCGCTTCGGCGTTGGTTGGGGCGTTTTGTGCGGTTAATGATCAGCCGCTGACGGCAGCAGCGCATGCCATGAGTACGTTGGGAATATGTGGAGAGCTGGCTGCCGAGAGTAGTGCTGGGCCGGGTTCGCTGCAGGTGGCGGTGATTGATGCGTTGTATGGATTGACGCGTGAGGAGGTTGAAAGGCGGTTGCGGGTGAGAGGGTAAGAAGACTCTGGTGGCACGCGGGTTTTTGTGGTTCGTGGGGTGGTCAGGTTGCTTTGGCGAACTTCATCCGTTCGCGAAGGTGGTCCCCACGTGACGCGGGCTTCCGCGCCCGCACGTCGGGCCACATTTTGCGTCGACAAAAGTGGCGCAAAATCGACTCTCGACCATCTCAACGACGCTCTTTTCGTTCGGCGCTGCTGAACGAGAGAACTGAGGTGCAAAATAACACACGACTGTAGGGCGGGCACCGTCCCGCCCGTTTGATTGGTGCCACACCAGAGATAGAGCGCGACATCATATTGTTATCAACGTTTTACGCCAATGGTGATGACGCGCACGATTCGTCGACCTAAAGGGCGGCGAGCCGAATCTGTGAAGCATCACGGAAACAGACGCATTGTCGGTTGATCTAGGTTCAGGAGGTGTTCAAGCTGGTTTTTGCATCCTTTTGAGCGGCCAGTCAAAAGTATGTCGGCTGCCGGGACGAAACCCGGCGGTCTTGACCTTGCTTTTGATCTTCAGTGGATCGCCTTTCGGAGCTGATCGCTCTGGCAAACTTCATCCGTTCGCGAAGGTGGTCCCCACGTGACGCGGGCTTCCGCGCCCACACGTCGGGCCACATTTTGCGTCGACAAAAGTGGCGCAAAATCGACTCTCGACCATTGCGCCCTGCGGGTTCCCTCACTGCATTCGCTTTCGCTGAGATGTCGGCAAAAACTCGGCCTGTTTGCAACAGTCTTCAAACAGTTTGCCGACGACCATCTCAACGACGCTCTTTTTGTTCGGCGCTGCTGAACGAGAGAACTGAGGTGCAAAATAACACACGACTGTAGGGCGGGCACCGTCCCGCCCGCTTGATTGGTGCCACGCCAGAGATAGAGCGCGACATCATATTGTTATCAACGTTTTACGCCAATGGTGATGACGCGCACGATTCGTCGACCTAAAGGGCGGCGAGCCGAATCTGTGAAGCATCACGGAAACAGACGCATTGTCGGTTGATCTAGGTTCAGGAGGTGTTCAAGCTGGTTTTTGCATCCTTTTGAGCGGCCAGTCAAAAGTATGTCGGCTGCCGGGACGAAACCCGGCGGTCTTGACTTTGACTTTGGCCTTGACCTTGACCTTCAGTGGTTCGTAATACGAAACGAATCGCACCGGCGAACATCATCCGTTTGCGAAGGTGGTACCCACGTGACGCGGGCTTCCGCGCCCGCACGTCGGGGCACTTTTGCGTCGACAAAAGTACCACAAAATCGACTCCCAAGGGGTTGTCATCAATCAGCCTTCACGGAGTTGTTGCGGATCTTTTTCACGTCAGCGGCGTTATCGGTCGTCGCCATAGAACGACTATAGCTCCTCCCTCTGCCTTGCTGACGCAAAAAATCTCACGCAACACCTCTCGTTCATCTGATCAATAACAACCCCATTGCGCCCTTACGGGTTCCCTCTCTGCGTTCACTAACACCGCGATGTCGGCAAAACTCGCCCAGTCGGCATCTGTCCTCAAACAGGTTGCCGACGACCATCGCGCTGACCGTTCTCTTCGTTCGGCGCTGCTGAACGGGAGGGCTTGGCTGCTAAATGACACTCTGCCGCAAGGGCGGGCACCGTCCCGCCCGTTTGATCGGTGCCACACCAGTGGTAGAGCGCGACTTAAGATTGTTATCACCGTTTTACGCCAAAGATGATGCGTTGCATGATTCGTCAACCTAAAGGGCGGCGAGCCGGATCTGTGACGCGTAACGGAAACAGACGCATTGTCGGTTAATCCAGGTTCAGGAGGTGTTCAAGCTGGTTTTTGCATACTTTTGAGCGGCAAGTCAAAAGTATGTCGGCTGCCGGGACGAGACCCGGCGGTTTTGATCTTGGTTTTAAGGTGTAGGAATAAAAAGAAACAGCCCCTTGCGAGCTCAAAACGCAAGGGGCTGTTTCTTTTTATCTTGTTGAGTGCCAATCAGGCTTCGCGTCCCAACGCTTTAAGCATGGCCTGCCCCATACCGGTCGGACTGGTTGAAACCGTCACGCCGCATTCAGTCAGCGCGGCAATCTTGTCTTCCGCGCGTCCCTTGCCGCCGCTGATGATGGCCCCGGCATGCCCCATCCGTTTGCCCGGAGGGGCCGTCTGCCCGGCGATAAACGCCGCCACCGGCTTGGTCATGTTCTCCTGCACCCATTGTGCGGCATCCTCTTCGGCGCTGCCGCCGATCTCACCGATCATCAGTACCCCTTCGGTCTCGGGGTCGTTGTTGAACATTTTTAGGACATCGATAAATTTCAGACCGATGATCGGGTCACCGCCGATGCCGACACAGGTGGATTGGCCGAGACCGACATCGGTGAGTTGCTTAACCGCTTCGTAAGTCAGGGTGCCGCTACGTGACACCACGCCGATCTTGCCCGGTTTGTGAATGTAGCCCGGCATGATGCCGATTTTGCATTCTCCGGGGGTGATCAGGCCGGGGCAGTTGGGGCCGACCAGCTTGGTGGGGCTGTCCTCCACGACCTGACGGGCCATCACCATATCGCGTACCGGGACCCCCTCGGTAATGCACACGACCAGATCGACTCCAGCTTCGCAGGCTTCGAGAATGGCATCGGCTGCTCCCGGTGGTGGGACAAAAATCATTGAAGCGTTACCGCCGGTGATGCGCACCGCTTCTTCCATGGTGTCGAATACCGGAATCCCTTCGACGTGGATGCCGCCTTTGCCCGGCGTCACCCCGGCAACGATGTTGGTGCCGTAATCGCGGCACTCACGGGTATGGAACATGCCGGTCTTGCCGGTCATGCCCTGGACAATTACTTTGGTGTCTTTATTGATCAAAATGGACATGGTTGTTTTCTCCGTTGTCAGAGCCCTCGTTCTTCCATCCTTCCGCCTGTCTGGCAAAACGACGGTTACGGTTCTTCCTGCTTCATCATTGCCACAATCAGCTTGGCCCCTTCGCCAAGAAAATCGGCGCACTGCACATTGAGGGGCGATGCGGTGAGCAGGGCCTTGCCCTCCTCAACTTGTGAGCCATCCATGCGTACCACGATGGGCAAGCGGCAATCCATATCGCCGGCCGCTTCAATGATGCCGTGGGCAATGACATCGCAACGCATGATGCCGCCAAAAATATTGACGAACACCGCTTCCACGTCCGTGTCCTGTAAAATGATTTTAAACGCCTCGGCGACTTTCTCGCGGGTGGCTCCGCCACCAACATCGAGGAAGTTGGCCGGATCGCCGCCGTTTTCCTTCAGCACATCGAGGGTAGCCATGGCCAATCCGGCGCCGTTGACCATGCAGCCGATGTTGCCGTTAAGCTTGATGTAAGATAGGTCAAATTTTCCGGCGCTGATCTCCAGCGGGTCCATTTGCGAATAGTCCTGCATTTCGTGATATTCCCAATGGCGAAACACGGCATTGTCGTCAAAGTTGATTTTAGCGTCCAGCGCCAACAGCCAGCCGGCTTTGGTAACCACCAGCGGATTGATCTCCACCAGCGAGCAGTCTTTGTCGAGACAACAGCGGTACATGTCCAGAATCAGCCGCACGCAATCTTCGGCAACCCCACCGGTCATGCCGATTTTGTGGACGATCTGCCGTGCCTGATAGGAGCGCAGCCCGGTGTAGGGATCGATGGTCAGGGTGTGGATCTTTTCCGGTGCGTTTGCCGCCACTTCTTCGATGTTGACACCGCCTTCTGCCGAGGCGATCAGGCAGTAACGGGAGGTTTGGCGATCCAGGGTGATGGACAGGTAAAATTCCTGGCCCACTTCAACGGTCTCTTCAACCAGAATCCGACGTACTTTCAGCCCCTCAGGACCGGTCTGATGGGTGACTAGCCGCTTGCCGAACAGTTCTTTGGCAATCTCATGGGCCTGCTCAGGATGATGTGCCACTTGCACGCCGCCGGCCTTGCCGCGGCCACCAGCATAAATCTGGGCTTTGACCACACAGCGGCCGCCCATCATTTTCGCCGCCCGTTCCACCTGGTCAGCGGTCACTGCCACACGCCCGCGCGGTACGGGAATGTCAAAAGAGCCAAGGATCTCTTTGGCCTGATACTCGTGAATTTTCATGAACCCCCCATTGTCAGAAACGTTCTCTCCAACACGGCTTTGCGGGCGGTGTAACGCCCAATACCGTGCCGCTCTCTCCATCAACTCATCAAAACAGTCTTTACTATAACGCCAGATCCGGCTGATGCCAACCATCCCCGACGAATCAGGTCAATGTTCTCGTTCCACGGGCAACAGTGTGTCAAAAACAGCGCTAATCCACACTTTTACATTGCAATAAAGTGCCCTTATCGGCGATACTGAAAAATTCGCGCTCGCTGATGGGCGCGGTTAACCATGAAAGCAACACAACGTATGACTGCATCTGACTTTTCCGCTTTAGGTATTTCCTCCCCTTTGCTTCAGGCTTTGACTGATCTCGGCTATCAACAGCCGTCACCCATTCAGGAGCAGAGTATTCCAATTCTCAATGAGGGCCATAATCTCCTTGGTACCGCGCAAACCGGTACCGGGAAAACCGCCGCCTTTGGGCTGCCGCTGCTGGGGAGGATTGATTCCAGCAAAAAGCATCCTCAAATGCTGGTGCTGGCCCCGACCCGTGAGTTGGCTATTCAGGTTTCCGAGGCGTTGCAGAGTTTTGCCAAATATCTGCCTAAAATAAAAGTGTTGGCCGTTTATGGCGGACAGCCCATGTATCAGCAACTTAAAGCCCTGCACGATGGGGTTCAGGTGGTGGTCGGTACCCCCGGCCGGATTATGGACCACATGAACCGCAAGAGCCTGCACCTTGAACAGATCGATGCCGTGGTGCTTGATGAGGCCGATGAGATGTTGCGTATGGGGTTTATTGAGGATGTTGAAACCATCCTCGGGGCGACGCCGCCGCGCTGCCAGTGCGCACTGTTTTCCGCCACCATGCCACCGGCTATCCGCCGTGTAGCCGAACGGTATCTCGGTGATGCTCAGGAAGTGCAGATCGCCTCACGCACGTCCACCGTTGATCAGATTGAGCAGCGCTATCTGATGTTGCGCGCCAACCAGAAGTTTGATGTGTTGACGCGTCTGATTGAGGCTCAGGAGATTGACGGCACCATTGTGTTTGTTCGCACCAAGACCGCCACCACCGAACTGGCTGAACGGCTTGAAGCGCGCGGTTACAATGCTGCGCCCCTCAACGGCGACCTCAGTCAGCAGGTGCGTGAACGCACCATTGGTCGGTTGAAAAACGGCAGTTTGGATATTGTCATTGCCACCGATGTGGCTGCCCGCGGCCTTGATGTTGAGCGGATCAGCCACGTGTTTAACTACGATATCCCCTTTGATACCGAAGCCTATATCCACCGCATTGGCCGTACTGGTCGCGCGGGACGTACCGGCACCGCCATTCTGTTTGTGACACCGCAGGAGCGCCGTCTGCTCAAGGGCATTGAGCGTGCGACAAAACGCGATATTAAGCCGATTGACGTGCCGAGCAGTGATCAGATCGGCGCACGGCGCATTGCCACCTTCAAGAAGCAGATTCATGACACCCTTGATCAGTACAGCTTGACGGATCTGCGTGAACTGCTGTCGACCATGGTGGAGGAGGAGGGTTTGGAGTTGCTTGATGTGGCGGCGGCTCTGGCCTATCGTCAGCAGATGCAGAAGACCCTGTTCCCCAAGCTGTCGACCATTCAACTGCCGTCTCTGGATGACCGCAAATCACGCCTGGCCGGTGAACGCAAACCGCGCGACCGTGGCAACACCCCACCCATGTACCGTTATCGGATCAGCGTTGGACGGCGTCATAACATTACACCGCGCGATATTGTCGGGGCGTTCAGCAATGAGGGGCGGGTGCAGATTGGTTTTATCGGTCGTATCAGTCTCTATAACGAGCACAGTACGGTTGAGTTGGCGCAAAGCTTGCCGGATAAAGTGATTGAAAAACTCAAAACCATTCAGCTGCGCCACCATGAGATCAAATTGCACAAGCTTGATGACAATAGCGCAAGTGATGAGAGGAAACCGGCCAAGAAGAAAGCTGTGGCTCGGCCGGAGCGGGGGCGAGCTGTCAAGACAGCGCCGCACAAACCCAAAAAAAATGCTAAAAAATTCGTTCCGAAGAAAAAACGATAGTCAAAATAGCACGCTTTGAATCGAAGGGCTGTTCTCATGGAGGGCAGCCTTTTTTTGTTAAGAACCGTTTTGTTAATCAACCAGGGGTTGGGCCGGACAGACGAAGGAGATGCCCTGACCGGAACGGGCACCGATCATGACACTTTCCACTAAGGGGGCGTTGATGGCTTTTTCCGCCTGCCAGCGGACAATGAAATTGGCGCCGAATCCACCCTGTTGGTTGTTTTCCTCGATGAAAACATGGTGGGAGGCCAATGGTCCCAACGTGATGGGGGTGGTCAGATAGCGGTGAACCAGGTGGCCGTCATTGTTGTAAAAATCCAGAGTGGTTACCGTCAGGGGCTGGCGAGGGTCGGTATTGCGCACGCTGAGCATGACGGCCAATTGAAAGGGCTGGCCGTTTGGTCCGCTGTAAACGTGGGAGTAAACCGGAACGTAAAGGGTCTGTCCGTTCGACAGCTTTGCCGGATGCTCGGCAAAAGCCGGTGCGACGCTTAACAACAGGCTAATCAGTACCAGGCCAAAAAATATTATCCGTTTGTGTCTCATCCACTCCACCGCTTGAATGTTGTCTTTGTCGAGCCTCTTCTAAGAAGGCTTGCGGAGCCCATGGGTGGGGGCTCACGCTTTTATCATAGCGGTTAATTGCCGGATGGAAACCTGAAAACGAAATCGCGAAGCAGAAAATTGACGATTTGCCCGGATCAGCGACAGAATGGGTTTTTACGCCCCTCGTTACGTGCGGTTTCAAGCTGTTCCAACTCTTGCAGAGTGTTGAGGTAGAGCTGGTAGCGCTCCTCACTGAATGTTCCCTGATCCACGGCCTGCTTGATGCAGCAGCCGGGTTCCTGGCGGTGGCGGCAGTTGCGAAACCGGCACGACTGCTCTTCGAGAACGCTCATGACACCGGGAAACCAGTGGGCCAGATCTTCACTGCTGACATCCACGGGAGAAAAGTCGCGGAATCCGGGGGTGTCGACCAACTCACCGCCTGTGGGAAGCGCCAGCAGAGTGGAGACGCTGGTGGTGTGGCAGCCGTGCTCCTCTTCGTTGAGGGCGCCGGTTTCGAGTTCGATGCCGGGGCACAGGGCGTTGAGCAATGAGCTTTTGCCGCTGCCGGAGACGCCGACCAGAGCACTGCGCCCGGCCCCGGCGAGCTTATGGCGGAGGTGTTCCAGTCCGTCGCCCTGTTTGGCACTGACGCTCAGGCGCACCATGGCCGGGAAGTCACGCTGCAGTTGGCTGTCAAAGTCTGCGCTGCCGGGCAGGTCCTGTTTGTTGACAATCAGCACCGGCTCAATATCAGCGGCTCGGGCGGCGACCACAACACGTTCGATAAAGCCATCAGGTGTCTGCGGCCGAACGGCAACGACAATGCCGAGAAGATCCAGGTTGGCGGCCAGGGTGCGCACCTTGCCAAACGGGTCGCGACGGCGCAGGGCGTTACGACGTGCCAAAGAGGTGACCCGTTCGCCGATCACCATCACCCGGTCGCCGACCACGTGATCGGAGTTGCGTTTGACCTTAACCGGTTGCTCGTCTCCGTTGTCAAAACGGACCAGCACCGCTACGCCGTAATGACTGATGATCAGTCCCGGCTGACCGGTGTTGTGTTGGGGCTTTTGTTGTCGCCGTCCTGTTGCTTTGTTTCGTGCCATGGCTGTGGTTTTTTCATCCCTGTTGTCGTTGATCGTTTCTGCGTGCTTCGAGTTGTTGAATGCGCCACAGGTGAGCGTAGCGGCCGTCGGCAGCCAATAGTTGTTTGTGGGTGCCCTGTTCACAGACGTGCCCCTGATGGAGAACGACAATGTGATCGGCTTCGGCGGCGAGTCGCAGGTGATGGACAATCATCAACGTGGTGCGCCCACCGGCCACGGTGCGCATTCCGGCATAGACTAGTTCTTCACTGTCACCGTCAAGGTGGCTGGTTGCCTCATCGAGAATGATCACCGGCGGATTAAGGATTTGCGCCCGTGCCAGACACAGCAGTTGCCGCTCGCCACTGGACAGATTCTTGCCGTGTTCAACCAGAGTTCCCCCCAGTCCGCCGAGGCGTTCCACCACCCGTCCGGCTCCGGTGGCTTCGATTGCCTCGAGTAGAGCCGTGTCATCGAGTTTATTCTGCGGGTCGAGATTGTCACGTACTGTGCCGGAAAACAGAAATGGTTCTTGGGAGACCCAGCCGACCATGCGCCGCAGCACGGTTTTGTCCATGGTGGTGACATCGTGTCCGTTGAGACGGACCTGGCCCTGATCGGCCGCATAAAACCCCAACAATAGCTGAGTCAGGGTGCTTTTGCCACTGCCGGTCTCACCGACCAAGGCAACGCGCTTGCCCGGTTCCAGGGTGAAGTTGACCTGCTGCAACACCGGTTCGTCGCTCTGGTAGGCGAAACTGACCCTGTCAAACTCAACACGACCATTTCCGGGAGCTTCGTTGACTGCGCCTTGTGGTTCATCCTGCTGATCGAGCAGGTCGAAAATCCGCTCCAGCGAGGCATTGCTGGTTTGCAGAATGGAAAATTTGGAGGCCAGATCGGTCAATGGCATAAAGAACTTGCGCGAATATTCAATAAACGCCACCAGGGTGCCGAAGGTTGCTGCCCCATGGATCACTTCGCCGCCGCCTTTCCACAGGATGGCGGCCGCAGCCAGGCTGCCGAAGATGTGAACGCTGGCGTAGAACAGAGCCTCCAGGGTGACCCAACTAAGGGCGCTGTGGCGGTAACTGTCCTGCAGGGTGTCGAATTCGTCATCACTGCGTTGTTGCTGGCTGAAGATCTGCACTTCGGCAATGCCGCTGGTGCGTTCGGAGATGAAGGCATTGAGGGTGGCCTGGCGGGCGCGTAATTGGCGCATCACCCGGCGCATGGGCCGCCGCAGGCTCACGATCACCGCGATCATCAGCGGCACCACGGCAAACGCCACCAACGACAGCGGCACGTTGATGGTCAGCATGATGATGAAGATCATCACCAGGGTGGCGACATCGCCGATGGCTGAGACAATCCCCGAACCGAACAGATCGCCAATGTGTTCAATGTCGCTGGTCAGACGGGTAAGGATACGGCCTGATGGCTGCCAGTCGTACCATGAGCGCGGCAGCCGCATCAGTTTGGCAAAACTGATGCGGCGCAGGTCGGCCATGATGTATTGGCCGACCACCTGCACGCACCACGACTGACCAAATACCAGCAGACCTTCAACACACAAGATGGCGATGAGGAAACCGGCAATAGGCAACAGCCCGGTCAGATCACCGGGCAGGATGTTGTCGTCAATGGCTTTTTTGATCAGCAATGGCGGCACGATGCGCACCAGTGAGATAAACGGCAACAGTATCAGGCTGGTCACGGCCATGCGGCGGTAGGGGCGGATGAACGGCAGGAACCGTTTGAGGATGCGGCCGTCAAAATGGCGCCCTTTGATTTCATCACCGAGAACCTGTTTCATAGCCCCTCCATCTCGCGATGCAGTTGTTCCCGTTCGACCAGCCTGGCGTATTCACCGCGCTGTTCCATCAACGACTCATGATCGCCTTGCTCACGGATGCGGCCCTGGTCGAGAACGATAATGTGGTCAGCCCCCTGGAGGATCGACACGCGGCTCGAGGCGAACAGCACGGTGCGGCCCTTGAGAGCGCCACGCACTTCATTCCACACCTTGCGGGCGGTTACGGTGTCAAGATGGCTGAACGGATCGTCCAGCAGCCACAACCCACGATTGCGCGCCAAGGCGCGGGCTACACCAACCCGCTGACGCTGGCCGCCGGACAGGGTCAGGCCGCCTTCTCCAATCGGGGTGTCGAAGCCGTTGCTGAACTGATTGATCTCCTCTTCCAGAGATACCTGCCGGGCGACCTGATGCAAGTCGTTGTCGGGTAAATCGGGGGCGGCAAAGCGGAAGTTGTCCGCCAGGGTGCCGCTGAACAATTTGCCCTCCTGAAGTACGGCGCACAGCCGTTGGCTGTGACGTTGTACGTCCACATCGTTCAGGTCAAGGTCATCGATCCACACCTGACCCGCGACAACGGGATAACGTCCGGTCAACACATGAAGCAGGGTGCTTTTGCCGCTGGCCACGGAGCCGGTGATGCCGATGGTTGTTCCAGCAGGGATCTCTAAGGTCAGGTCATGGAGTACCGGTTTGTCGTCATGGTACCCGAATGTCAGTTTGTTGAGGTCGATCTGAGGGGGCTGATTTGCCTCGGCGGGAATCTCTTGCGGTTCGGGCAATCCGATCAGCGGCGCCGTCAAGTCGAGCAGCAGGCTGATGCGCTCCATACCCACGGCCGCGCGTTGGATCAGGGTGAGAATCCAGCCCAGCAGCATGGTTGGCATGGTCAATTGGACGAGATAGGCATTGAAGGCCACCAAGTCGCCCAGTTGCAGGGTGCCGGCAATCACCTGGCGACCGCCGAAATAGAGCACCATGAGAATGCCGAGAGGTGTCACTACGCTCATCACCGGACCCATCAGTGAGCGCATCCGCGCCATGCCGACAGATGCTTCGAGGTAATGGTCATTCAAATCGTCAAACTGACGACAGCGCACTTGCTGGAAACCGCTGCTGCGTAAACTGAGTTGGCCGCGCACCGATTCTTCCACCATGTCGCTGATGTCGCCAAGACGTTCCTGTACCTGTCCGGAAAACAACAGCAGTCGGCGACTGATTCGTTTTACTGCCAGCAGCATGAGTGGAAATGGGGCCAGGGCGGCAATGGTCAAAGAGGGCGACATCCACACCATCAGGCTGATGGCAATGGTATAAATCACCACGGCATTGATCAGCGATACCAGGCCGAATCCGGCAACCATGCGCACATTGGTCAGATCGTTGGTGAAGCGCGAAATCAAGTCGCCAATGCGGTTGTCATTAAAAAATGGACCGGGCTGATACAGCAGGCGGTGAAACATGGCCTGGCGTAGATCAACCTCGACTTTGCGCCCGGTGTGAAGAAAATGGAGCCGAGAAATGACCCGGATGCCGCCGCCGAGCAAGGTGAGGACAATCATGGTGGCGGCGTAAAACTGCACATCAGCCCAATTGCCCTGCTCAATGGCGGCGATGCCCCAGCGCAGCAGTTGCGGTGTCATCAGAATCAGACCATTGGTGATGATGACCCAGAATAGGCCGATCAGCAGTGTGGTGCGATATGGGCGCAACCAGGGCCACAGCCGTTGCAGGGATTTCATGGCTGAACCTTGGTTGTCGGGTGTTGGGGGAATCTTGAAAAATGCATCCGCCTATCTCACCCTATTTGGGCGCAACATGTCCAGTATTAAAATGGGGCGGAAATTATTGTTGCAGCAAGCGTTCGCGCAGGGATTGTCGCGGTTGACGTTTTTCCGCGACCAGCAGATAGGGCGCTTTGTCGCTCAAAAAAGGGCGCATGGTGATGATGTGCCAGTAGCGCGGATGCAGCTGGGCGAGATCCGAGGTGATGGCGTCCGACTCCTTCCTGGCGCCGTCATGCCCGGTATAGACCACCAGAATCAGGCGACCACCGGGCTGCAATTCTTCCAGTGCCGCTTTGGTCATGATCCGCGAGCTGTCCGCCTGAGTAGTGATGCTGTGGTCGCCGCCGGGCAGATAACCCAGGTTGCCGAGAATGACTTTGGGCGGGCGGGGCAAAAATAGCGGCAGACGTTCATGGCTGGCGTTGATTAAAAATGTTCCGGGCGCTGCGATCTGTTGTGGTCGGCTGATCCGGCTGGCTGTGATGCCGTTGTTCTCCAGGCGCTCAAGGGTGCTGTCAATAGCTTGCGTCTGAATGTCGAATGCCAGAACGCAGCCGGTGTGGTTGCTATCGACACACTCGGCAAGGAACTGGCTGTCATGGCCGCGTCCGGCGGTTAGATCCACGGCCAGATCGCCGGCCTGGAGAATCTCCTGGGCAAAATGGTGGGACCATTGTGCCATGTCGGTTAATAGGTTTTTCACGATAGATCTTTGTCACTCACAATGAAGAGAAAATTTAAGTCTAATTTATTGAGAACGTCACGACAAGCTTCTCCTTGTGGGGGGGCTCATTTTTTAAGCTTCGTTCTCATTGATGGTACTATTTTTAATCTTTGAGAGGGGCTAATTCCCCGAAGCTTGCTCCGCTATCGCCAATATGAAATATTGGCGACATGAGTGAGTACATTCGGAAAATCATAATGTTTCTGAGCTTTTGTATCACTTGATTTTCCCGGAAAAATATCGCCGGGTCGTTTTCGACTCAAGAAGTCGATGCATGTCTCAAGGACGTTTGTCTTGAGATAGCCAAGAGATACGAAATACAGTTTATCGAAATTGGGACGGACAATGACCCTGTTCACTTTTTGGTACAGTCAGTTCCAACATATATCCCCACGCAGGTGGTGCGAATTATCAAAAATCTAACTGCTCGCGAGATTTTCAAACAAGTCCCATTGCTCAAGAAGCAACTATGGGGTGGCGAGTTCTGGACCAAAGGTTATTTTGTAAACACTGTTGGGCAAAAGGGCAATGAGCAAACAATTGCCAACTATGTTCGGTATCAGGGCCGCGATACGGAGTATAAACAGTTACAGAGCAGTTAGTGCTCTTCGATACCCCGTAGCTTGCTGCGGGGTAGTTCATTGTTAACGCTGCATCGGGTTCGCCCGAAGTTGCAGGGGATAGTATAGAAGCCTGCGGTTTCTATATTAGCGGTGGAACGGATCTGGATATGGCTGGCTCCTCTGTGGACGTCTATGCTTTGGCTGCCGGAGCGCAATCTCAGGCTGCCGGAATCAGCTTGCATGGTTATACCACGGTAAACAGCCTGACTCTTGATCATACCCTGCTTGGGGTAAGCGCTGCCGCGATTGATGTCGGCGAGTCGATTGGCACTGCCTATGCTGCGGGTTTGATGGTGGATGGGACCGATACGGTTGCAGATGATAGTTCTCTGACGAATGGTTCAATCATTTTTGCGAGAGCTTCTGCCCAAACGGGCGAGGCGATCTCTTATGGTGTGCTGGTCGGCAACTATGACGGGACTCCGGAACTGACCCTGAACCTTGATGCGCAATCCGGCATCCTTGCCGATTGGGCGGTGTACACCGCAGATGGTGTCGTAACATTGAATACCAGCGGTGTGATCGGTGGCCGTTTGCTGGTTACTGATCTGACCAGTAGCTCCAGTGGTGTTTTTATGGCGATGGTTGGCAGCGATGATAAAGCAGCAGTGAAGGGGGCGATTTAACGATGGGTAAACGACATGGAAAAGTGTTCCGGCTTTGCGTTGTTATTTTGGCGGTGTTGATGTCCGCTTGTGTATCGCAGCCGCATCAAATGACACGAGCCACACTCCATGATCTCGTTATTCGACATGGTTGTCAGGATAGAGCGTTGGAGGCTGAAGGACTGCCCATGATAAGCGTTGTGCCGACAGATATTCATCGCTCGGTCAATGTCTTAAGAGTCTATCTCGAAGGAGATGGCCTGGCCTGGCGTTCGCGCCGACATGTTTCTGATGATCCCACTCCAGTTTCTCCTGTGGCTTTGCAATTGATGCTGGCTGACCCGAATAAAGATCTTGCCTACTTAGGGCGGCCTTGCCAGTTTGTTCACAATGGTGCCTGTCGGGATACTCTTTGGACCTCGGCGAGATTTTCCTAGCCGGTTGTATCTTCACTGTCTTCTGCTTTAAGCCAACTGAAGCAACAGTTTTCTGTGACGTCATTTCAGCTCGTCGGCTATTCCGGAGGGGGAGCGCTCGCTCTTTTGCTGGCGGTTGAAAGAGATGATGTTGATTCTGTGGTCACCGTTGCGGGAAATCTGGAGACACGCAGATTTACCGAATACCATCATGTGAGTCCATTGACTGAATCCCTGAATCCCGCTGATTATGTTGATGTTCTGTCGAATATTCCTCAAGTCCATTTTGTCGGTTCTGAAGATGAAATTATTACCGATGACATTTCGAATGCGTATGTCGCACTTTTTGACAATGAGTCTGTTCGTATGATTAAGGTGGCGGATGTTGGCCATCTTCGTGGATGGGTGGAACTTTGGCCTCAATTGTTGACACAGATAACAGCTGCTGAACTTGAATCGGTTGTTTGTTCCCGGAGGCGCTGAACAGTTGCTCCAGATAGTCCGAGTCTTTACGGATGGTATAGACGTTTTTCAGAGTCAACACCTTCGATGTTCCGGTTGAGGATGGGGATGACCAGCAGCGTTTTTCCGGACTGCGCATTTTCAGATTAACGGCCGCGGTGAGACCGGCTGGCGAACCGCCGATAATGCATCCACTCTGGCAATTTCTAGGGTAAGCATAAACAACACTCTCTTGGTAGTTGTCAGCAGAAAGAACATTCATTGTCCTCTTTATGTGGATTACCCAATGTCGTCAGTACCAATCCTTGCTTTTCTGGTTAAGTCCCTGTGATCTCAGGCTATTTTTTGAAAATAATCCCTGTGTAGACACCGGCGGAGGCAGTTAAATCTAACCTGTTTGGCCAATGAACCGGCTTGCCAATCTTTTGTAGACGGGGTAAAGTTGCGCCCATGACTACGATAAATAACCACACTTCACAGAAACCGCCCGTTGTTACCTCGGAGTTGCTGGAAAAATACTCCTCGGCCATCACGCTGTCGGACATGGAAATTTTTATCTACCCCGATCTGCTTTACAGCCTGGTGCTGGCGAACATCATGTCGCCGGTGGTCTGGCAGTGGCGTGATGATCCATGGTTCGCCAAAATTGACACAATGAACCCTTACCGGCGCATTGTGCGCCTCAAGCAGTTCATCATGGACCATTACGACTTTAATCTCGATTTGGACACCTGGGGATTGACCCATAAGGATACCGAGCTGGATCGTTTTAAGGATGTGATGGACCCGGAGATCATTGCCGAAAGTAATGCGTTGTTCGGTTATACCGGGGATCGCTACTATTTTGATATGAACATCCGCAAGCATTTTGGTCTGGATAAGTACGACAGCGACATGATTCCGTACTGGAAGACGGAAACCGTCGAGGCCATGGATGCGTTCTGCTATCGCGATGGCTACCGGAACGGTGCCGGCGAATGTGTGTCGCTGTCCACTCTGTATGCGGCGGCATTGTTCGTCGTGTGTAAAATTCCGTTGGAAGATATCTTCCTCATGGCAACGCCGCTGCACTCGCAGAACTTTGTCGATGTCAAGGAAGGGCTGGTCACCAATAACCGTCGCATTGTTACCAAAAACATGTGGTTCAACGGCACGGAATTGTCGGCCCGTGCCCAGCGCGCCCTGCGGAATGAACAGGTGACCATGGTGGCGCATTGCAGCGGTAATATTCATGTGGTTTATCCCGACGTAAGTATTGACCCTGAGGCCTATCAGCATTTCTCCGACAAGTTGGTGACCTATCTCAAGGTTGATCTTAATCAGGAAATTCTCTGTAACTTTTTGCGCGAACACAGCTCGTTGCAGAAATGTTTTCAGATCAGCCAGATGCGTCACGGAAAAAAACGCTGGATTGCCGCAGAAAAGGTTTACAGCTATGAGCATGGCAGCTCGTTTAAAGCCAGCGATAATACCCGGGAAAAATTGCTCGACGAGATCGATTCCTATGATTATTCTCCAGAGCCGCTCGAAGGCCGGATCGATTTGGAGCGCTTTGAAGCCTTTTTTAAAAAACACCCCAAGGTCAACCTCGACAAGCAGAAAATGCGCAGTGCGCTGGTGGCGGAGTTCAACTGCCCGCAACAAAGTGCCTGTGAATTGATTGACAAACTGCGCGAGTTTGTCGAAATAACTCCGCGGCTGCCGGAGTATGAAGAAAAGAGTGTCGTGGATGTGCCCCCCATTGTGCTAACTCAGGAGATGGACCGTCACCAGGTGATCGATGCCTTGACTGCGATTCGCCAACAGAATCCGGTGGTGGATCTGGGCTTTTATGCGCTACGCGATATGCGCAGTTGTGACTGGGGTCCATTTGCCAAAGCGGCGATGGAGCGCAATCCGGTCGCCGTCGTGGCAACAGAAAATTTGAGTGATGACGCGGTGATTGAGCAATTGTCCGCCATGGAAAATGCCTCCATCTATTCCGAGGGACGCTTGGCCCAACCGGATGAAGTGTGGAATTTTCAGCGTGGCGATGGTGTGGAACGGGCGTTTTGCCTGGCCGATATCTGGCGAGCACGCTATGCCGACGACAAGATTGTCCTTGATGTTCAATCCGGTATCGCACGCTTGTCTTTTGGTGGTCGCCAGGTTGAGTGGTCGACAGCAAAAGGATTGGAGCACCATCTGGTCCTGTAAGTCACCACAGCAGGAGATTTTTTATACTTGAGCAGTTCGATCAGCTATGTTGACGGGCTGCTTTTTTTCATTTATGGTAGCCAAAGGTAAACCTTTCAGGTCATATTTAGGCCGCAGGTGTGATGACGGACACAATGGCGTGCCGCATAGAAGCGCTATTTTTTTCTTATCTTATCTCGATTAAGGCGGAAAGTTTATGGAACGAATCTATCTTGACAACAATGCCACCACCATTGTCGACCCGACAGTGCGTGAAGCCATGGATCCATTTTATTGCCACATGTACGGCAATCCCAACTCCTTGCACTCGTTTGGCATTGAAGTGCGTCCTTACCTTCATCAGGCGATGGAACAGATGTATGCGGCCATCAACGCCGGTGATGAAGATGATATTATCATCAATTCCTGTGCCACCGAGGGCAACAATACAGTGATCATGGGCATGTACTTCAGCCTGCTCAAGGAGACACGCAAAAAGCGTATTGTCACCACGCAACTGGAGCATCCGTGTATTCGTGAGGCCTGTCGATTCCTTGAGACCCAGGGTGTCAAAGTGACCTATCTGGCTCCGGACCGTCAGGGGTTGATCACGCCGGGAATGGTTAAAGAGGTGATTAGCGACAAGACGGCTCTGGTGTCAGTGATGTGGGCCAACAATGAAACCGGTTTGATTCTGCCAATCAAAGAGATCGCCGAAGTCTGTCAGGAGAAGGGGGTTTATTTCCATACCGACGCGGTGCAGGCCGTCGGCAAAGTGAAGGTCGATATGCAGGATGTCCCGGCGGATTTTCTTACCTTCAGCGCCCATAAATTCCACGGCCCGAAAGGGGCGGGCGGTCTGTATGTGCGTAAGGGGGCCATGTTACCACCGCTATTGCACGGTGGTGAGCAGATGGGCGGCCATCGAGCCGGAACCGTTGATGTGCCGGGGATGGTCGGCATGGGCAAGGCGATGGAGATTGCCGTTGAGAGTCTGGAATACGAAAATACCCATGTGCGCCGTCTGCGAGATAAGTTCGAAGATGCCTTGATGCAGATTGATGATGTGCTGGTGGTCGGCGACCGCGATCTTCGCACGCCGAATACGGTGTATGTCAGTATCCGTGGTGTTGAGGGAGAGGCGATGATCTGGGACTTGAACCAGAACGGCATTGCCGCTTCAACGGGCAGCGCCTGTGCATCGGAATCACTCGAAGCCAGTCCGATCCTTACAGCCATCGGGGCTGACAAAGAGCTGGCCCATACCGGCGTTCGTTTCAGTTTGTCACGCTTTACCACGGAAAAAGAGATTGACTTTACCATTGAGGTGGTCAAAAAAGCCGTGGTTCGTTTGCGTCAACTGTCCACCTCATACTAAGACCCTGGCGGGTCAGGATTCACGAATATAGGAGTTACCGTTATGGGTAAAAATGATTTGATTGGCGGCTCTCTCTGGGAGCAGTATTCACAAAAAGTATCCGACCGCATGAACAATCCGCGTTATTTCGGTGAGCTGACCGAAGAGGACGCCAAACGTCTCGGTGGTCGACTGGTGATTGCCAACGAGGGTGCTGAGTCCTGTGGCGATACCGTACGGTTGTTTTGGGTTGTTGGTGACGAAGATGAAGTGATCAAAGCGGCGACCTTCAAATCATTCGGTTGTGGGACGGCGATCGCGTCCACCGATATGATGGCGGAGATGTGCATCGGCAAGACCGTTGAAGAAGCCACCAAGATTACCAATTTGGATGTTGAGATGGCGCTGCGTGACACCAAAGACCAGGCGGCGGTGCCGCCGCAGAAGATGCACTGTAGTGTTATGGCCTACGAGGTGATCAAGCAGGCTGCGGCCATTTATCGCAATGTTGATGTCGAAACGTTGAAAGACAAGGATATTGTCTGCGAATGTGCCCGGGTGTCGCTGCAGATGGTTGAAGACGCCATTCGTATCAATGATCTGACCACCATCGAGGAGATTGCCGATTACACCAAAGCAGGCGCCTTCTGTAAATCCTGTATTGAGCCGGGTGGCCATGAAAAGCGCGATATTTATCTGGTCGATATTCTCGCCCGTGTGCGTGCCGAGATTGAGGCCGAGCGCAACCCGGAAGGTGCTAAGATGGATGATTTTGTTACCCTGTCGATCGTCAAGCAGATCAAGGAGATCGAGGCCGTCCTCGACCGTCATGTCCGCCCGGCCTTGGCTGGTGATGGCGGTGGTATTGAGCTTGACGATGTCCAGCCGGGTGAAAACGACGATCAGGTTTATGTTCATATTAAATACAAAGGGGCCTGTAAGGGCTGCGCCGGAAGTGTTGCCGGTACCCTTGGCTTTGTCCAGAAAATGCTTCAGGACAATCTCAGTGAAGCCATTCGCGTGGTTGTCGCCTGAGGCTGACCGGTTGTCCTCCCAGGTTTAAGGGGGACGGGCTGAAAACGCACTTTTGAAAAAGATTGAAAGGAGAGGGGAAGCCCTCTCCTTTTTTTGTGGGTGATTTGCCCACCTGCTGCTGAAACTGCCCCACATGAAACCTGAAACAACATTAGAATTTGATTCCGGCTGGGAAGATAATCTTATTTATTAAATAACGACAGATGGTTATCTGTAATTTTCCCTCTTATGGATATGCCCTTAAGCTTTGGCCCACCTTTTGCTAAACCCTGTTAACCATCTGATTGATGTGCGTTTGATGTAGAGGGTTGTATGCGTGGGATTGTTATTTTATGTGTATTCCTGATGGGGACGGATACAGTCTGGGGGATGGTGTCCGGGCCCTGTTCAAATTGTCATACCATGCACAACAGCCAAAAATGACTCGACGGTCTATGCCGATGGACCGTCGAGTCATTTGCTCTCTAAACGCTGCGTCGATTGTCACGGCAACTTCCACCACGCTATGAATGAGGATCAGGTTGGGGGCACCGGTGCCTGGATTCGCCACCCTTGCGATGTTGTCCTGCCGGACTGCGGTGATTATAAGGAATACACGGTTTATAATCCGTTGGTACCGGTGGCAAAAATAGCACTGACCGGTCAGAAAAACAGTTCTGAGGTGGTGCCGGGCTCAGATGTGGTGACCTGTATTTCCTGCCATCGCAGTAAGGATGGATAAGCACTATTTGCCGGATATGATGAAAAATTGAGGGAGAAGCCGAGCTTCTCCCTTTTTTGCGTCTTGCGCATCAGTTGACTTGGTTCAGGGGGCGTATTATCATGCTTAGGTTGTTGGTTGAATGCCTGATCATACGGAAAGGAATTGCTCTCAATGGGCCTGTTGAAAATATATCATTATCCGGACGCGGTTTTAGCTGAAACGTCCGAGTCGATAACCGCTGTCGATGACGAAATTCGCCAGCTTGCCGCCGATATGGCGGAAACCATGTATGCCGCGCCCGGTGTTGGCTTGGCGGCACCCCAGGTTGGGATCCTCAAGCGCCTGATTGTTCTGGATTGTGGTGGCGAGGAGAACCCGGAGCTGATCAAAGCCGTTAATCCGGAAATTCTCGAGCGGGAGGGTGACTCTTGCGAAGAGGAGGGGTGTCTGTCTGTGCCCGGTTACTACGCGGCAGTCAAGCGCAATTCCTGGGTCAAAGTGCGCTATGTGGATATGGACGGACAAACCGTTGAGCGTGAAGCGGACGGGTTGTTGGCCATCTGCTTTCAGCATGAAATCGACCATCTTGACGGCAAGTTGTTCGTCGATCGGTTGTCCTCTCTGAAAAAGGGGATGTTTCGTAAAAAATATCCGAAAATTCTCGAACAACAGCAGGAGCAGCTGTGATTAATATTCAAACCATTCGTGTCGTTTTTATGGGAACTCCCGATTTTGCCCTGGAGACGTTACACGGGCTGATTGAATCCGGGGTGCAGATGGTCGGTGTTTATACTCAGCCGGACCGTCCCAAGGGGCGGGGGAAAAAATTGGCCGCCCCGCCGGTCAAGGATCTGGCATTAGAGCACGATATCCCGGTTTTTCAGCCGCAGAAACTGCGTGACGAAGAAGCAGTCAAACAGCTGCGCAGCCTGTCACCGGATCTGATCGTGGTTGTGGCCTACGGCCAGATTCTTCCCCAGGCGGTTCTCGATATTCCCAAGTATGGCTGTATCAATGTCCATGCGTCGCTGTTGCCGCGCCACCGCGGGGCGGCACCGATCAATAAAGCCATTGTTGATGGCGATCCCACGACCGGGGTGACCACCATGATGATGGATGTCGGCCTCGATACTGGCGACATGTTGGTGAAAAAATCGTTATCGATTCATCCCGATGAGACGGCCGGCCAGTTGCACGACCGGCTGGCCCCACTCGGGCGTGAGGCGATGGACGAGACCTTGGCTCGTCTGTGTGCCGGTACCCTGTCGCGTGAAAAGCAGGATGACAGCCTGAGTACTTATGCGTCGATGATGAAGAAAGAGGACGGATGTATCGATTGGCGCAAGGAGGCGCGGCAAATTCATAATCTGGTGCGCGGCCTTGATCCGTGGCCCGGAGCCTATACACTGCTTGACGGCCAGACCCTCAAACTGGCCAAAACGCGCTGTGTTGAGGGCCAAGGTGAACCGGGACAAGTCCTTGAAGCCTGCGGAGAAACGGTGATCGTGGCCTGCGGACAGGGGGCGCTGCAGTTGGGAGCGTTGCAGCTACCGGGCAAAAAGATGCTCAGTGCCGCTGATTTTCTGCGTGGACGTGGTCTGGAAAAAGGAAATGTTCTCGGCCGTTGATGGTATACGGTTATTTGCACAGTTCGCTTCTGGGGACATCTCTCTTGAAAAGCGCTTTGGGGATGGTTAGATTATCGCTCAAATGGGGCGATTGGCGCCGTACTTCTAACCGGACCTATCCAATAAAGAGGAAATAATGCTGAACAATTTGAAGACCGTTGGCCTGATGGCCTTATTGACCATCATCCTGATGGTGATTGGTGGTGCAATTGGTGGCCGTGGCGGTGCCATTGTGGCACTTGTTCTGGCTGGTGTGATGAATATCGGCTCCTATTGGTTTTCCGATAAGATCGTCATCCGTATGTACAAAGGACAGGAAGTCAACAGCGGCATGCTTTACGATGTCGTTCGTGAGCTGTGTGAGCGTAACAATCTGATTATGCCGCGCGTTTATATGATTCCGCAGGATACGCCTAACGCGTTTGCTACCGGACGTAATCCGCAACATGCTGTGGTGGCGGCCACTCAGGGAATTGTTTCCCTGCTCAGCCGTGAGGAATTGATGGGGGTGATGGCCCATGAACTCAGCCATGTCCGTCATCGCGATATTCTCATTGGTTCTGTTGCCGCGACCATTGCCGGTGCGATCTCCTATCTGGCTCAGATGGGCCAGTGGGCCATGCTGTTCGGCATGGGTGGCAATGACGATGAAGACGGTGGTGGAAATATATTCGTTATGCTGATCACGATGATTTTTGCACCGATGGCGGCAATGCTGGTGCAGATGGCGGTGTCGCGATCCCGTGAATATGCGGCGGACCGTGGCGGCGCTGAACTGTGTGGCAACCCGCATTACCTGGCCAGTGCCCTGCGTAAGCTGGAATTGGCCAACCAGCAGCGACCGATGCACGATGTCAATGATGCGACAGCGCATATGTTTATTGTCAATCCACTCAGCGGTAAAGGGTTGCAGAGTCTGTTCTCCACCCATCCACCCATGGATGAGCGGGTACGGCGACTGGAAGCGATGGCGTAACGCTGTCGTTACGAAGATAGAACGTTTCACGAAATGTGCGGGGGTGTGCCGAAAGCATACCCCCGCTTTGTTGTTCGAGGTGTGTGTGGCAAAAAAAGCAGAGCCAAACGTCAAAGATGCCCGGCGCATCGCTTTTGATGTGTTGACCCGGGTGGATGAGGGCGGTTATTCCGATCTGGTGTTGGATGCCGCACTTGAGGCGAATCCTGGCCTTGATCCGCGTGATCGTGCCTTGGCAACGGAGCTTGTTTATGGGGTGCTGCGCCGTCGCGGCAGCCTCGATTTTATCCTCAAAGCCTATAGTCGCCAGCCGTTGAAGAAGCTGCAACCCAAGGTGTTGCGCCTGCTGCGTCTGGGAGTTTATCAATTGTGCTATCTTGATCGCATCCCGGATCGGGCCGTGGTTCACAGTATGGTGGAGCTGGCGCGGCGTTGCGGTCTGGAGCGAGTCAGCGGCCTGGTCAATGGCGTGCTGCGCAGTTATCTGCGCGAGCCGCACCGGGTGGTGTGGCCTGATCCCGATGCGGATACTCAGGGCTGGCTGGAGCATGGTCTGTCATTGCCGCACTGGCTGGCGCGACGCTGGTTGGCGCAGTATGGCGCGGAAGGCGCAATGGCTCTGGCTGAGAGTCAGTTGACCGCAGCGCCTGTTACCGTGCGCGTCAACACCCTGAAGATGACGCGGGACGCGTTTCTTGACCAGCTTTCGCAATGCGATATTGCGGCCGAGTCGACCCGTTTTGCGCCGGAAGGTGTGATCCTGCCCCATGCCGGTGATCTGCAGCGGTTGCCCGGACGCGCCGAGGGCTGGTACCAAGTTCAAGATGAAGCCAGCATGCTCATGGCACATCTGTTGTCGGTCGAACCCGGTCAACGCATTCTCGATGTCTGTGCGGCACCCGGTGGTAAGACTACCCATCTGGCCGCGTTGACCGACAATCGTTCTGAGATTGTCGCCCTTGATCTTCATCCGCAACGGCTGGAGACTTTACAGCAGGGGGCCAAGCGTCTTGGGTGTGAACAGATCCGTACGCTGGCGTGCGATATGACCCAGCCGTGTGATTCTCTGCCGGCGGGAGGTTTTGATCGTGTTCTCGTTGATGCCCCGTGCAGCGGTTTAGGGGTGTTGCGGCGCAATCCGGAGTCGCGTTGGCGGCGTAAACAGACCGACATCAAGATGCTGGCCAAAATCCAGCGGCAAATTTTGCATCAGGCCGCAGAATTAGTTGTTCCCGGCGGTCTGTTGCTTTACTCTCTGTGTACCACCACGCCGGAAGAATCTTCTGCGGTGGTGGCGGACTTTCTGACGGACCATCCCATGTATGCCCAAGTTGATCTGGCCAACCGAGCGCCGAAACACTGGCATGGGTTGTTTGATGATGACGGACAACTTGTAACACGCACGGGTGAACATGGTGCGATGGACTGCTTTTTTGCCGCTGGTTTTTATCGCCGGCCAGAGTGCTCATTTTAACGTTTATCCTGAAACAGTTCCCGTAACGGGAAGGAGTGAACCATGGTCAAGATTTCTCCCTCGATCCTTTCGGCGGATTTTGCCCGTCTTGGTGCGGAAATTCGCACCGTAGAACAGGCTGGAGCCGACTATATCCATGTTGATGTCATGGATGGCCACTTTGTGCCCAATATTACCATTGGTGCACCGGTGGTTGGTGCATTGCGCCAGGTGACTGAGTTGCCCCTTGATGTTCATCTGATGATCGAGAATCCCGATCTGTATATCCCCGACTTTGCCAAAGCCGGCTCCGATATTATTACTGTTCATCAGGAGGCTGTGCCGCATCTGCATCGGACCATTCAACTGATCCACAGCTTAGGTAAGAAAGCGGGCGTTTCGATTAATCCGGCGACACCGGCCGGGGTGCTGGAGGTCATTATGGCCGAAGTGGATCTGGTGCTGGTGATGACGGTGAATCCCGGTTTTGGTGGTCAGAGTTTTATTCCGGCAACACTGAATAAGATTACCCAACTGCGTGAGATGATCGATCGTACTGGTCGGGCGATTGAGCTGGAAGTGGATGGCGGCGTCAAGGCCGACAATATTGGCGAGATCGCTGCTGCCGGGGCCGATGTGTTTGTCGCCGGCAGTGCCGTATTTAATACTCCTGATTACACCCAGGCTATTCAGTCTCTGCGGGACAACGTCAAGTAAAGGCGCGTGATGAGTGTTTCCCCCTTGATACAACGTCTTCACGAGACGGTTCTGATCGGCGATGGGGCCATGGGTACCCAGCTTTACAGTCAGGGTGTGCCAGCGGACAGCTGTTTTGAGCGGTTGAATCTGACCCGGCCGGAATTGGTGGTTGCGGTACATGAGGCGTATGTCAAGGCGGGAGCTCAACTGCTGGAAACTAACACCTTTACGGCCAATGGTTTGCGGCTTGGCGGCATTGGCCTTGATGGGCAGGTGCGTCAGATCAACGAGGCCGGAGCCCGATTGGCCCGTCAGGCGATCGGGACCGATAAAAATTGCTTTGTGGCGGGTTCTGTCGGCCCACTGGGCAGCCGTGATCGCGAGGAAAATCTTTGCGCTACGGACCAGCAGAGTTTGTTTCGTGATCAGATGACCGGCCTGGTGGATGGCGGCGTAGATCTCTTGTTGCTGGAGACCTTTGCCAGTCTGGACGAATTGCAGTTGGCGGCTTCGGTCGCGGCAGAATTTGGCTTGCCGGTGGTTGCTCAGATGGCCTTCTTTGCCGAAGGGCGAACCCGTGAAGGGTTGGACGGTCGTCAGTTTGTCAAGGCCTTGACGAAGAATGTGGATGTCGTTGGAGCCAATTGTGGCGTCGGTCCCCATGAGATGCTGCAGTTGGTTCGCCAGATGACGGCCGCAACATCCGCGCCGGTTTCAGCGTTTGCCAATTCAGGCTTTCCCCAGTATGTCAATGGACGGCTCGTTTATCTGGCCACACCGGATTATTTTGCCAGCCGTGGCCTAGAGATGGTCGAAGCCGGTGCCGCTCTTGTCGGTGGCTGCTGCGGGACAACTCCAGAGCATATCGCCGCGTTATCTGCGCGGGTCCAAGGACTGAAGCCGAGTCGTGTTGCCGTGTCTTCTCGCCGAGTGGGTGACGAAAAACGCCCTGCTGTGCAGATTGAGGAACCCCGGTTGCCAGTGGTTTCTCCGTTGCTTGATCCAGCGCGTAAAGAAGTTCCGATCACGGTGGAGCTTGATCCGCCGCGAGGGTTGGATTGCTCGGTGACCATCGAACGGGCCAGGCTGCTGGCGCAGAGCGGTGTCGATGCCATTAATCTGGCGGAGAATCCGCTGGCACGCATCCGGATGGGCAATCTGGCTCTGGCCGCTAAGATTCAGGACGCTACCGGGATTCCGGTGATTGCTCATGTTACCTGTCGTGACCGTAATCTGATTGGTTTGCACTCCGATTTGATGGGCGCGCATCTGCTAGGCTTGCGTCATATTCTTGCGGTGACTGGTGATCCGGTTTCCGTCGGTGAGTCCAGTGGCGCCACCAGCGTCTTTGATCTTAATTCCATCGGTCTGCTCGAATTGCTCAATGGTTTGAATCAGGGATGTAATATGCTTGGTGCTGATCTCGGTGCCGGGACCAGCTTTTGCCTGGGCGCAGCATTTAACCCCAATGTGACGCATCTGCAGGGTCAGGTGACTAAGTTACATAAAAAGCTCGCCGCCGGAGCCCGGTTTTTTCAGACGCAACCGGTTTATTCCGCAGCTGTTTTTCAGAGCATGGTGCAGGCTCTGCAGGATGTTTCCGCACCTGTTTTTCTCGGGGTGTTACCGTTGGTCAGCGAACGTAATGCGGAATTCCTTCATAACGAGGTGCCGGGAATTACGCTGCCCGACGAGGTGAGAAAAAGGATGCGTGGTACTGCCGGCGACAGCGGTGTCGCGGCAGGGATGGCGATTGCCTCCGAGCTGGTTCGCACCTGTGCACCACAAGCTGACGGTTATTATATCATGCCCCCTTTTGGCAAGGTCGATCTTGCCTTGCAACTGATTGAAATTATAAAGGCAACACCCGCCTGATCTTTTTTTCATTTCCAGGGACTCCTGATCCCTGCCGGTTGTAGGATTTGTCGGCAATTGTTCACCTGGCTGGAGCCACCAGTCGGCTAAATTTATCCTTGATTTGCGACAGGCATTTGTGGTATTTAGCTGCATACTGTATACAAAATGTCAGTGGTGATTTACGACAAAAAGGGCGGCTAGTCGCTCTTTTTTGTGCGGAATAAGGGCTCTCTTGCTGGCGAGGGCGTGTGTATAACAGGAGGTCATATTGTCTGATATAGTTTTTTCCAGCTGGGGAAGAGAAATCGTCGATAACCGTAACGGCGGTGAAGCCGATCTGGCTTCGTTGAAGCTGAAGCTTCCCACAGAGTATCTGGACGGTAAAGTCGGTGCCTTCATGGGCTGGGATGGTGTTGTTCTGCTCGACGGCGAAACCGATGTCGTGGCGATGGCCGCTGAATACATGAAGCGGGTTCAGGAAAAACACTGCTGTGGCAAGTGCACCCCCGGTAAAAAGGGAACACGTGTCATGCAGGACACGCTGGCTCGGATTCTCCAGGGCCACGGTGAAGAGCGTGATCTGGAAATTATTGAAAACCTGAAGTCATTGCTGGAGGGCTGCAAATGTACTCTGTGCATGACGTCGGCAATTCCTGTTCTTGACACGGTCAAATACTTCCGTGATGACTACATGGCCTACATCGGTGGCGGCAAAAAGCCAAAACTGGCGGCCAGTTATCACGATAAGCTGACTGCGCCCTGTATTGATCGGTGCCCGGCGCATATTGATATTCCCGCATACATCGAAGAGATTAAAAATTACCGCTTTGAAGATTCCTTGTCGGTGATTCGTGAGCGGATGGCAATTCCGGCGGTGTGTGGCCGTGTGTGTCCGCATCCTTGTGAGACGGCTTGTCGCCGTGCACTGGTCGACGAGCCGGTCAGCATCATGGTGATGAAGCGCGTTGCATCTGACCATGAGTGGATGCACCATAAAACGCCGCCGATGCTCCCCGCGGCTCCGACCGGCAAAAAAGTGATCGTTGTCGGTGCTGGCCCCGCTGGTCTGACCTGTGCGTTTTATCTGGCTCAGAAAGGTCATAAAGTCAAAATTATCGACATGCTGTCCGAACCCGGCGGTACGGTTGCCGTTGGTATCCCGGATTACCGCATGCCGCGGCCGTTGCTGCGTCGTGAGGCGGAAATCGTTGAATCCCTTGGCGTTGAGATTGAGTACGGCGTCAAGCTGGGCCGCGATGTCTCGTTGCGTGAGCTTAAAGAGAACTATGATGCCGTGTTCCTCGGCACCGGTGCTTTCAAGTCGAAGCCAATGGGTGTTGAAGGTGAAGATGCCGGTTACGAAGGCTTCTCCGAGGGTGGTATTCACTACCTGCGTGCCGTTGCACTGGGCCAGGGCATGGTCACACCAAAGCGCGTTGTGGTTGTCGGTGGTGGTAATACGGCCATTGACTGTGTGCGTGTTGCGTTGCGTGAAGGCGCTGAAGAGTCGATTCTGGTTTATCGTCGTACCCGTAATGAGATGCCTGCTGAGTCTTACGAGGTCGATGATGCCGATGAGGAAAAAGTACGCTTTGAATTCCTCGTTAACCCGACCCGCCTGATTACCGAAAATAATAAGATTACCGGTGTTGAAGTGATCAAGATGGCTCTGGGTGAGCCGGACGAGTCTGGTCGTCGTCGTCCGCAACCGGTCGAAGGATCTGAATACGTCATCCCGTGTGACATGGTTATCCCGGCCATCGGTCAGGACCCGGATTTGAGCTATCTCGAAGATGGTGATTACGGCATCAAGCAGACCCGCTGGAACAGTATCGTCACCAATGGTGGAACCATGATGACGGACGATGATGGAGTATTCGCCGGTGGTGACTGTGAATACGGGGCGATGACCGTTGTATTGGCCGTTGGCCATGGTAAGCGGGCCGCCAGCGTTATGCATCGTTATCTGACGGAAGGCAAGTCCATCCTCGATGATGAAGAGGCCCTGGAAGATGTTGTCAACCGCCTTGGCGTTTTTGATGCTGATGAAAAGGTTCCCAATGTTGGTGGTTTGCATCGTGAGCACCAGCCCAAGGTCGACGGGGCGGAACGTGCCACCAACTACGAGGAAATTGAGTTGGCCATGCCTGAAAGTCAGGCGGTGGTTGAAGCAGATCGTTGTTTACGTTGCTACCGGGTGGCAATGGTTGCCGTCGAACAGTAGTCGGTATCAGACCTGCACAAGAGCGGAAAACAGACACTAGCGTTAGGATTTCCATATGAGTCATAAAGGTGAAAAGTCAATGGTCAACCTCACAATTGATGGTCAACAGGTTCAGGTAGAAGAAGGCCAAACCATCATTGCTGCTGCAGAAAAACTCGGTATCAAAATCCCGACGATGTGCTACCTGAAAAAGGTATCCACGACCGGGGCATGCCGTGTCTGTCTGGTTAATGTTGAAGGTGTTGATGGTCCGGTTACCGCCTGTAACACCGTGGCAACAGAAGGCATTGTGGTCACAACAACCGGCGAAGAGCTGGTGAACAAGCGCAAGGATATGATTCGGCTGATGCTGGTCAATCATCCGCTTGATTGCCCGGTCTGTGACGCTGCTGGCGAATGTGACTTGCAGGATATCTGTTTTGAGCACGGCATTCTTGATCAGCCGTTCACAGCAGATGACGTTGCTGCGGCAAAAATCACTGATTGGCCGTTGATTGAAAATGTCCCCTCCCGCTGTGTTCTGTGTGAAAAATGTGTCAAAGTCGGTTATGAGTTAACCGGCATTGGTGACTTTACCGTGGTTGAGCGTGGTGACATGGCCTACATTGGTCGTAAGCCGGGTAACGACATCGATCCCTATATTGAAGGGAATGCTGTCGATGTTTGTCCGGTCGGCGCCATGATCTCCAAGCCTTTTAAGCACTCTGCACGGAGCTGGACGCTGGATAAAGTTCCCTCCATTGGATATGCCGGTGGCAGCCTGGAGCAGGTTGACCTGAATGTCAAACAGGATAAGTTGTTCCGCATTACTTCTCAGGATGATGCCACCATCAACAATGGTCTGCTCGGCTTCGATTCGAGCTTCGGTTATGGTTTTGTCAACTCAGAGAAACGTCTGCTCAAGCCGCTGATTAACGGCGAAGAGGCCACCATGGCCGACGCCCTTAAAGCTGTTGCTGATAAAGCAACGGAATTCGGTGGAAGCGCTGTTGCCGGTTTGTCTTCAGCACGTTTGACCGTGGAAGAAAACTACCTGTTCCAGAAGTTGTTCCGAACAGGATTCAAAAGTAACAATATTGACAGTGAAGCGCGGTTCGGTATGCAGCGTGCTTCCGATACGCTGGCGGAAGTTTTGGGACTGCGTGGCGCAAGTGCTGCAGCTCAGAACATTGCTGGTGCGGATGCTGTGCTGGTGTTTGGTTCCGACATCACGTCGGAACAACCGCAGATTAATTATTTGATCCAAAAGGCCTATCGCCAAAATGACGCTAAGCTGCTGGTTGCCAACATGCGTCAAGTACGCATCACCAAAGAGTCGCATTGCTTTTTGAACTATACACCGGGGAGTGAAGCTGCTCTGGCCGCTGCTCTGGCAAAACTGATTGTTGAGAATGGTCAGGCTGATGACACCTTTCTCAAGAAGTATGTCAAGAACAGTGCGGATGTGAAAAAAGCTCTCGCCAAAGTGGATGTTGCTAAGGTGGCTGAAGCTTGCGGAATTGATGCTGCTTTGCTCGCTGAAGCATCTGAACTCTTGGGTGCAGCAAAAAATGTGGCCATTGTTTTTGGTGGTGATGTCATCAAATCCGCCCTTTGTGAGGAGACGGTCAAAAGCCTTGCAAATCTGGCGATGGTCAGTGGTGCCTTGGGCAGTGAAAGCGGTGGCCTGTATCCGGTTGATGAAAAACCGAATATGCAGGGGCTGCTCGATGCTGGTGTCGCTCCTGAGTATCTGCCGGGTTATGTTGCCAACAGTGAAGCAGGCATGAACGCACAGCAGATTCTTGAAGGTATTGAATCCGGCGCAGTGAAGATGCTTTATGTTTCTGGAACGAATCCTCTGGTCAGCTATCCGGACAGTGTCCGTTGGAAAGCCGCCCTTGAAAAGGTTGAGTTGCTGATTGTTCAGGATATCCTGGCATCTGAGCTGACTGAAATGGCCAACGTTGTCCTGCCTGCTGCGGCCTATACCGAAAAATCAGGTACCTACATTGCTTGTGACCATACTGCGGGTGTTCTGACCAAGGCTGTAGCGCCGAAAGGGGACTCGCAAAGTGACAAAGCGATTTTTGCCCAACTGCTTGAGGCGATGACGGGGAGTGCTCAAACCCTGTGCAATGAAAAAATTCTCGCTGAAATGGCTGAAAGCTGCGATCTGTTTAGTGCCGTTGGTCTGTCTGGCGAGCGTTATCAGAGCAGTTGCACCAAGAAGGGCTATGTGCCGGCCGCAGCGGCATTGACTTTCTCGGATTGCGGTCATGTGGCTGAAGCCAAAGGATTGATCCTGATCGCCGGTAAAATGCATGCGCATACCGGTGTCACGTCAACTTTCGCTTCTGGGGCACTGGAAATCGCTCCCGAAGGATACATTGAAATCAGCACTGCGGATGCCGATAAGATCGGCATTACTGACGGTGCTGTTGTTACCGTGAAGACGGCGCAAGGTGCGGCACAGGGTAAGGCTCGCATCAGCAGCTATGTTCCTCAGGGAGTCTTATTTGCTCCGTATCATTTTGCTGAACTGAATATTCAGCAAGTGATGCCTTGTGGGACAAACTATACCAGCGTTGAAGTCAGCAAATAGTTGACGATACGTGACTAATTTAAAAGCCCCGGCGCAATGCGTCGGGGCTTTTTTGGTTGAATTCGTTGTTTAGCAGGCTGCTGAAAAACAGCCTGCGGAGCCCATGGACAGGCGCGTAAAATCAAGGACCGTTTTCAAGTCCTTGATTGTGTAAGTAAGACAGAAATCGCATTTTCGGCTTGCGCTGCTGAAAAGCTCCCTGGATGGGAAGTACGTCAGTATATTTGAAATTGTGCATTGTAGGAGCGGCTTCAGCCGCAAATGCCCATCATAAAAAGGATCAATGACCAGAACAATTCGCGAATAAATTCGCTCCTACAGATGCTCTTTCCGATGGCAAAATTGAGTGTGTCCGAGCACTCGTGCATGTTGGCTGCGATTAGTGTTCGTGGTAATGCAAAACCACCAGCAGGCAACTGCCGTCGGCAATGACATTGATACCGTTTTCCTTGCATAGAGCAACAGCTTCATCGCTTTCGGCGCCGGGTTGCATCCAGATGTTTTTAATTCCTTTGGCAATCGCCGATTTTACCACCTCTGTAGTGATCTTGGGCGGTGTGATAATGGACAGGCTCTCCACATTATCGTCAAGATCGGCAACGCTGGAGGCACAGGGCAACCCCTCAATCGTTTCAGCGCGTGGGTTGATCGGTGTGACCTGTTTGTTGTTTTGTTGATAACAGCGCAAGACCTTGTTGCCATATTTATCTCGGTTCGTCGATGCGCCGGCAACAGCATAATGGTTCGCGGATAGAAAAGTTTGAATCGGGTCCATAATCTCTCCTTGATCAATTCATTTATTCAGCCAGGTCTATAGCAGTCCGGGCAAGTTCATCGCAGCGCTCGTTCTCTTCGTGACCAGCATGGCCTTTAACCCACTGCCAAGTGACTTCGTGGTTTTGAGCAGCACGCTCAAGGCGCTCCCAGAGGTCGCGGTTAAGAACGTCCTTTTTCTGAGAGTTTTTCCAGCCCTTTTTTTTCCAGCCGGAAAGCCATTGTGTCATGCCCTTGTAGACATATTGAGAATCTGTCGTCAGGGTGACAATACAAGGCTTTTTCAACGCTTCCAATCCAGCAATAGCCCCAAGCAGTTCCATGCGGTTGTTGGTGGTGTGAGCTTCATAACCGCTGAGTTCCTTGATGTGGCTGCCACAGCGTAACAGGGTGCCATAACCGCCAGGGCCGGGGTTGCCACGACAGGCACCATCACTATAAATTTCGACATGTTGTTTTTGAGACATGTCCGTATCATAGCAATGTCACGTTAACAGGGCCAGTAATGTTTAAGGGTTTTCGCTGAATGGTGTGAATACTTGGTGGGTGATATTTCCCTGATGGCCCCGACCGTGGGGAATACCAAGCGGTGGAGTATACGACGCTGGTTGTGTTCAGTCTCTGTGATGACAGTGATAAACGTTAGCACGCTGTTAAGAAACAGCCTATGGAGCCCATGAACGGGCGACAAAAATCAACAACAGGTCTTCACGTGATTGATTTTGTAAACAAGAAGCAAATCGAATTTTCAACAGCCTGTTAGAGATATCGTCGCGATTTATGGCCTTGTTCAGCTTGTTGATAAGCTGGTTCTTTTGTCCTTTGATTATCGGATTTCAGGAATTTTGTACGGGGGTTGCTTTGTGAAATGGTTCAGAGTTTAGGCCAATGGCACGGTTTTTATAATAATTGCCACTGAAAAATGAAAAAACCATCAAGAGTGTTATTTTAGAAGAGAGTACGATCCGTTCCGAATGTTTTATGAGGAGAGGGTTCTGAATGTCAATCCGTGGCCGCATAATCAGTATGGTATTGCTATTGGAAATTGTTCTGATGGTGACGGCAGCGCTGTTGTTTTTCAATGAACACCAGAAAAGGGAATATGAGACCCTGTTTTATATCGGCAACAGTCTTAAAAATCATTTTGAGGGCAATGCCAGAGAGGCTGAGCAGCGCTATTCGAGTCGTGTAGCCGGTTTTGTCAAATCTAATCCAGCTATTATTGATGCCTTTATCGGAAAAGATTCCGCGCACATTGAACGATTGTTGGAGAAAAAAATTCAAACACTGCATAAGGAGGATGATTTCTTCTGCTGCATTACCTTCGTCTTTCGAGATGGCACTGTTTTTTATCATAGTCAAAATGCACAACAAATCGGCCAGAACGTTGCTTCTGTCCCGTTTGCTAAAGAAAGCTTTGAGAGCCAAGAGCCTGTCTCAGGGCTTGTGCTGTCTTTGGCTGGGTTGGCGTATCGCTACAGCTATCCAGTTTTTGATAAGAAGCGTTATGTGGGCATGGTCGTTCTAGTTGTCAGGCCGACGCGGGCAATGACCATGCTTGCCGATGATTTCAATGCGGAGTGCGGCATCTTTGTCGATCGAAAATATGTTGCCCGATATGAAGATGAGAATGTCCGCTACATTAGCGACAAGGCGCTCGTTGCTTGGCAGGGAGAGTCCTTCTCTGATACCGGTTTTGTTGAAGCGTTGCTTGAAGGTGACGCTCTGGAGCGTTTTGAATTCTGTGGCCAGGCATATCGAAAGTTTGCACCGCTGACAATACGAAATTATCGGGATGAAAAGATAGGTCAAGTGTTTACCGTCCTCAATACAACGAAGCAATTCGACGAGTTTCGAGCGTCGTTGATACAGGCGGGCGGTCTCTTTTGCGGTGTCTTTATCCTGACACTTATGAGTCTGTTTTGGGGAACAGGTTTTTTTCTCAAGCAGGTACAGTCTCTTCAGCAAAGTCTTGAACTTAAGGTTGCAAAAAGAACCTCAGCTCTTCAGGCATTAAATGAGACGTTGTCATTGGAGATACAAGAACGTAAGAAGGCTCAGAGGGCTCTGAAAGAGCTGAGTGAAAAAGATGTTTTGACCGGGATTTACAATCGGCGGAAATTCAATAGCTACTATGAAACGGAGTGGAGTGCCGCGAGGCGCGAAGGGCGCGTGTTGTCACTGTTGATGATCGATATTGATCTGTTCAAGATCTACAATGATCGTTACGGCCATCTTGCGGGTGACCAGGCCCTTCATCAGGTTGCCGTTACGTTGAATCAAACGGTTTCGAGACCGCGTGACTTTGTTGCCCGTTATGGTGGTGAAGAGTTTATCTGTCTATTGCCGGAAACCTCGCAGCAAGCTGCTGTGCAACTGGCGGAAGCAATGAGGCGGCATGTCGAAGATTTGCATTATATCCATGAGTTCTCCGATGCCGCCAACGTGATTACGGTTAGTATCGGCGTGGCAAGTATGATTCCCGGGAAAAAACAGGCGAAAGAGGAGTTGATTGACCTGGCGGACAAGGCCCTGTATCTGGCTAAAAATGACGGAAAAAATTGTACTCGTGTGGCCTGATGGTGGGTGAGTAAAAACGTTCTGTTCAGGTGTTTTTGTTATTCACGGTTGTCAGGTTTCTCGTCCATGAAAAAAGAATCAAAGGACTCTTTGGCCACAGGAGGGCTGTACAGGTACCCTTGTCCCACTTCACAGCCTTTTTCCTTGAGAAAAAGGAGCTGTTCTTGTGTTTCAATCCCCTCAGCAACGACCTTGAGATTCATACTGTGGGCCAGTGCGATAACGGCTTTTGTAATTGAGGCGTCATTGCCGTCTGTTGTGATATCACGGATAAAGGACCGATCAATTTTTAAACGAGAAAGCGGAAAGCGTTTTAAATAGCTCAAAGAAGAGTATCCCGTACCAAAATCATCGATAGCAAGGTGGATTCCCTTTTCCTTAAGACATTTCAGAATGTTGATGGCCGAATCAATATCTTTCATGAGAATGCTTTCCGTTATCTCAAGTTCAAGCCATTCGGGGCTAAGCGCGGTTGTCTGAACAACGCGCTCGATCATTTCGAGAAAGCCGGGCTCTCTGAATTGGCGGGCTGAAATATTGACGGCCATGCGGATGGGACTGTGGCCGGCTTGCTGCCATTTTTTATTCTGCCGGCAGGCGTCCTGTAAGACCCATTCTCCGATCTCAATGATCACTCCGGTTTCTTCAGCGAGTGGAATGAAATCGTGGGGTAAGATCGTGCCTATTTCCGGATGTTGCCAGCGAAGCAACGCTTCGCACCCAACAAGATTACCCGTTTGTATGTCGAATTGTGGTTGATAGTAGAGGGTAAACTGGTTTTGATTTACCGCTTTACGTAGATAGCTTTCTAACTCAATGCGTTTTTTTGCACGGCTATTCATTTCGGCTGTATAAAATTGATATTTGTTGCCTCCCAGCCCTTTGGCCTGATACATGGCAATTTCGGCAAAGGCCAGCAGCTCTTTGGGGTGCAGGGCGTCGGTCGGCGCAAGGCTGATCCCCATGCTGGGGGTGATAAATAATTCATGACCGTCAATTGTATATGGAGGCCGAATCGTCTCCATAAAATTCTTGGCCACTGTGCTGACATGAGAGAGCTCCTTGATCTCTTCAATGATGATGAGAAATTCGTCGCCACCCATGCGGGCGAGGGTATCTGTTTTGCGCACCGAGGTGCTCAGGCGTTTGGCAACCTCTTGAAGCAGTTGATCTCCGATCTCATGGCCCAGAGAATCGTTGATGTGTTTAAAGCGGTCCAGGTCGATAAACAACAGTGCTGTAAATAGAGTCGAGCGTAGGGTTTTGAACGTTGCTCGCTGTAAACGGTCAAAAAATAATTCTTTATTTGGCAGGTGGGTCAGCTGATCGTGGGTTGTAACAAAGTGGAGATGTTGTGTTTTCTCATTGAGTTCAGCTTCTGAGTTTAGAATGTCCGTAAGGTCTCGGGATGTTTCGATAATGCCACAGATTGAATGGTCTTCATTGTACAGTGGCGAAGCTTTAATTTCGTAGGTCCTTTTCTCTCGACCTGCCCGTAAGTGCTCGTGGATTTCGCGGGCTTCTTTGCCTGTTTTTAAAACTTGGGAAAGTGGGCATTTATGGTTGTTGTCCGTGCAGGGCGAGTCTGACCCGTGAGAAAGTTGGTAGCATAAGGTCGGTCCAGGCTGCAGTGCTCGTTCGGGGAAAGCCTCCCTGGCTGCTCGGTTGGCCAGGATGACATGGTGGTCAGTTGAAATTGCCATAATCGGGTCTGCAACGCCGTCGATAACTGTTTGCAGAAATTCCCGCTCTTTTAACACCGCCTGGTCGGCATTTTTGTGTTCGGTAATATCCTGAACCAGAGCGACGGCGTAGATGGAATCATCATCATTGACAATCCATTTGCCGGTAAAGTGGCCGATACAGGTGGAGCCGTTCTTACCAAGATAGGTTTTCTCGAAATTGTACGGCTCATTTAATTTTTTACGAAACTGGGCCAAGCGGTTTAATGTTTCGTTACGCTCCTGTGGCAAAGTAATGTCAAGGATCGTCATGGTTTTTAATTCTTGCTCAGAATAACCAATCATTGAACAAAACGCAGGGTTGGCATTGAGGATGTGGCCTGTTGTGTCATAGGAATACATGCCCGCTCCACCGTGCTGAAAGAACGCATAAAACTGCTCTGGGTGTTTGAACGGTTGTCTGATTCTGTTTTGAGGGGCTTTGCGAGAATGATAGAGCCTGATGACCCCAAAGAGAAAAAGAACAGACAGGAGCAGACTTGACAGGCTGATTGTCGCTGCTGGCAGGTGACGTTTTTGTATTAGACCCAAGCCGAGAGCGGCCAAGAGCGTTGTTACAGAAAGGACCCTGATGCCGGTCTTGTCGTTCGTCTGACGCGCAACCATCCACAGAAGATAAGAACAGAGGATGAGTAGGAACGATGTCAGTAGAGCCATTGTCGTGGCCATAAAGATGCCTATATCCAGACCTTTAAATGTTTTGTCAAGTTTGACCTAAAGGTAACAATGTCATTAGTTAATTCTAGCAAAGATATGATGATTTCAGACAATTTAATTTTTTTCTTACCACAGGCTGGGTTCTCAAGTGAACATAGCCTGTTGCTGCAGGCTGAAAAACGAGAGGTTTGGTGAAAAGGAGGAAGGACTTTTTTTTGCTATCCCTCAAAGAAGGGGGGACAGGGTAGATTCTGTTGTCGTTGAGAGGTTTTCCGGCACGTCTGTAAACGCGTATGCGGTAAAACGTGTATCTGTGAAGGGCTGTTTAATGATTGGGCTCTCCCTTAAAGAAAGGGGAGGCTTTAAATCTTCCATGAAAAAAGGCATAGCAAACAATTTTGGTCTACCTCATAAATTGATCAAATTTCCGACCAAAGAAAGGAGATCAATTTATGCAAAGATTATTAACCGAGCGGGTGGATTTTACAATCGGAAAGGTCCTGGGCTTACGTCCCATTCGTCTTGAAGTTGCCTATAGTAAAGAAGCACTGTGTCCTGAATGTGCAGGGACAGAGAACAGGATCAAATCAAGCTTCTGGTGAGAGATCAAAAGCATTCCGCAGCAGGGACACCCTGTCACATTGCTGGTTCACTGTCATAAATATCACTGCAAAAACTGTGGGCGGTATTACAACACACGCATGACTGGCGTTAAAAAATGGAGTCGCTCTACCGAACCATTAAAACACAGCATTTTGATGCTTGCCGCAAGGGCTATACGAACAAGGATGTGGCCTTTGAGCGCGGTATTCGTGTGGCAACCGTTGAACGGTTTTATCACCAGATGGTCGCGCTGAAGATCAAACACCAACAAAGCCGGCAGTGCCCGAGAATCCAGGGGATAGTTGAGCATCGATTCAGCAGGAAGACAGGATTTGTCACAACCTTCTGCGATCTTGAAAAACACAGTGTTTTCGATGTGGCCCATAATTACGAATTAAGTTGTGCAATGGATTATGCTGTGAGTGAGCAGGTTACCGTCGGAGTTTCATTTCTGTTTTCTGAAGGTTTAAGCGACGAAGCACATGATGCGATTGATTCGGAAATGCTCTCTGGAGCAACAGTAACTTTTGCGTTTTAAAAAAATTAGAAGATGGATTGATAACGTGCCCGACAATTACCATGTCGGGCACGTTTTATTTTGGTGGACGCAGTTAACAGCCCGATCAAGCGGCAAGTCATATTAAATTCAGTCGACCTTTTTCAGCCGCAACATATTCCCTCCGCCCTGTTGTCTGTTTTTTGTTCATAGCCCGAAAGCAGTGCCGCCACCACTAACATCGATAGCCTTAATTGTGACGAATTTTCTGAGTATAGGACGATGGGGTCTCTAGGGGGGATGGCAAGGTGCTACGACATTTTACGTTGTATCTTTTGATGTGGACCAGACAGTTGAGACACTCTAAAAAAAAAGTAAAAAGCCCTGCCGATCAGTGATCAGCAGGGCTATATGCTTTGGCGTCCCCAGGGGGATTCGAACCCCCGTCGCCGCCGTGAAAGGGCGGTGTCCTGGGCCAGGCTAGACGATAGGGACTTATGTATAAAAATGGTGAGCCGGGGGGGGATCGAACCCACGACCATCTGATTAAAAGTCAGATGCTCTACCAACTGAGCTACCGGCTCACAACGAGGAGTGTTATACGTGATGACCTTATCGAAGTCAACCCTTTTTTCTAACCTAAAATAAATTATCCGGCAAACGGATTGCGCAGCTGAATGGTCTGGTCTCTGCGGGGGCCGACCGAGGCAAGAACAACCGCACACCCGGTAATTTCTTCGAGCTTACTCAGGTAGTTTTTCACCTTGTCAGGCAGCTCTTCATAGCTTGTGGCGGAGCTGATCGTGCATTTCCATCCTTCAACTTCTTCGTAAACCGGTTTGCACTCTTTGAGAACATTGGCGTCCTGGGGAAATTCTTCGAGCAGTTCCCCCTGGTAGGAATACGCGGTGCAGACTTTGATGGAATCAAGCTCGTCGAGAACATCCAGTTTGGTGATGGCCAGTCCAGTCAGGCCGTTGGTGCGCACCGCTTCGCGCAATGCCACCGCGTCAAACCAACCCGTGCGACGGGGGCGACCGGTTGTTGCGCCGAATTCGGACCCAGCTTTACGCAGGGTCTCGCCCATCTCGCCATGCAGTTCCGTCGGGAACGGGCCTTCGCCAACGCGGGTAACATAGGCTTTGGAGATGCCGATAACCTCATTGATGAAGCGCGGGCCAAATCCGCTGCCGATTGCTGCTCCGCCAGCGCATGTGGATGAGGAGGTGACATACGGGTAGGTGCCGTGGTCAACGTCGAGTAGGCTGCCCTGGGCTCCTTCAAACAGGATGTTCTGGCCCTGTTTGCGGCAGTCGTCAAGCAATAGCGAGGCATTGCCAACATATTTTTTCAGGATTTCTCCGTAAGCATTGTATTCCTCAAGAATCTCTTCTTCAGTCAACGGGGAATCCTTGAGGAAGTTTTCCAGCAGAAAGTTTTTCTCTGGAAGGAATTCCTTGACCTTCATGGCAAAGACTGTCGGGTTGATCAGGTCGGACAGGCGAATGCCACGGCGACCGACCTTGTCTTCGTAGGTGGGGCCAATGCCGCGGCCTGTCGTGCCGATGCGGCGCTCACCCGGCTTGTTTTCACGCGCAATATCAATTTTCTTATGGTACGGCATGATAATATGGACGTTGCGGTCGATGATCAGTTGAGATTCGTCCGTCATGTAGCCTTTTTTCTTCAATCCCTCGATCTCTTCGATGAAAACCTTGGGATCGAGAACGACGCCATTACCAATGATGCAGCGTTTGCCTTTGTGGAGGATGCCGGAGGGGATCAGGTGGAGGACGGTTTTTTCATCACCAACAACCAGAGTATGTCCAGCGTTGTTGCCACCCTGGTAGCGCACGACTGCATTGGCATTCTCCGTATAGATGTCAACGACTTTGCCTTTGCCTTCATCGCCCCATTGGGCACCAACGATTACAACATTTGCCATTTTTTTTCTCCTTATTTGCTACAGCTTAATTTGACCACTGGTCAGCTCGGCCATCGATATGGTGGTGTTCTGGCCATCGCTCAGCTTTTTTACTTCGATTTGGTCCGAAGTTGCTGTAACGGTCATTAAATATGTAAAGTTCATTTTTTTGGCGTATGTTTGCGCTTGTTCCAACGTCCGAGGGATGTCGATACAGACCGAACGGCCTTGGGCTCTTAACTGGCGTGCGACGCTGTGGGCTTGAGCTGTTTCGTTGTCGCAGCAGTGGATGAGGATTTCCGTTGCCGGCTGGATAGTTCGGCTCAACTCGTCAGACATGGAAAACAGCAGATTGAGCAGGTTGAACGCAAATCCGGTTGCCGGTGCTTGCAATCCATATCCCGCGGTCAAGTTGTCGTAGCGGCCACCGAGGCAAACCGCCTGACCGTAACCACTCAGAAAGCCTTGGAACGTGATGCCTGTATAGTAGTCAAGACCGCGCAGTTCGCCTAAGTCAACGGTAATGTGCTGATCAACACCATAAATCTCCAGTGTTTTCAGAACGCTGTGCAGGTCGTCCAGAGCCCGTTTTGAGCGATCGTTGGTAGCGACGCTTGCTGCCTGATCCAGAATACTGCGGTTGCCAAACAGACGAGGTAAGGCAAGGATTTCATCTTTTTGTGCGTCACTGATTTTCAGCGTTTCGAGATGTTGCTTCAGGCTTGAACTGTCTTTGCGCAGAATATCCTGCTGAACGGCGCAAAGGTCCTGCGGGGGAAGGTTGAGGGTGTTGAGCGCGCCGCGGTAAAATTCAACCTGACCAATATCAATGGTGTAGTGCGGTGCGGCAAGACGGTCAAAGCATTCCAGCGCCATGGCGATCATTTCAGCATCTGCTTGAGGGCCGTTATGGCCGATCAGTTCAACACCGGATTGAAAAACTTCCCGATCTTTTCCGGCCTGCTCTTCGGTGTGACGCAATACCCGGCACGAATAGCACAAACGCTGCGGGAGCGGAGCTTCTTTGAGTCGGGTGGCGAAAATCCGCGCGACCTGTGGTGTGATATCAGGAGGGAACGCCAGCAGTTTTCCACTCTGACGGTCATCAAACCGTAGCGTGCACTCTTTAATATCATTGCCGAGACCCTGTTCCAAAACATCGAGAAATTCGAGAGACGGTGGTGTGATCGGTTGGAAACCCCATTGCTTGAAAACGTCGTGCAGGCAGCTTTTAAGATGCTCAATCTTAACGGAATTGAGGGGCAGAAAGTCTTTTACCCCCTTGGGGATCATTGCTTCAATGGTTGCGGTTGGTTTCATGATGCTCTCTTCTTGTGGCCGCACGGCCGCCTTATGGGGCTAAATAGTAAATGAACCGTATCGAATGGCTTATGGGAGGTCAATCTGAACGGCGGAGAGAATGCTATTGTGTTGACGCAATTCTTCCATGACCTGCTCCGGGATCTTCTGATCCACAGTGACCAGGCTCATGGCATCCCCGGTAGACTTCTGTCGCGATAAATTCATCATCGCGACGTTGACCTCAGCTTCTGCCAATAAGCGTCCGAGTAGGGCGATTACGCCGGGGCGGTCCAGGTTACGGACCACTAGAAGGTGTCCGGTCGGAATCGTCTCGATGGCATAATCATCCACACCGATAATGCGGCACTCACGGTTGTTAAAGATGGCGCCACGTACCGATTGGCTTCCCTGTTCTCCCGAAACGATCAACTCTATCATGTTCGAGAAGCCGTCGGCAACATTTCTGCGCGTTTCAGTGACAGTTATTCCCCGTTCCCGTACAACATGGGGAGCGTTGACGTAGTTAATCCGGTTGCCGATGATTGGAGTGAGAAAGCCCTTGAGCAGCGTCATTGTCATCGGCTCCATCGGGTGACTGGTGAGATCGCCGCTATATTCAATAGTGATGGCATTAAACGGCATATGCAATAGTTGGGCGAGAAACAGTCCCATTCGTTCCGCCATGTCAAGATAGGGGCGCATGGCTTCAAGGTGGTCAATGCTGATGGATGGAACGTTCAAGGCGTTGCGAACGGTTTCATTGGTGAGAAAATCAATCACTTGGCGGGCCGCCTGAACCGTTACGTTGATCTGGGCATCCACTGTCGCTGCCCGCAGATGTGGCGTGCAGATGACATTATCCATGTGCAACAGCGGATTATCCGGTGCCGGAGGTTCTGTTGCAAAAGTATCGAGGGCTGCACCGGCAAGGGTCCCATCGGTCAGTGCGTTGACCAGATCGTCTTCATTGACCAAGCCACCGAGAGCGCAGTTGATCAAACGACAGCCGGGTTTAACCATGGCAAAGGTTTCGGCGTTAAGGATCTGTTCCGTCTCCAGGGTCAACGGCAGGTGGAGCGAGATAAAATCTGCTGTTGATAAAAGCCCTTCAAGTGAAACCTTGCTGGCACCCAGTCGCGTAATCACCTCTTCAGAAAGATAGGGATCGTAAAGGTTGACATGCATGTGCAGGCCGCGAGCGTATTCAATGACACGACGACCGATTTTTCCGCCGCCGATCACGCCCAGTGTTTTATCGTTGATGTCCGAACCGAGAAACTCTGCTGACTGCCATTTTCCTAGGCTCATTGATTTATGGGCTTGAGGAATCAACCGAGCCAGAGACATCATCATGGCGACGGCATGTTCGGCTATTGTTGTGGTGCTGCCCAATGGGGTGTTGGTGACAACGATCCCTTTTACGTTGGCCGCGTCCATGGCGATGTTTTCAACGCCGATGCCGGCGCGAGCGATGATTTTCAGCCGCTTGGCGGCAAAGATCAGTTCTTCGCTGACCGTTGTGCCTCCGCGAACGATCAGGGCATCATAGTTGTTGATGATTTTTAGAAGATTTTCGTGGGTGATACCGGGCTGATAGTCTGCAGTGATCCCTTCAGCCTCATCGAAAAGCTTTAAGCCGGCAGAGGAAAAGTTGTCTGAAATGAGAACTTGCAAGAGGTCACCTCGACGCAAGGTCGATCATCTATCGGGAGGTTTAAAGTGTAAACAATTTGACCATAAGCAACCTAACAACAGCCCGGAGAGGTGTCAAGGTCAAAGAGAGGATGGGAAATGACCGCAATAAAAAAGGCCCTACCAACTAGTTGGTAGGGCCTTTGTAATTTTTTAATTCGAGTTTTTACAGCTTGACAACATTTGCTGCCTGAGGACCTTTCTGGCCATCAGTGATTTCGAATTCGACGCGATCGCCTTCCGCAAGGGATTTGAAACCATCGCCTTGGATCGCTGAGAAGTGAACAAATACATCCGGACCACCGTCTTGCTCAATGAAACCAAAGCCTTTTGCGTCATTGAACCATTTTACTGAACCTTGTGCCATTGTGAACTACTCCTTTTTAAGCCGGCAGCGCCGGTCTGTCAGTGTGCCGACAGCCGGAATTCTGTGGTGCGCTATTTCGTACCGTAAATCAAAAGAAATTCCGTACTAAACTGCAGGCATAAGATTACGCTAACATGACGCGAAGTGGCTCGGCAAGAAAAAAGTGCCCGAATTACGTGTAAGATATTAAATCTACTCAGTAAAAAATAAAAAAGCGCCGACGTTACCGCCGACGCTTTTTTATTGGAACCGTTTGCCGATTAGCCTTCGACGATTGCGCCTACCGGGCAAGCATCAGCACAGGCACCACAGTCGGTACATTTGTCAGCGTCGATAACGTACTTGTCAGTATCCTCGCAGATAGCCTCTACCGGGCAGCTGTCTTCACATGCACCGCAGCTGGTGCAATCTTTAGTGATTTCGTAAGCCATTTGTAAATCTCCTTTAGCATGGTTTAATCGTGGGCTGTCTAACCAACCCGATTATATAAACTGACTCTCAATATACAGAGTTTTCTTGTCATGTCTAGCAAAAAAAAAATAGCTCGATCTGTAACCCGCCAACGGCCTGTTTATGGATGTTTCCGAGTTGTTAGATCAGAGAAAGACGCAGACCTATCTGATAAACCAGAGTGGCTAGACCAAAGGCGATGGAGGTATTGAAAAACAGAGCAAAACAAGCCCAGCGCCATGTGGTCTCACGCGCCATGACAACAATCGTGACAAAACAGGGGGCGTAAAGTAGAACAAACAGAATGGCACTGATGGCGCTGATGCGGTTCCAATCGTCGTCCTTGGCAATGCGCTCAATCAGGCTGGCGGGCTCATCGGTGTTGACGTCACCAAGAGAGTAGGCTGTTCCCAACGTTGAAACGATTACTTCTTTTGCGGCGACACCACCGATCAGGGCGATGTTGGTTCGCCAGTTGAATCCGGCCCATGAGCTGACCGGCTCAAGCATTTTTCCCAATTGGCCGGCGGCAGAGGATTTGAGGGCTTCAAGACTCTGCCGGTGTGAAGTCTCTGTGAGTTGCTTTTTGATGTCGGCAATCTTCTCTGGTGAGGACGCTGTGGCCAGTTGCTGTTGCAGTTGGCTTCTCTGAAGGTTGAAGGCTTCCGTTTGGCTGTGGTCAGGACGAGGAAAGGTCATCGCCAGCCAAAGCAAGATGGAGATGGCCAGAATGACGGTGCCAGCTTTTTTTATGTATTCCCAAGTGCGTTCCCACGTATGGATAAAGATGCCCTGCACTGTCGGCCAACGGTAAGGGGGCAGTTCCATGACAAACGGCGTTGACTCGCCGCGGATTAGGGTGGAACGCAGCAGACGCGCCACCAGCAATGCCATGATCCAAGCCGTCAGCGTGATTCCGAACATAATCAGAGGTCGGTATTCGGAAAAGAATGCGCCGATCAACAATAGAAAAACCGGAATTTTGGCACCGCAGGGCATAAATGGAGCGGTGAGGATGGTCGCAAGTTTCTCCCGGGGACTGCGCAGGGTGCGTGCCGCCATAACACCTGGAACCGCACAGCCGCCGGCAATGCCGCCGGAGATGATAAACGGCATGACTGAACTGCCATGCAGGCCGAAGGTGCGGAAAACCTTATCCATCATGTAGGCCACCCGGGCCATGTAGCCACAATCCTCTAAAAACGCGATCATGATGAACATGATGACAATGAGCGGCACAAAGCTCAGCACGCCGCCGACACCGTCGATAATCCCGGAGACGACAAGCGACTGCAGATAGCCACCGTCCGGCAACCACCCGCCAACAGTTCTGCCCAGCCACGAAAAGAGAAATTCGAGGGCTTGAAGAGGGTAATCCCCCAAGGTAAATGTGATTTGAAACATCAGGTAGAGCAGAGACATCATCAGGGTGGGGCCGAAAATTTTGTGGGTCAGAACCTTGTCCAGGTTGTCGGTCAGGTCCATTCGTTGGACCTCTTCAGGGTAGGTGACAATGCCCCGTTTGAGTAAGGAGTGGATAAAGCCGTAACGGTAGTCGGCAATGATTGCTTCAGGAAACGAGTTGAGCGTTTTTGCACAGTGATCACGTAAATTGTCGACGATGTTGCTCAGTTCGTCGGCAATGGCTACGTTTTCTTTACGCCCCTGTTCAATAATCTGCTCATCATCTTCGAGGTATTTGATGGCCAGCCATCGCGAGGGGTAGCGCTGGGTCAGAAACTGGTGCTGCTCGATTTTCGCGATGAGTGTTTCCAGTACTGGATCAATGTCCGGGCCGTAGGAGATCTGCAGTGGCTGCCAGGTGGTCGTGTCTTCCGCCGCTTCTGTAATGCGATCCAGCAGTTCCGGTTTGCCCTCACCGCTGCGTGCCACGGTACCCACCACCGGACAGCCTAAGCCTTTGGCCAGCTTTTTCAGGTCAATGGACATCCCCTTGTTGCGGACATCGTCCATCATGTTCAAAGCCAGGAGAATTGGGACTCCAAGTTCCATAAACTGGATAGTCAGGTAAAGGTGCCGTTCAAGTTTGGTGGCATCAACAACGTTGACCACCAGCTCCGGGCGCTCCTCTACCAGGACTTGCCGAGCAACCAGTTCCTCCTGGGTATAGGCTGTTAATGAGTAGCATCCGGGCAGATCGACGATATTTAGCTCGGTTTGCTGATGAATCAGGCGCCCTTCTTTGCGTTCGACGGTGATGCCGGGGTAGTTGCCGACATGTTGTCGGGAGCCGGTGACATTATTAAATAAGGTCGTTTTGCCGGCATTTGGATTGCCGGCAAATGCGACGTGGCAGGATTGCATCAGTTGGAATCTTTCTTGGTGACATGGATAAAGTCGGCCTCGTTGTTACGTAGTGTCAGAGTGAAGCCGCGTAAGCGTAAGGCGACAGGGTCCTTCAGCGGTGCGCGTCCGATAATTTCAATTTCAGTACCGGGCACCAATCCCATATCGCGCAGACGACGACCCATCTCTCCCGGGGCGGTTACTGCGGTGATGGTTGCTTTATCGTGAACATTTAACAGGCGGATAGATGAACTCATAAGGGTACCGTGCCGAATAAAATGGATATTCTTTGATTTTGAAAGTGTATTTCATTATAGGTTCACCGGAGTTTGAGTCAAGGACAAACGCATGTTGCGCTGTTAATGTTATACCGTGTCTGCCGAGTGGTGGTGTTGTTGCACTCCCGTGGTACGATTCAATGTATGGCTGCATTGGGTGACTTTAAATATTCAACCTTTTCAGGAGAAAAAACATGGGCGGACGCCTTATTTTATTTCCCGGTCTGGCAGCGGATGAACGGATGTATGCAGGGATCACTTGCTCGTGTTGCGAGCTTGTGACTCCGCGCCTTCTAATTCCTCAACAGAGTGAACCCATGGCCAATTATGCCCGTCGCCATATTGACGCATTGGCCCTTGATGTGGATGACCTGATCGGGGGGTGTTCCTTTGGTAGCCTCGTGGCCAGCGAGATTGTTCGCCAGCAGCCGTGTCGAGGGCTTGTGCTGCTCAGCGGTGCAGTGTCTTCTCGGGCGATGGTGCATCAGGCTCAACTGTTAAGCCGGTGGTCAAAGGGGATTCCTTATGCTGTGATTCGCTGGGGGTTAACTCGTCGTTGGTTTCTGCAGCGTGTGTTCGGTGGTGGCACTGAAGCGCAGTTGGCACTGGGAAAGGTTATGATTGAAGAGGCGCCTGCGCCATTGGTTCGAGAAGGGGGGCGGCTGGCTGTCAGTTACTTTCCAGAGGAGGATATTGTGATTCCGGTGTTCGCTCTGCATGGCACACAGGACCGGGTGATTCGGCCACCACAGGTGCCTGGGGTGGAACTTCTTGACGATGCTGGCCATGGGATGGTGGTGAGTCATGCGGGTAGAGTGTCGCAATTTCTTGAAAATGTTACAGGTAATTGTTTTAACGGGTGAGAGCCGTTGTTGCTCCAGTTTGTTCAAGTTGTCTTTTTCCTCTTCGGCACGGTTCTTTTTTGTTGTTTTTCCATTGTTTATTCCGGTTGATTTCAAATTCAAAAAGTGGTGTAGCCATAAAAAAGCCCGGCTGCTATTGCAGCCGGGCTGAAGTACGTCAATGCATTTATTTGTATCTTAGAATTTGTATCCAAAGGCAACGTAGCCGCTAATGGCGTCACCATCTTCGTCGCCGTAGACATATTCCTCATCTGATTCAAAGATGTCGTAGGTTGCAGAAGCTGTTGTGTAGAATGCCTCGCTGAAGCTGTAAGTACCACCTAAGGTGAATTGGAATTGCTCGTAAGAGAGGTCAGAGTATTCATCCAGAAGGTTGTTTTGCTCCCACGTGGTGTACAAACCGTTGCCAGCGCCAATGTTGTAGGCACTGCGATCAGCGAAATCCATGTCCCACTCGCTCTCAGCAAGGTTGTAGGTGAAGCTGGCATCCAATGCCAATTTTTTAGTAGCTTGATAGTTTGCACTCAGAGACAGGGTGTGAACAGTTGATTCGTACTCAGCGATATCACAGACCGACCCAAACTGGGCCGAAGAAACTGAGTTCGCTCAGCCATGGTACCAACCGACGCACATTTTGTTCTCTGTTTCCTGCAGGTTAAAGTTGTACGCCATTGTGAGGTTCAGGTTGTTCGTCGGTGCAAACCAGAACGTGACGCCGGGAACGTAAGTGTTTTGCTCGTAATCCACTTCGTCGTTTTCTTCAAAGCGTGCACGGATATAAGCCGTCAGAGACATGTTGGTAGCAACGTTCCATGTCGTGCTTAGCTTGGTTTCGTAAACCTCATCCGGCTGGTTGGTTGATTCCAGACTACGGCTCGGGTAAACAGCGGACCAGTAGTATGCATTATCATTGGTTGGATCGCTGTCAGTTCTGTCGTAATAGTCGCTGGTGTTAACAACCGCAATCGGCTGCCAGTTGTCAGCATCTTGTCCGATACCAATGTGAGCACCTTTGAAAGGCTCGTCAATGTCCTGATACTCAAAGCTGCCGCGAACTTTCAGGCTGTCTCCAACACGGGTGTTGGCAGAGAGTTTGTAACTTTGGGTTTCGGTAGAGCCCAGCTCTTCTTCTTCATCACGCTCGATGTCTTCATACTCATAACCGAAACGCACAGTGGTGTAACGTGCCAGACGGTATACAGCGTCGAAACCGAATTCCTGAACTTCACGGCTTTCCGCCGTGGCGTCATGAACTTGATATGCTGAGAGATTGTGGTTCTGGCCATTGTACGTGTCGTAAAGATAGCTTCCCGCACCGATATCTGCGGTGTCTTTAACCAAAACATTGTCATTTTCAAGTTCGGGGAAGTACGTAGTGTATGTATCTGTGTCGATTTCGTACTGACTTCCACGTACAGACAGGCGCAGATCGCCAAGACGGGTTGCGCCTTTGATGGCAAACGACTCAAACTCGCTGACCAACTCATCCGTATCCGTCAAGGTGTAGCTATGAGTTTCTACGGACGCATCCTTGTCAGCCTCGATTTCGGCTTTAACATAGGTGGCAGTAATTGAGGAGTTTTTGGGTAAATCAAGACGAGCCTTGATCAGGTGGCTGTCCTTGTCGGAGTCCGGAGTGCTGCAGTATTCGAGATCTTCAGCGCCGGCTCCGTAGAGCAGCTGATCGTCATCGACAACGTTACCGTGGACAGTATTGCTGCCGGTGTAATCTTCGTAGGGATTCGCGCCATTTTCCTCAAAACTGCGATTGAGGTATTCGTACTCAATCGTCAAGAGACCGAATTTACCAACAGCACCTAAGGTAAATTCTTCAGTGCGCTCATCGATTTCCTTGGCGTCTGCGGAAACGTGGCAGTTGTTACACTTGCTGGTTGTGATGGCTTGTTTCAGGCCTTCACGCTCTTCAATGCGCATGCCGGCATGAAAAGTCACGTTTGGCAGCATGGGAAGAGTGAGTTCCGCTTCGTTTTTCCACTCACGACGCGTGATAATGTAGTCGTTGTCCAGCTCTTGTTGATACTGCTCATGAGCGGCATCAATCGCATCAGTGACCGGTTGGTTAACCCCGTATTCTACGGTTGGGCCGTAGATTTTTGAGTTCTCAGGGTTGCCGATGGTTGCCGGGGTGGTTACACGCGGCTGGTTGCCAAAAATGTCACCAAACGCGGTGGCACCGAGGTGGCTCAAAGTGTCATGGTCGTAATGATGCTCCATGACGCTTAATTCAGACCCCAGTTTAAAGACGCGTCCAGCGTCTAATTCCAGAGCATGTTCCTGGTCGCGTGGACCCATGGTTTCGCTCTCAACTTCCAGCATGAAACTGCCGGCTTCTAACTCAAGATCAAGTTTAGGGGCCAAAGATACGCCATCTTCGGCACGGATTGAACCGTATTCATTTACACGTGCTGCATTGTCTTTTGTATTGATGCCACTCATTCCCAGTTCCCAAGAACCGCTCAAGTGGGCACCGCCTTCATTTGCTGTGGCCGTCGTGACCGTCAGCAACAAGACGGAGAGCAATGCAAGCAGCCATAATTGGCTTTGCTTCATAGTATGTGCCTCCTCTACTGATTAACGAGTCAACCCGCCACCGCTAAGTGGCTGAGACGGAAAATCACTGCCGTGTACAACTTGGTGACAGGTTGTACACTTGGTGCCGAATGACATTTGGAAACCTTCATGACCGTTGGGGTTAGCCATGTCCGTAATGATTGCGCCGTTGGCAACAACGGGCTTTTTCGTCAGGGTTGTTCCGCTGCCGTCCGGGTTTGGAGCATCTTTGCTTACTCCGGTGTTTACACCGTCAGTTGTTGTCAGGTAGCGACCACCGTTAGCATTGTCGGCACTCAATGTGTCGGTTTCGGCGTCAAAACCACGACGTAAGATATGGAAGTGACCTTCATGGCATTGCAGGCACAGGAATGGCTCGTTTTGCGCCAGGAGGTTGTTGGCAACACTGCCGTGGGGGTCATGGCAGATAGTGCAGTCATCTTCAACCGGGGCATGGCCGAAAACAAACGGACCCTGGTAGCGGGTGTGGCAGTTCAGGCACAGGTCGTTCAAACGCTCATCCGTGTTCAAAGCTTCGCCGATTGCACCGTGGACATTGTGGCAGCTGGAGCAATTCATTTTACCGGCTTCGATTGGATGGCTTGACGGGAAGTGGGTTTTGGCCTGTTCTTCCTGGTGACAGCTGTAGCACAGCTCAGGATCTTCCATTTTCAGGCTGAACTTACCTTCACCGTCATGGATGCTGTGACAATCCGCACAGCCGACATCGCTCAGAGCGTGAGCACTGTGGGTATAGTCCATCAGGTGGCCATCGGTGTGACATTTGACACAGATGGCAGACGCCTGGTCAGAAACAAGTTCCGTCGGGCGCAGAATGTATTCCGTGTCACCGTCATTGTCCACGTGCTGGCTGCCCGGTCCGTGGCAGGATTCGCAGCCTTTTTCCGCACCCATCAGCTCCCAGGTGGCCAAACGACCGTGAATGGTCTTGGCGAAGCCTTCAGCTGATGTAGAGGTGGCGAACATGTCGCCGGCCATGTCGTCGTGGCAGTCTGCGCAAGTCTCTTGACCGACGTAGCATGCACCTTCGATCACAGGCAGGGTCAGTACTTTTTCCCGGATACTTCCCGTGGCGCAAGCGCCCAGGATGAGTAGCAGGGGAAGAGCCTTCACCAGCCATGAGGCCTTGGTGTTGAACTTCCTTCGCATGTTTTCTCCTTTCGTTCTTCCTCCAATGATGTGCCCTGACCTTGGTTCCGTCCCGTGTTTCCATTAACGCTGTGTTGTTGGCGGGACGATAAAGGCCAAGAAAAAACAGAGAGTTATGAATCCTATGATTGTTCGATCATATTTATACATAACACCCACGTTTGATATCACTGTGTACAATACTTTTACGAGCTGGTAGTGTAAAACGAATCATTTTAATGGCTGTATAAGTTTGACTTATAGAATCCTTTTTTTATATTTGGAATTTCCTATGGAAACACAATATCTAAAGACATTGCTTATCGCTGCAGAGGAGGGAAGTTTCTCTCGGGCGGCTGCCAAGCTGCATTTAACCCAATCCGCTGTTTCACAGCGGACCAAGAGCCTTGAGGCGTGCTGCGGCATGCAGCTTCTTGATCGTTCCGGTGCTGTGCTGGAGCCGACGGCTGCCGGTCGCATTGTTCTCGAAGGGGCGCGGCGTATTCTTGATATGGAAGAGCAGATGATGCAGGATCTGCGCTCACTGACGGATCGACAGCACCTTTATATCTGTTGTACACCGGCGTTCGGCATGGCGCATCTGCCGCAAATTCTTAAACGCTTTATGCAAGAATACGGTGAAGTGGAAGACCTTAAGTTTCTGTTTGGTGCTCCGTTGCAAGCTCTGGACGGCGTGAAGAACGGTGAATTTGATGTGGCGGTGATAGAGCATCTTGCCGATATGGATTTCGGCACCATGCGTCATATGGACCTGCCTCAGGATGAGATGATCTTTGTCAGCTCTCCGACCTATGGTCCGACAGCTCACGATATCACCCTTGCAGATATTCAGGAGTGCAACTTTATTACCCGGCGTGATGGCTGCAGTTGTCGCGACTTGCTGAGTTTTAATTTAAAGGGTACCGGGGGGAATATGGCGGACTTCCGTCGCGTCATGGTGCTGGATGATTTCAGCCTGATTATCAAAGAAGTTCTCGCCGGCCAAGGGGTGACGTTTATTTCCCGTTCTGCGGTGCAGGAATATCTTGATGAAGGGCGCCTGCTTGAGCATCATGTCCCTGGGTTTCACTGCTATCGGCATCGCAGTATTGTTGCCAGAGAGTGTGAGACGTCGGCGTCGTTAAAGCAGGTGTTCATGCGGTGTGTCTGTCATTATTTTGATCTTGAACCCGGCGAATAATGGTACGACCCACTTTGACCGTTGTCTTTGAGCTGTTGCTTGAGCGGTTTGGGCCGCAGTTCTGGTGGCCCGCCGAGGATACGTTTGAGATGATGGTGGGGGCGGTTTTGACTCAGAATACCGCCTGGCGCAATGTGGAATTGTCCATTGCTGTCCTCAAAGAGGCTCGGGTGCTGACGCCTAAGGCGCTGCATCGAATATCAGAGGTTAAACTGCAGGAGCTGATTCGCAGCTCTGGATTCTTTCAACGTAAGAGTCAGTGTTTGAAAAATCTTGCCGCCGTGATCTGCCGAGACTATCAAGGCGCGGCGGCGTCTTTTCTCGATGGCGACCTGCACACTGTCCGTCAGCGGCTTCTCGCCCAGCCCGGTATCGGTCCGGAAACCGCTGATTGCATGGTGCTGTATGGGGCCGGTCTACCCATTTTTGTCGTTGATGCCTATACTCGCCGAATCTTCTCACGATTGGGGTTGCTTGACGCCAAAGCACGTTACGACATGATCCAGCGCTATGCGATGCAGCACCTTCCTGCTGACACCTCGCTATTCAATGAATTCCATGCCTTATTGGTTGAGCTGGGTAAGGTCTGCTGCCGTAGTCGCAATCCCCGTTGTGAGGCTTGCCCGTTAAATCAGCATTGCCGGAGCGCCTTCAGTCTCTAACCTTGCCAGGAATAAATTGTTAGCGATGTTGGCTCGCGAATTTCTCACAAGTGCTTTTCTGGATAGTCGGCCTCACGAATAAATACCTTGATCGTGTCTGACGCCACCTGCAATCTTCTATTTGTCAGGATGAAAACCTGACGAAGGTTTGATCGGTTGAAATGCACTCCAATCAAATTTTTTCTTTTGTCTGAGTTTGATCCTGTCACGCCCTGTTTTGCTGTTTGCGCTTTCAGGCCGTTGTCTGCATCGGTTTGTGGCAATAAACGAAAGAAAATCTTTCCCTGGTCTTTTCTCAGGACTGCTCTTTAGACGTTAACCGGGGTTATATCCGCCGTTTTTCTTGACTTCCCAGGCTATTCTGATAACTTGATTTGCTTATTTTCAACCTGTTTTTCCGCACCGAAAAACTGTCGGGCGGGAGCTTGCTATATATAATAAATATATATGAATCAGTCAAAGGCGAGGACACCATGGACTACAAAGAAACCTTGAATCTGCCGAAAACAGACTTCCCCATGCGCGGCAATCTGCCCAAGCGGGAACCTGAAATGCTGCAACAGTGGGAGAAGATGGACCTCAACGGCGAGATCCGCAAAGCCACTGCCGGACGGCCCCGTTTTACATTACATGACGGCCCTCCGTATGCCAACGGTCATACCCATATCGGCCACGCACTGAACAAGATTCTCAAGGATATTGTCCTCAAAAGCCGTCGTATGCAAGGCTTTGACGTGCCTTATGTTCCGGGCTGGGATTGCCACGGCCTGCCCATCGAACTGATGGTGGATAAAAAACTCGGCAAGAAAAAGCGCGACATGACGAAGGCTGAAATTCGCCGTGAGTGCCGCAATTATGCCACTGAATGGGTGGACACCCAGGCCAGTGAATTTAAACGGCTGGGGATCTTTGGTGAATGGGACGATCCCTATCTAACCATGCACGACAGCTATGAAGCGGCCACCGCCCGAGAATTGGCACGCTTCGCTGAACGTGGTGGTCTGTACAAAGGCAAGAAGCCGGTGCACTGGTGTTCCTCCTGTGTGACCGCCCTGGCGGAAGCCGAGGTGGAATACGCCGATCACGTCTCACCGTCCATCTTTGTTAAGTTTCCCTATGTGGATACGTTGCCCGCCGAACTGAACGCTCTCGAAGGCAAGCCGCTTTATTTTGTCATCTGGACGACGACACCGTGGACCATTCCCGCCAACCTGGGCATCTGTCTTAATCCTGAACTGGACTATGTCGCGGTGGAAGTGGCTGGTGGTGATGTGCTGGTTCTGGCCGAAGGATTGTATCAGGGCGTGCTCAAGGAGTTGGAGCTCGAAGGGCAGGTCATTGCCAGCTTCAAAGCACCGCTGTTTGAAAACAAGCGGTGCCGTCATCCGTTCTATGAGCGTGATTCCCTGGTTATTCTTGGCGACCATGTCACTCTGGAAGCCGGTACCGGCTGTGTTCATACCGCTCCCGGTCATGGTCACGATGACTATGTTGTTGGTCTGAAGTACGGTCTGGATATTTACAATCCGGTCGATGATTACGGCCGTTACCGTAAAGATGTCGAACTGTTTGGCGGCATGAAGCTGGCCGAGGCCAACGATGCTGTGTGCGACAAGCTGACCGAGGTGGGCGCGTTGCTCAAGGTCAGCAAGGTGGAGCACAGTTATCCGCACTGCTGGCGCTGTAAAAAACCGGTCATTTTCCGGGCGACGGCACAGTGGTTTATCTCCATGGAGAAAAACGACCTGCGGCAGCAGGCGCTTAAACATATCAACGATGTGCAGTGGATCCCCGGCTGGGGGCGTGAGCGCATCTACGGCATGATTGAGAAGCGTCCCGACTGGTGTATCAGTCGTCAGCGGACCTGGGGTGTGCCGATTACGGTCTTCTATTGTGCCGAGTGTGGAGAGGCGTTGGCCGACGGCAAGACCATGCATCATGTCGCCGATCTGTTTGAGGACGGCGGGAGTGATCAGTGGTACGAAAAAGAGGCCAGTGAATTGCTGCCCGAAGGGACCGTGTGCCCCTCCTGCGGCCACGACCACTTTACCAAAGAGTCCGATATTCTTGATGTCTGGTTCGATTCCGGTGTTTCACACGCTGCCGTGGTTGAAAATCGCGATTATCTCGACTCACCGGCCGATCTCTATCTCGAAGGCAGTGATCAGCATCGTGGTTGGTTCCATTCCAGCCTGTTGGCTGCGGTGGGTACACGTGGTGTTGCGCCTTACAAAGCCGTATTAACGCACGGCTTTGTTGTGGATGGCAATGGCCGCAAGATGTCCAAGTCGCAGGGCAATGTTGTTGCTCCCGATGCCGTGATCAGCAAGTTTGGTGCCGAAGTGCTGCGCCTGTGGGTGGCGGCTCAGGATTATCAGGACGATATCCGGATCAGTCAGGAGATTCTTCAGCGTCTCTCCGATGCTTATCGACGGATTCGCAATACGGCACGCTACATCCTCAGCAATATTTACGATTTTGACCCAGCAACGGACAGTGTTGCCGATGACGATCTGTTGGAGCTCGATCGCTGGGCGTTGTCACGCCTGGAAAGTCTGGTTGGCCGAGTGGAAAAAGCCTACAATGATTACGAATTCCACATGCTGTATCATGCCGTCCATAATTTCTGCAGCGTTGAATTAAGTTCCATCTACCTGGATATCCTCAAAGATCGCGTCTACACCGCTGCACCCAACAGTGTGGCGCGACGCAGTGCTCAGACAGCCATGTATCGTATTCTTGATGCCTTGACCCGCCTGATTGCACCGGTGCTGTCGTTTACAGCGGATGAAATCTGGGCACAAATGCCGGGTGAGCGTGAAGCCAGTGTTCACTTGGCTGGATTCCCCCGCTTTGAAACCAGCCTGCTCGACAGCGGACTTGATGATCTTTATCAGCAACTGTGGACCGTGCGCTCCGAAGTGTCCAAAGCACTGGAGCTGGCACGAGATGCCAAGCTGATCGGTAATTCTCTGGAAGCCAAAGTTACGGTTGCCGTCAGTGATGACGCCTGCCGTACATTGCTAGAGAAATATGCCGAGCAATTGCCAACCCTGTGGATTGTGTCTCAGACTGACCTGGCGGAGTCCGTTGCCGATGGGTACGCGTCCGAGAAGATTGACGGTCTGAAGATTCTGGTTGAAAAAGCCGCTGGTGACAAATGCGAACGGTGTTGGAATTACTCAACTCAGCTCGGTGAAGACAGCGACCATCCCCAGGCCTGCCCGAAATGTCTTGCTGCTCTGAAAGAGCGGGGTCAAGCCTGACGATGGCGCAGCGCTATCGTCTCCTGATTCTGGCCACGCTGGTTGTGCTGGTGGGCGATCAATGGAGTAAGTGGTATATTGATCACACCATGACATTGCACCAGAGCCGTACGGTGATTGAGCACTTTTTTAACATCACCTATGTTCACAACAGTGGTGCGGCTTTCGGTATCCTGGCCAACAGCCAGCTGCGCCTGCCGCTTTTGTCAGGTGTTGCCCTGATCGCTTGTGGCGTGATCGGTTGGATGTTTTGTAAGCTGCCGTTAACGGCATTCTGGCAACGTTTTGGTCTGGCGCTGGTTTTTTCCGGAGCGCTTGGTAATCTGATTGACCGGGTGCGTCTTGGTGTGGTGATTGATTTTCTCGATGTCCACTGGTATCACCACCATTGGCCGGCATTCAACGTTGCTGATTCGGCCATCACCGTCGGAGTTGGTCTGTTGCTGGTCGATTTGTGGCAGGAAGAACGACGCAAACGGAAACACGCCTGATCATGACAAAGGAGGTCGAATGAAGACTTTGATCGCGTCATTATTGTTGATCCTTGTGTTGACACTGACCGGATGCGAGTGTATCGGCGGCCTGGGCCGTGATATCCAGTACGCAGGACACTGGTTGGAAGATACCTCCGAAAGCGTACGAAAATAATTTCTTTTCCGAGGTGAAAATTCGGTGAAACCTCTTGCCTTTTTCTAAACCTCGTGGTACTACATTGAGCCGTTGAAAATGATGTCGGGGCGTAGCGCAGCCTGGTAGCGCACCTGCTTCGGGAGCAGGGGGCCGGAGGTTCAAATCCTCTCGCCCCGACCATTAATTTTCGATTGATTTCATCTGCTTAGCCCTACTTCATGCTCTGAGGTAGGGCTTTTCATTTTTGGTCTCCGGTCCACGACCATTTTCCCCTTTGTCTAATTGGGATTTCTTCGTTGATTCGCCCGTTACACCATTGGATGCGCTCTGTATCAATTTTTTCAATTCAACCTCCGGGATGAGCGGGAAGTCCATGCACTTAACAGCGCTGTTTTCCGGTCCTTTTGTGACATGGTGCCCTGATCCTTGTGGTTTTCGCCATGTTTGCTCAAAGAAATTGTTGTGCCTCTGCACTTCTCAAATGGGGTGACCTGAACCGAACATACCATTGATGGCCATGGACTCCCTGGGCTTGCACAAAGAATTCCCAGGACTGTGCATTCTGATCACCTCTGGCTTCGGTCTTTAAATCCTTGGACACGGTCATACTATATGAAACAGATTAGAAAACTAGAATTGATCATTGTTTACTGTAAGATGTGTCGGCAATGTTTTTTTATGAAGGAGGGAGTTTTGTCGTTGTCATTTTTTAAGTTTTTCGCTGTTGGAGTTCTGGTTTTTCTTGTGGGGTGTACATCTGTGAATGTTCGGCCTTTTAAGTCTGATAGTGGTATTCGACACGTCTGTATTAAAGAAAATCCCAAGGTGACAGTCCCAAGATTTTTGACTGTGATTGAGGATGGATTTGAAGAGCATGGGCTCACAACGGAAATATTCCATGGTTATAAGGCTCCTGAGCATTGCCAAGCCGTTTTGACGTACACTGCCTTGAGGTCATGGGATGTAGCAACCTACCTTTCTCACGCCGAATTGCGGTTGCGTGACCCAAAAGGCAAGACGCTTGGCTATGCCGAGTATCATTTGAATGGAAAAGGCGGACTGTCACTTATGAAATGGGCTGGTGTTAAAAGTAAGATGGAACCAGTCATTGACGAACTGCTCTCTGATTTTCCTGTGGCCGGGAACTGATGCTCATTTGAGAGCTGATTGTTGAAAAAAAATACAAGGACATTCCGGTCCTTCTCCGCTCCGGTTTGTTGCGAAACAATTGTGTGGCAAGGGCGAGATTGGTCGGTTTTTGTAGTGGATCTTTCTTGAAAATGATGTAGGGAATGATGGATTTGTATCACCAGGCTGGGTTTTTAACGATGGAAGGCAACGGTGTTGCTGGCGACAGGGGTGCGAATTGTGTCAGGTTTTTCCTGGGGCTGCTCTGAAGGTGGAGAAAGCTGTTGGATTCTTAGATGCTCTTGATGGAATTTGTTGTCAGAATTGCTTTTTGTGTGGCGTAGGTCACTGTGATTACATCTATTATGCTGGATTCGGGAGCAGGGGGCCGGAGGTTCAAATCCTCTCGCCCCGACCATTAATTTTCAATCGATTCTGTGATCATAGCCCTACTTCAATATGTGAAGTAGGGCTTTTTGTTTTTTGCCGTCCACGCGACGCATTTCCTTCCCGTTACGCCAACTGATCAACCGCCACCCGATAGCGTGGATCTTCAATCACGTTGACCTCAATCATACTGCCCGCATTGGCCAGCAATGAGCGGCATTCAGGGCTGAGATGCTTGAGACGCAACTTCTTTCCCTGGCAGAGATAGCGTTCGGTCAAACTGTTGACCGCCTCCAGACCTGAATGATCACAGACGCGTGAGTCGCGGAAGTCGATCACCACTTCGTCGGGGTCTTTGCTCGGGGTGAATTGTTCGTTAAAAGAGCGTACTGAGCCGAAAAAAAGCGGCCCGATCAAGTGGTATGTTTTAACGCCGTCGTTATCAAGAGAGGTTTCTGAATCGATCCGACGGGCACTTTGCCAGGCAAAAACCAGCGCTGAAACAATCACTCCAGTCGCCACGGCAATTGCCAGGTCGGTGAAAACCGTGACCGCGGAAACCAGTACCAATACCAAAGCGTCAGAGAACGGAATTTTGTGCAGGATGCGCAGGCTCGACCAGGCAAAGGTGCCGATCACCACCGTAAACATCACACCGATTAGCGCAGCCAATGGGATCATCTCAATCAGGCTGGAGGCAAAAACAATAAAACACATGAGCGCTAAGGCAGCTGTGATTCCTGACAGACGTCCGCGGCCACCGGAGTTGATATTGATGATGCTCTGGCCAATCATGGCGCAACCACCCATGCCACCGAAAAACCCCGTAATGATATTGGCGACGCCCTGACCGATGCACTCCCGGTTGCCACGCCCGCGGGTTTCGGTGATTTCATCGATCAGTGTCAATGTCATCAACGATTCGATCAGACCGATCGCCGCGAGGATCACCGCGTAGGGAAGGATAATCGTCAGGGTATCAAGGCCCGGCGAGACCATGGGCAGGTGAAAAGAAGGCAATGCACCGGACACGGAAGCCAGGTCGCCAACCGTGCGGGTGTCCAGGTTGAAGATGTGCACCAGTCCGCTGACCACTAAAATAGCCGCGAGTGCCGAGGGGAAGGCCAGGGTCAGCTTGGGAAGCAGGAAGATAATTGCCATTGTAATCGCAACCAGTCCGAGCATCAGGTAGAGGGACTGGCCATGGAGCCAGTGAAGTTTTCCTGTTGTATCAGCGACCTTGAACTGACCGAGTTGAGCGAGGAATATGACGATGGCAAGGCCATTGACGAACCCGAGCATCACCGGATGGGGAATCAGGCGGACGAATTTGCCGAGTCGCAATACTCCGGCCGCGACTTGAAAGGTCCCCATCAGCACCACTGTGGCAAAGAGATATTCAATGCCGTGCCCAGCAACAAGATCGACCATGACGACAGCCAGGGCGCCGGTGGCCCCGGAGATCATTCCTGGACGTCCACCGATAATGGCAGTAATCAGGCCGATCATAAAGGCGGCATAAAGGCCAACCAGTGGCGCGACTCCGGCGACAAAAGCAAAGGCCACGGCTTCGGGAACGAGTGCTAAAGAGACGGTAAGACCGGACAGAATGTCGGCTTTGGCATTCGCGGATTTTCTGACAATAAAATCAAACATCGTTTTCCTTAAATAGTTGAATTTGCATTGTAATTGGGAAAAAGACGCAGATTGTATTGGTTTAGCAACAAGGAGGCAAGTTAGTTTTTTGCCATGTCGTGGGGGGTATTTTCTAGACGCATTTCACGTGGTTGTGAAGTGCGATGCTGGTCTGGCGATGGTTCAAGGATGATGTGGTTGGAGCGGTTTTATCCAGAACGTGTTAGGTGTCCGTAAAAAAATCGCCAAGGATATGGCGGCATGACTTAGTAGCGCGTTTCCCGCATAAAATATTCTTCCGGATCGCGGTTTAAAAGTTTCAGCTTCTGCTCATACATTTTTTGTTTTGAATCGCAGTATTTGCGGTTGTTGTTTTTTTGGCAATCCCACTGGTAATAGTGGATTCTCTCTTTGAGCATGTCTTCTTCAACGTCGACTGTTTTTTTGAATCTGCGTTTTTCAATAGCTCTCTTCATCTCATTACCGTCATTGGGTTTGGCATATTTATGTGAATTGACAGCATCTAATTGCTGGTGAACCCGACGTTGAAATGTTTCAGACGGTTGTCTTTGCGCATGGCTCTCCTGGCTGTATTCTCGAACAATAACGTCTTCTTTGCTCACACCCGAAGGTTCTTTGTTTGTGACGTGCAGTTGTCCATCGTCATCTTTCCAGGTGTAGAAGTCGGCTGACGCCAACGAGGTCAAAGAGGTAAGAAATATGGTCACTGTCAGGATGGTTTTTTTCACGTTTGCTCCTTGTTGATTTGTTAATTGAGTCTACATTTTTTACAGAGTCGCCATCAAGGGTTTTAATTTTTGCCCAGGTTGCCCGTAGTGGGGGGGGCAGCCTGTAAAATCACGTATTGTCCCTGGATTGATAAAAAACAGCTTGAAGTGAGATTAGTGCAACTTGTTGATATTGTGATTTTTTATCCCCTTATTTGTTGAATTGGTGTAAGGTGGAAAAGCTAAGGTAAAATCTGCGATAAATGATGAGCGTCCGGGTGTGCAATGGCGCATGCACCGGTTTTCTACAGGTAACGACGCCTTTTCTTCCGTCATGGAAGAGAGGGCGTCGTTTTTTTTTACCCACATTCAGGAAAAGAGAGGGAGGCATGAAAAAAATCGATTGCATTATTAAACCCTTCAAGCTGGATGACGTGAAGACAGCACTGACCGATCTTGGCATTGCCGGGATGACGGTAAGTGAAGTGCGTGGCTTCGGGCGTCAAAAGGGGCACATGGAGCTGTATCGTGGCGCCGAATATCAAACCGATTTCCTGCCGAAGGTCAAGGTCGAGTTGGTGGTTGATGATCAGCAGGTCAGCGATGTTGTCTCTGCTTTGCGGAAAGAAGCCAGTACGGGCCGAATTGGTGATGGAAAGATTTTTGTCACTCCCGTTGAAGAATCAATTCGCATTCGCACCGGTGAAACCGGCAACGATTCTCTTTAAACCCACGCGATGATTTCAAGGAGGTAAAGTATGAAACGGTTACTTTCACTTATTTTGGTCGGGGCATTTCTGGCCCTGCCGGTTTTTGCTCTGGCGGATGAAGCTGCGCCGATTACGCCGGACGATGTTCAGAACAATCTCAACTTTGTCTGGACTCTTGTTGCCGCCTTTCTCGTGTTTCTCATGCAGGCCGGTTTTGCCATGGTTGAGGCCGGATTCACTCGTGCCAAAAATGCCTGCAACATTATGATGAAAAATATGATGGATTTTTCTGTCGGCGCTTTGGCATTCTGGGCCATTGGTTTTGGTCTGATGTTCGGGACTACCAACGGTTTTTTTGGTACCAGTGATTTCTTTTTCAGCGGTGCCAGCGGTGACGGAGAGGCTTGGAACTATGCTTTCTGGATGTTCCAGGTGGTTTTTGCGGCGACCGCAGCAACGATTATCTCCGGTGCCGTAGCTGAACGAACCAAGTTCAGTGCCTACCTGGTATATTCATTCTTCGTTTCCGCATTGATCTATCCGGTGTTTGGTTCCTGGGCCTGGGGCAGCTTGTTTCATGGCGCCGGCTGGCTTGAAGGGATGGGCTTCATCGACTTTGCCGGTTCAACGGTTGTTCACTCCGTGGGCGGCTGGTTGGCGTTGGCCGGTGCGATTGTTGTCGGTCCCCGCCTTGGCAAATATACCAAAGAGGGCAAGGTTAAGCCCATTCCCGGTCACAATATTCCCGTCGCATCTCTTGGTGTTTTTCTCCTCTGGTTTGGCTGGTATGGGTTTAATCCCGGCTCAACAACTACCGGTGATACCTCGATCGCCCTTATTGCCGTAACCACGACCCTGGCGGCTGCAGCGGGTGCCGTTGCCGCCATGTTGTTTACTTGGGTGAAGTTTGGCAAAAGCGATATCGGTATGACGTTGAATGGTGCGTTGGCCGGTCTGGTCGGGATCACAGCTGGGTGCGCCAATGTCTCAGTGCCCTCATCCGTAGTGATTGGTTTGATTGCCGGTGTCCTGGTGGTCCTGTCTGTTTTGTTCTTTGATAAAATTAAAGTGGATGATCCTGTTGGTGCGATTTCTGTTCATGGTGTTTGCGGTGCCTGGGGAACCTTGGCGGCAGGCCTGTTTGACAGCGCGGGTTTCTCGATACACACCATTGGAGTTCAACTGATTGGTATTGCCGCCTGCTTTATCTGGGCTCTCGGTGCCGGTTTGGTGTTGTTTAAAGCGATTGACCTTGTTATCGGCATGCGCGTGACGGCTGAAGAAGAGATGACCGGTCTCGACTTCTCCGAACATGGTGCCAGTGCTTACCCTGATTTTCATACGGTTCACTTAGGCAGTGGTGGTATGCCGGGTGGCCCAGGTGGGTCGACGGGGCAACCTGCTGCTGCATCTGAAGCCGTAACGGGTAAACCGATCACCCAAGTTTAACCCGTTAATCGGTCAACATGAATGTCTTGACCGGTGTACTGTTGACAAACACCCTCCGCATGCTGCATTTCGGAGGGTGTTTGTCTTTTGTCTGAACAGGTGGCGTGGTTGTGTGAGCGAATCGTTAAATTGATTGCTATTAAAAAAAGATCATGTTATCTAATTTGAGTGTAAGGGATGCATGGCGTAAAGTCTGTCGTGTAAATTAATTAGAAATAGAAACACATTAACTATTTAACGTTGGCCTGATGGATGTATCGGGCAATCGGATGTTCAGGTGGGCGATTGATGTGATCGAAAATAAACTAACATCCTCAACACGAACCCATAAATTGTTTCGCCATTGGCGCAGTTTTGTGGCGCCTTTTATCGGTGCAGCCCTGGTTTGTGTCATCTCTTATATTCAAAAAGTCAAATGGGGTGGTGATCTTCCTTATGATCTGGAAGGCTACGCGACACCGGCTTTGGTCGGGTGGGTGGCGGGCTCCCTTGTCAGTGTCGGTATCTGGCGTTCTCGGGAATTGATGTTTCGGCTGCAGCACACCTCCATGGCCTTGAAAGAACAGGCGGAAAAAAAGAGTCACATCCTCAATGCGGTGGGTGTGGGGATCTGTGAATTCGATGTGGATGGCCTTTGTTGTTATGCTAATCGCGAAGCGTGCCGGATGCTCGGGTACAGCTCTGTTGAAATGAGCGGTAAAAATATTTTAGCTCTGTTTCGTTATCATGATCGTTCTGGGCAGGATGTGACCCTTGAGCCCCTGTGGGCCCACCGAAAGTCCGATAACCAGTCGCGCGATACCCTCTATAAAGAAATTCTTTGGCAAAGAGAGCATGAGATGATCGCCACGGAAATTTGTATTTATCCGGCATTGAATGTAAAAGATGGCGGGATTCTGGTTTTTCGTGACACGTCAGTACGCCGGGCAATGCAGTCTAAAATTAATTTTCTGGAGAGTTGCGATCCTCTTACCCAACTCAACAACAAAAAGACCTTTATGTCCGAGTTGTCCACGATGATTGACCGGGTCCGTAACCAAAATGTAAGATATGCCCTGTTTCTGGTTGATATTGACCGTTTTCAAACGCTCTACGATACGTTGGGAAGCTATGCAAGCGATCAGTTGCTGATTCAGTTTGCCTATTTTTTACAGGGAACCGTTTCTGACCAGGATGTCGTTGCGCGAATCGGTGGTGATCGCTTTGCTGTGCTGAAAAAGGTGTCTGCCGAACAGGAAGCACGTTGTTTTGCGCAATGGCTGGTTACCGAATCCCAGTCTTTTGAGTTACCTTGGCATCTCGAAAATGTGACTTTGACCGTCAGTATCGGGGTGAAAATTATTGAACCCGGCGATGAGTCTGTCGACGATGTGTTCCTTGGTGCAGAGAAATCGTGTGGGCAGGCCAAAGCGGAGGGGCGCAGTCGCTTCAAAGTATACAATCCCCTTGCCCCGGTGTATCGCAAGCTGAATCGCCAGATCCGTGCGTTGCCGTTTATCCGTGAAGCCCTGCAGGATGATCTGTTTTTTCTGCGACGACAAAAAATCTGCCCCATCGGTAATGTCGCGACTCACGATGATTGTTATGAAGTGTTATTGTCGATGCAATTGGCCGATGGCAGCAGTCTGGCCCCGGAAGAGTTTTTGACCGCTGCCGAACGCTATGATTTGATGCCGTCGATTGATCGTTGGGTGATAAATCATTGTTTTGACTGGCTTGAAGAGGATGATGAACGTTGGCAGTCTCTTGATTTTATGGCGATTAACCTGTCGGGGAAAAGTTTCAACGACCCGACTTTCCTGGCGTATCTGGAAGCGAAATTACAACGTGCGAAGTTCCCTGCGCAAAAGATCTGTTTTGAAATTACCGAAACCGCTGCAGTGGAGAATGAAGCGCGCAGTGTCGCCTTTATCCATCGTATTAAACGGTTTGGCTGCCGTTTCGCTCTGGACGATTTCGGCAGTGGCATGTCGTCGTTTCGCTATTTGAAAAACTTTCCTGTTGATTTGATCAAGATAGACGGCAGCTTTGTCGTCGATATGGTAGAAAATGAGCTGTCACGGGAAATTGTTACCTCCATTCATAATATTGCCTCAGCCCTTGGGCTGAAGACCGTCGCTGAACATGCCGAGAATCAACAGACCCTGCACGCGTTGGAGGAGATCGGGGTTGATTTTGTCCAAGGCTTTGTGATCGAAAAGCCCACAGTGTTTTGTGTCGGCCAAGCTGTCGATTCCCCCGAGCCCTTGGCTCACTGCCACTAATCCATGTCGATTTGACCCGCCCGAATAGCTATGTTAGCATCGTAAACATATGGCGGCGTTCTCTCCGGGCGCTCCGACCATAGACCCGCTCATGAGGTGGACCGTTCAGGCCAGGTCTGTTCGGGACGAACCCTCTGTCTTAGGGGCAGCACTGGTTTGAGGCGAGCCGCTTCAACACCGGGTGCGGGTGGCCCCGTTGCTTTCAAAATTCCCAAAGATGTACGCTTCTCCAGGTCGTATTGAGACGAATTGTTTGTCGTTTTGTCGGCCATCCTCTGTTGTCGCAAGCCCTTCATTGCTGTTTGAGTGATCTCCTGTGGTTTTTGCGCCGCCCGTCTCTTCCCGGCACCCTGTTGTGGTGTATGTCTCATGATGATGTAGTCAATGAACAATCCGTGAAAGGAGGGGAGACCGTGGAACTCAAGGTGGTTGATGGCAATCTGACCAAAGCCATGCGTTTGATGAAATGAAAACTGCAACAGGAAGGGTTATTTCGTGAAATGAAGAAAAGGCGCTATTACGAAAAACCCAGTGCCAGACGAAAGCGCAAGCAAAAAGAGTCCCTGCAACGTGAACGGAAACGGCAACGTAAACTCGGCCGGCTCGATTAACGGAATCGATAGGTACAAAAGAGGACATACCATGACACCTAAGACCGCTGCTCTGAAAAATGACTTGCTAACCGATTGGATGGCTCTTGACTGGCAAAAAGAACTTGGCAACAACATCACGTCTGTCGATGAATTGAAGACCTATCTTCCTCTGAGTTACGACGAAGAGGCGGACGTGCGTACCGTGACAGAAGCCCATCCGATGAATATCCCGCGTTATTATCTCAGCCTGATAGATCCCAACGCTCCGCACGACCCGATTCGTAAACTGGCAGTTCCGGCTGCAGAAGAATTGGTTGTGGCTGGTGCTATGGGTGAAACAACCAAAGATCCTTACGGTGACGACAAACACGATAAAGGCAACGGTATTCTGCATAAGTATTCCTACACCGCGTTGGTGGTGGCCACAGAATACTGCTCCATGTACTGCCGACATTGTTTTCGCAAACGGATGGTCGGATTGCCCAACCACCAAACCGTGGAAAATTTTCATAATGCGGCAAAATACATTGCCGCGCATCCTGAAATCACCAATGTCGTCATTTCCGGTGGCGATCCGCTGTTACTGCCGACCCATGTTATTCGCAAAATGTTGGCCGCTCTGGAGGAGATCCCTCACCTCAATTTTGTCCGCATCGGGTCACGCGCCCCGGTGGTCTATCCGATTCGATTTGCCGATGACGAACTGATGGACGTGTTGCGGGATTTTGGTCGCAAGAAAACTCTGCAAATGCCGACCCATTTCAATCATCCCGCAGAATTAACCGCCGAAGCGGCTGAGGCGATCCGACGAGTTCGCGAAGCGGGGGTCACCGTGAATAATCAGGCGGTCTTCTTAAGCGGGGTTAACGATGATGTTGAAACGCTGACCGCATTGATGAACGGATTGTTGCGTATTGGAGTGAATCCGTACTATTTGTACCAGTGTATGCCCGTAGCGCGCGTGCGCCATCATTTTCAGGTACCGTTGAAGCGCGGTGTTGATATTGTCGATGAGGCGCGCAGGCGCATGGATGGCTACGCCAAACGGTTCAAATTCATCATCGGTCACGATATGGGTAAATTGGAAATTTGTGGTCGCAGTGGCGATACCCTGGTGCTGAAACAGATCCACGCTCGCCAGGAAGCACCTAGAGAATGCTCGCGGCTGCTGTTTCGTCGGCTCAATGATACCGGAGGCTGGTTGGATGATCTTGAGGAGATTCGTCTCTGATGGGGCATTGAAACCGGGTTCATCAAAGTGATTTTTGTTCTGTTACCATAAAACAAACAAGCCGTCCGCACGCGTGGGCGGCTTGTTTGTTTTTGCGGGAGCTGGATCTGTTGGTGGTTGGGGAAACTGGCTGTTGAAAAACAGCCTATGGCGCCCATGGACGGGCGACCAAAATCAAGAACAGGTCTTCACGTGATTGATTATTGTAAGCAAGTCGGAAATCGAATTTTCGGCCTACGCCGTTGAAAAGGCCCCGGATGGGACTTTTCCAACAACCTGTTAAAGGGGGTGACCATGAAGCAGTTCACACACCTGCGCGACTTCGTCATCACGGCCGAGCAGCATCAGGGTGTCACCTTTCGCAAGGCGAAAAGAGCCTGACGGGCTGTAGATGGTTTGATTCTGGCGGATAATTCCAACCACGGTGACACCGGTCTGGTTGCGCAGATCCATTTCAGCCAGACTGCGGTCGAGACAGGGGGAATCGTCGGGAACCGCCTGGTACTGCAGGCGTCCTCCCTTAAGAACCGACAGCCCTTCAGTCGGGATTTCAGCATCAACCATGGACGTGTAATGTTCTTTGCGCAGTTTGGCGATAACATGGAGAATATGGCCTTCACTGAACTGAAAGCGATGCATTAAGTTGGCGCCGAGTTGCAGGCTGGCTTCAAATTCATCAGGAACCACTTCGTTGGCTCCCAGAGCGCACAGATGTTCTAATTCTGCAACATAGCGAGTGCGGGCCAGGATGTACAGATCCGGGTTGTGATGGCGCGCCGTCGGGATAGCCCGAGCCAGGGCCGCCGGATCATTGATCGACAACACCAGTGCTTTGGCCCGGTGAATACCGAGTTCATGGAGCACGTCACCTGACGTGGCATCACCGTAGATGACAAAATCTCCCTTTTGACGCCCCTTGTGAACGCTGTCACCGTTAAGTTCCACATAAATATGCGGAATATGAAAATGACGTAGAATACGGCCGATGTTCCGCCCAGACAGACCGTAACCGGCGATGATTACATGGCCGGTGAGATTACCGGTCTGCTCCTGAATCTCTGGATGAATCTCGGTGCGTGGTTTGCCGAGCAGACCGGCTAGAGCTGCGGCCCATCGTTCGGCCTGGCCAGCGATAAGCGGTGTCAGGATCATGGTCAAGGCAATCACCGCCAGGGTGATCTGATACACCTGATCGTCAATGAGCTGCAGGGACGTGGCCGCTTTCATGAACACAAAAGAGAATTCACCGGCCTGAAACAACAGAAAGCCGGTCAGTAAGACAATGCGCAACGGAAACCGGCACAATGCCGTCGCCAGCGCTGCGGCAAAAAACTTAATGGCAAACACCACCAGGGTCGCCGAAAGCACAATGGTCCAATTGTCGAGCACCAGATCCAGATTGACCAGCATGCCGATGGAGACAAAGAAGATCGCCAGAAACGTGTCACGAAACGGCAGGATATCCGACAACGCCTGATGGGCATAGGGGGACTCGGCTAACGCCAGGCCGGCAAGGAACGCTCCAAGCTCCAGCGATAGTCCCACCGCACTGGTCAGCCAGGCCGTAACCAGAATCAAGGCGAGGATGGTTAAGCGAAACAGTTCCTGTGAACGGGTCTTGAGGATGGCCAGCAGGAACGGTTGAAGCAGAAAGCGCGAAAAGATCAACAAGCCGATCATCAACAACGCAACTTTGCCGATCTCCTTGATGGAAAAGGTTAAGTCCTGTCCGGCCAGCAGCGGCAGGGCGACGAGAAAAAACACCACAGCCAAATCCTGCGCGAGCAGAATCCCCAACGACATGCGACCATGGCTGGTGTCGATCTCTCCACGTTCACTGAGCAGTTTAAGGACAATGGCCGTGGAGGAAAGGGCTAACGCCATGGCCAGGGGCAGGCTGGTTGTCAGAGAGAGGCCGAACAGGCCGCCAACACCGGTGAACAGGGCCCCGCACAACAGAATTTGTGACAGGCCGCCCGCCAGCAGCAGCTTTTTGAGACGCAACAGCCGTGAGATTGAGAACTCGAGACCAATGGTGAACAGCAACAGGATGACGCCGAATTCGGCAATCACCTCAACTTCGTGAATGTTCTTGATCAGGTAAAAGCCGTAAGGCCCGGCAATGATCCCTGAAATCAGATAGCCGATGATCGGAGACAGCTTGAGTCGTATAAAGATCAGTGCACTGCCCAGGGCCAGAGCCAATAAAATCAACAAGTCCAACAAAAATAGATGGTCGGGCATCGGTGGTTGCTTTCTTTCTTTCGTTGTTTGTCGCAGCCATCTGGCTGAGATGAAGACACTATCGGGTGCCTTGAAATGACGGTAAAACAGCTGTGTGTGGCTTTTGAAAAAGTTTCATATATTCTGGCATATACCGCATGGCCAGGCAATCATTACCGACGATAATCTCTGCTCGAATTCTGGTGTTTTACACGGGTGAGCCGGGAGATAACGGTTCTGTTTCAGGGCAAATTGTGGTATTAAACCCAGACGAAAAACCATATCTGTGAACCGGAGAAACAGCCAGGGCGCAACCTGTTTTTTCAAAAAAGAAAAGGGTCGAAATCATGATGGAGCTGACCGTCATCCTGCTGGTGTCTTATCTGATCGGGGCTATTCCCAGCGGTGTGGTGTTAACACGTTTGAGTGGGGCCACCGATGTCCGTAAAGCCGGTAGTGGCAACATCGGGGCAACCAATGTCTATCGTGTGGCGGGAAAGCGACTGGGGATTCTGACCCTGTTGGCAGATATGCTCAAAGGTGTGATGCCGCTGTTGGCAGTGCAATGGTTGTACAGTGCTGACCCCAAGGTGCTGGCATGGGTTGCCGTGGCATTGTTCGTTGGTCATTGTTATCCGATCTATCTGATGTTCAAAGGGGGCAAAGGGGTGGCCACGGCCCTGGGGATTTATCTGGTGTTGTCGCCGGCCTCAGTGGGGATTGCCTTGCTGGTTTTTGCTTTTGTCCTGTGGCGCTGGCGTTACGTGTCACTGGCGTCGATCAGTGCGGCTGCGGTTATTCCGGCCCTGGTGTATGGTTTTGAACGCTCTTTACCGATTTTTATCGCCACGCTGGTGATCGCTGCCGGTGTTATTTATCGTCACCGTAGCAATATTGCCCGTTTGCTTGATGGAAGCGAAAACCGTTTCAAAGGATAACCGTGTGGCCGACTTTTCCCGCTCCAGCGAACCGCCTGCATTGCCAGAAAAGCGGCGCGTTATTAAGAGACTGTTTGCCGTCGGTATGCTTGGCGGTCTCGCTCTTCTGGTGTTCGGTGCCTATGCCCTGCGCCCTTGTCAGATTGACCGGGATCTGTTTTTCACCGTATCCAGTGGTCAATCGCTGGCGGCTGTGGCGCAGACGCTTCACCGCGATGGACTGATTGCTGATCCCCTTGCCTTTCGGGTTCTGGCACGCTGGCATGGTCAGGGACGAAAGATTCAGGCGGGCAGTTATCGGTTTGCCGCCGGTCGTTATCAGCCGGGAGCGGTGCTGAAGGTTCTGGTTGAAGGACGGGTGGAATTGGTCCAATGTACACTGCCGGAGGGAATGACAGCCCTTGAGGTGGTGCGTCGGTGCAGCGCGGCCGGGATTGGACAGGTTGAGCGCTACCGTGTCCTGTTTTCAGATCGTGACTTCCTCAATGCGCTGGGCGTGGACGCCCTGGAAGGCTATCTGTTCCCGGAAACCTACCGTTTCGCCCCCGGTGTCAGTGAATCCTCCGTGTTGACCACCATGGTCACAGAGATGCGTCGTCATCTTGACAACTCCCTGCTGACCGCCGCTGCAGAGCAGGGATTAAACGAATTGCAGTTGCTGACTCTCGCCTCAATCATTCAGAAAGAGGCGGGTAACGTTGACGAGATGTCGCTGATTTCAGCGGTGTTTCATAACCGCCTTAAACGCGGTATGTTGCTGCAGGCTGATCCGACGGTGATCTATGGCCTGGGCAATTTTGACGGCAACCTGACTCGCACCCACTTGCGCACGCCGACGCCTTATAACACCTATGTTCATCGCGGCTTGCCCCCAGGGCCGATCGCCAACCCCGGCCTTGATGCTCTCAGGGCGGCGGCTTATCCGGCGGATGAAAGCTATCTGTATTTTGTCGCCACCGGCAATGGTGCCCATTACTTTTCCAAGACGCTCAAAGAACACAACCAAGCCGTGCGTCGCTACCAGCTGCGCCGCTAAAATGTGAATATTTGCGAGATGTTGTCTCTCGCGCCCCCCATTTACGTCTTTTTTTTGATCCTGCCTTGCATCGCCTTGCGAAAAGCCTTAGAGTAGCGACCTGCCAGACGGTGTCCGTGGTGGACATCGCCTAACGAGACTTGGGCCTGATGCGTTTTTTTTCAGGTTGAAATTGAAGATTCGTAAGGTACCTATCACCTGGCCCCGCCTTTACCCTGTCCCGTGTCTCGTGTAAAGACCATGACCATCTGATATCTACCTGACGACGAACTTATCAGGAGGATGCTGATGACTTCGCGTTTGGTACCAGAGCTGTGGTGTTGCCTCAAAGAGGGCTACACCCGTCAGCGGCTGGTGGAAGATTTATTGTCCGGCATGATCGTCGGGATTGTTGCTTTACCGTTGGCCATTGCCTTTGCGATTGCTTCAGGCGTTAAACCGGAGCAGGGGCTTTATACCGCAGTGATTGCCGGTTTTCTCATCTCATTGCTCAGTGGCAGTCGGGTGCAGATCGGTGGCCCCACCGGGGCGTTTATCGTCGTGGTATTTTCCATTGTTCAGCAGTATGGCTATGGCGGATTGGCGGTTGCCACCATCATGGCCGGTGCTTTGTTGATCGTAATGGGGATATGTCGCCTTGGCGGGGCGATTAAATTTATTCCCTATCCGATGACCATCGGCTTTACCAGCGGTATTGCCCTGATTATTGCCATCACGCAAGGCAAGGACCTGTTTGGTCTGACCCTGAGTCGTTCGGCAGAGGGGATTGTTGACCGGATCACCTTGTACGCTGAAGCGATTGATACGCTCAACATGCATGCCGTAATCATTGCCGGACTGGCCATGGTGATTCTGCTGTTTTGGCCGAAGGTGACCAAAAAGGTTCCCGGCTCCATTGTCGCCCTGCTGGTAACCACGGTCCTGGTTCATCTGATGGACTGGCCGGTGGCAACCATTGGCAGTGCCTTTGGTGATGTTCCTTCCACGCTGCCCATGCCGCATCTGCCCACAGTCGATCTGGCGATGATTCCACAATTGATTTCACCGGCTCTGACCATTGCCCTGTTGGCTGCTATTGAGTCGTTGTTGTCCGCTGTGGTGGCGGATGGGATGACCGGGCGGCGGCATAAGTCGAATATGGAACTTGTCGCTCAAGGCGTGGCTAATATGGTGTCCCCCCTGTTCGGCGGTATTCCGGCCACCGGAGCGATCGCCCGCACCGCAACCAATGTGAAAAGCGGTGGAACCTCGCCGGTGTCGGGCATTGTTCATGCCCTGACATTGCTGTTGATCATGATGTTGTTTGGGCGCTGGGCGCGTTTGATTCCCATGGCAACACTGGCGGCGATCCTGTTGATTGTTGCCTATCACATGAGTGAGTGGCGGCACTTTATCAAGTTGTTCCGTTCGCCACGCAACGACATTGTCGTTATGCTGACCACTTTTGTGCTGACGGTGTTTGTTGATTTGACCGTGGCTATTGAGACGGGCGTGGTTTTGTCAGCGCTGTTGTTTATGCAGCGCATGGCCAATGCTACCGAAGTCCGGCATATCAGCCGTGAAATCAATGATGAAGAGGATGAGGAGGATGATCAGCCGATTTGTGGTCGCCAGATCCCTTCATGTGTGGAAGTTTTTGAAATTCACGGACCGTTTTTTTTCGGTGCGACCAATCAGTTTAAAGATACACTGAGCCTTATCAAAGAACCGCCGCAGATTCTGATTTTGCGTATGCGCCATATTTTCACCATTGATGCCACGGCGATTCGGGTGCTGGAAGATGTTCTGGAGAAAACCCAGCGCGATGGGACGCAACTGATGTTGTCGGGAGTTCGACCGCATCTGCTGAAGAAACTCCAGAAAACCCATCTTTACGATGAAATTGGTGAGGATAGTATCTTTTCCGAGATCGATGCTGCGCTTACTGTTGCGCGAGGCCTGTGCCGTAAAATAGATGAATAAAGAAACAGATTTCAGAGTAAGAAAGGGCGACGGGGCCGATCCTGTCGCCTTTTTTTGTGGAAAATCGTTCTATGAAGGTCCGTCGGGCGTTTTTAAAACCGTGAAGCGACGATGAAATTGTAAGGAACAACGGGTAAGGAACAACGGCACCAGGAGAATCTGATGCCGTTGTTTTTTCGATGACTTGGTCGAAACCTATTTGACCCATAGCGGCAACGTGCCAATGACAATGTTAAACACCGGGATAACCAACAGGTAAGTGATGATTGTTGTGAAGATGATGCCGATGACATTGAGACCAAATCCACTGCGAACCATCTGCGGGATGGTGACATAGCCGGAACCGAAAACGATCGCGTTGGGCGGTGTTGCGACCGGTAGCATGAACGCGCAGGAGGCGGCGATTGCTGCCGGGATGACCAACAACAGCGGACTTTGGTTAATGCCGATGGCGACAGCGCTGAGAATTGGCATAACCATGGCCGCGGTTGCGGTGTTGGAGGTCAGCTCAGTCAGGAAGATGATCAGTGCGGTGACCGCTACAATCAGAACCAGAATCGGGGCATTGTTGAGCAGACTCACCTGAGAACCGATCCAGGTGGCCAGGCCGGTTTGCTTGAATCCGGCCGCCATAGCCAGTCCGCCGCCGAAAAGCAGCAGAACACCCCAGGGCATTTTTGACGCCCAGTGCCAGTCCATGACGAAAATATTTTTCTTCATGTTGACGGGAATCATAAACAACACCAGCGCACCCGTCATGGCAATAGCGGCATCGGTAACCAGGGTCGGGTCAGGAAATAAAAAGCCGAGTTGTTTGCGGAAAATCCAGCCCAGTGCGGTAAGACCAAAGACGATAGCAGTCCATTTTTCGCCGCTTGACATACGCCCCATCTGTTTCAATTCGTCGAGGATCATTTCGCGACCACCGGGAACTTTCTTCAGCTTCATCGGGTTGGCAACCCGGGTTAGCCACAGCCAGCAAATGGGCAGCATGACGGCAACCAGAGGGACACCGACTTTCAGCCAATCAACATAGCTGATTTCAAAGCCATAGGTTTTATTCAAATAGCCGGCGAGAACCGTATTCGGGGGAGTGCCGATCAGGGTGGCCATGCCACCGATGGATGCGGCATAAGCAATGCCAAGCATCAGATTGAGACCGAAAGAGAAATGCTCAGGAGAGAAGTCGATCTCCTTGTCGAGACCCTCTTTTTTCCCCTCGTCGATAACATGGCTGATGATGGCCAGACCGATGGGCATCATCATAACAGCGGTCGCCGTGTTGGAAACAAAGGCAGACAGGGTGGCGGTGGCTGCCATGAAGCCGAAAATCAGCCGACTGGGAGAAAAACCGACCAGCTTGACGATGGTCATGGCGATGCGGCGGTGGAGATCCCAGCGTTGCATGGAAAGGGCAATGATAAAGCCGCCCATGAACAGAAAGATCAGATGGCTGGCGTACGGCGCTGCGGCACTTTTGGTGTGCATGATGCCGAGCAGTGGAAACAGCATCAATGGCAGCAGGCTGGTCGCCGGGATGGGGATGGATTCACACATCCACCAGGTGGCCATAAGCAGGGCCACAGCGGCCATTTTCTGCGCCGAAGGTTCCATACCGGCCGGGGTGGGGATCAGCAGCATGGTGATGAACAGCAGAGGGCCTAACCACAGACCGGCTTTCTGGCGTGTGGAATAACTGCCCGGGTCCTCTTCGTGCATTCCCTCTGGGGAGGTACGCAAACGGTCCAGATGCTCTGCTGGAGCGTCCTCGATTTCATGAACAAGGTCCGCGTCCTTTTCCTGCAGGCCCTCTTTAAAGTGAAGATGCTTTTTAATGGTGTCTTTCGGATTGAACAACGTGAGAGATTTCACCTCATCGTGCATCTCCCAAAGGCGGTTCCAGACTGCAGTGATCATAAGAAAAATTCCCCTTTCAAGCTTAAATGGCTGTCGGGTAGAAAAGAGCAACCTTAGTGCCAACTTTGCGTTGAAGAAAACGACTTATTTTATTCTACAGAACGTTGTTATTTCATGCTTTTTCCGTTTACGGTTCTTAGAATAAAAAAAGGCCAAAATCTGCAGGTGGCGGATTTCGGCCTTTAGTGGCGAGAAATGGACAGAATATTTGCTGTCAGTCGTTGATTTTGTGTCGTTGTTTGAACTGCACCAGCCATTTTTGCAGCTCTTTTTCTTCGTGCTCCAGTTCAAAGGAATTGATTAAGCCACGGTGAATGGCAACGGAAACAGCTCGGTTGCGCGGGTTAAATGCTTCGCCGACTTTTTCGGCCTGAAACTGCTCCTGATCGATACTGAGTTTGTTGTACAGCGAATTGAGGCGACTCTGTACGCCGCGCCGCGACAGGTAACGCCGCTGAGCGATAAGGTTATCGGTCAAGCCCAGCGAGATATCAATCAAGGCTTCAAATTCGATGTCGGACAGTGCGGTCTGACTGTGACCGGTGCGCCCCTGGACTTTGCGTACTTCAGGATCTATCCAACATTGTTCATCGATGAGAACCGTGACCACGGCACCGGCAATTCGCTCTTTGGTGTTGGATTTGAGAATGTAGCCGTAAACCGTTTCCGGCGGTACGATGCGCAGCAAAGAGCGGACATACATCTCGTCTTTGAACTGACTCCAGAAGATGATTCGCGCCTGTGGTTTTTTGTCCCATAGCGACTTGGCAAAATCAATGCCGTTCATGCCGGGCATTTGAATGTCACTGATGACCAGGGGTTGCTCACTGTCCAGAGCCATTTTTAACGCATCTTCGCCGTTGTTGGCACGGGAAACCTGAAAGGACTGCTGCAAGTGTTCCGCCAGCAGGTGCTCAAGAAATTCAAAGTCCTTGGGGTTGTCTTCTGCGATGATAATTTGAACGGGATCCATGACCTGTTTCTCCTCTATCCTCTTGCGAGGCAGTAGCGGTGTTTATGCCGCCTTGTCGTTGTGTTGAGACCTTTTCGCAACCGGCATGGTTAGCTCAAAACGGGTGCCACTTGAAAAGCGTGAAGGTTTCCAGGCCACCGTGGCACCAATGGTTCTGGCACGCTCTTGTATGTTATGCAGACCGCGTCCCAGCATTTCTTGGCCAGGGGTGAAGCCGTTGCCGTTGTCTTCAACCGAGATCATCACCTGATCATTGCAAAAATCAAAATTTACTTCATAACGGGTGGCTCTGGAATGTTTATACACATTGTGCACAGCTTCGACAACGATGCGGTACAGGTGAAGTTGTTGTGATTTAGACAGGGTTAAATCTTCGGCGGCTTCAGAGGCATAGTAGTGAGTTTCCATCTGTTTGCCGTTATTGCTGTTGCGATGGGTTTCGATATGTGATTGCAGGGCGGCATTCAGGCCGAGCACATCCAATGTTTGTGGATGCAGGTCGTCCATAACCGCGCGCAGATTGTTGATGGCGCTTTGTAATTCTTCCTCCAATCTGTTCGCGACGTCCGCACAACTGCCGTTTTTCAACTCTTGAATGTCACGCAGAACAGAAGAGAGGTCGGACAGGGTCTGGTCGTGAAGATCGCGGGCAATGCGCCGCCGTTCCTCTTCGCCGCCTTCGAGCAGTTTTTCCGCGCCAACCACCCGGACCAGTTTGTCGGCCATATTGAACAGAGAGACGGTCAGGTCGTCCAGTTCATCACTGATGGTCTCCGGGGCGCTGACTAAATCACGTTCTCCGCGCACCAGACTGCTGGCGCCATTGGAGATACGCTGGATGCGGCGCAGAATGCGCCGGGAGAAAAACAGCGACAGCAGGATGCCCAAAACGATGGCCGCGCTGAGGACGATCAACGACACCAGCGCGGTGCGGGCGACCAGTTCGTCCATGTATTCATTTTTGAGATTATTCAGTTTGCCGCGCTGGCTGCGCGCGGTTTCAATCAGGGTGATCAATTGCGGACGCAGGATCGACAGAGATTCGATAAAGCGTTCCGTATCAATGCCGTCGGCCGGATCGAGATCGGCAACAGCCTGATTAAGAACCGTGACGGTTTCTTTGGGAACTTCCAGATAGAGCAGGGTGCGATCAATGGCACTGGAAAGATGCTCGTAAAGCTGGTCCATCTCCTCCAGCTTGGGTGCGTTGAGAATAAAATTGCGCCGCAGTGCGGTGGACAGGGCGTGAATCCGTTTGGCCGCCAAGTCTGCTTCCGCCAGCGAAATAAACACCTTGCCCAAGTTCGCTGCCTGGCGTCGTTCGACAGACAGGTCCCAGTAGGTGTATTGAAGAAAGACCAACAGCAGGCTCATAATCAGCAAAACCGCTGCCGGTGCCATCAGTATTTGGTGTTTAAGTTTTATGCGCATATGATTAAAGCTAGCATAGCACCCTGGCTAAAACACTGTGCAAATGCACAGAAGCATGATCTCCCGCCACCGGAAAACCGCGTGTCGTAACTGCGTGGTGCGGCGACGACACGCGGTGGTGGCAGCTCGTGCTCTGACAACACGAAATCTTCGAGTATTTATCCCGGTTTTCAGGGGAGGCGACTGTGATGCCCAGCACGTTATTTTTCTGTCTTAATTGCGATAAAGAACAGTCCTTTACCGCGTTGGATTAACAGCCGTTGGATGGTTTTGTTGGCTGATTTTTCCAGAGCCACTTTGAATTCCTGCGGTGTGGCGATCTCCTGATTGTTGAATTCAATGATCACATCGCCGGGACGCAGCCCCGATTCCGCAGATGCGCTGTTCGGCTCGACTGCGGTGATGACGACACCTTGCTTGGCCTGAATGTTCAGACGACGGCGCAACTCCGGGGAGATCTCCATGACCGTTAGCCCAAGAACGTTGGTGCGGCTGGTCACTTTGACCGGACTGCCATCATCACTCATTTTGCCGACTTCAACCTCAAATGTTTTTTCTTCGCCGTGGCGAAAAACAGTCACGTCAGCGTTTTCTCCAACCGGGATCTCTGCGACCAACCGGGGCAGGTCGGTCATTGTGGTAATTTTTTGGTCGTTGAGGCGCAGGATGATGTCACCGCGTTGCAGACCGGCTTTTTCTGCCGGAGAGTTGCTGGCGACGGATGAAACCAGTGCCCCTTCTGCCGTGTCGAGACCAAAAGAATCGGCCAGTTCTTCCGAAACATGCTGAATGGTAACGCCTAACCAGCCGCGTGTGACATGACCGGTTTCCTTGAGTTGAGGCAAGATGTTTTTGGCCGCGTTGATGGGGATGGCGAAGCCGATCCCCTGCCCTCCGGCGACAATGGCGGTATTGATACCGACCACTTCGCCGCGGGTGTTGAACAGAGGACCACCGGAGTTGCCGGGATTGATTGAGGCGTCGGTTTGAATAAAGTTATCGTAAGGACCGGCGCCGATGACGCGTCCCTTGGCTGAAACAATGCCGACGGTGACGGTTTGTTCCAGGCCAAACGGGTTGCCGATAGCCATCACCCATTCGCCGATTTCGAGGCGGTCGCTATTGCCGAGTTTGACGGTCGGCAGTGTCTCGTCACTGTCGATTTTCAACAGAGCCAGGTCCAGTTTCTGGTCAATGCCTTTGACCGTTGCCGGGTAGGTTTTACCGCCGGCCAGCTGAACCGTAATCTCGTCGGCATCGTCGACCACATGGTCGTTGGTGAGGATATAACCGTCAGAAGAGATGATGAATCCGGAACCGAGCGATTTTTGTTTGTGCTGTGGCATTTCGCGGCCCTGGAAGAAGTTTTCAAAAAATTCTTCAAAAAAATCGCGATGGCGCGAATCGAACTGGTTGAGCATGGAACTGTGGGCATCAGCGGTTTTTGAAGAACTGATATTGACAACCGCCGGTTTAAGTTCCTTGGTCAGTTTGACAAAGTCAGGTGTGTTTCCCCAACACAGCAGGGGAACGAGGAGCATGCTTGTCAAAGTTATAAAGGCGCAGGTTAAACGCTTCATGTGGGTACCTCCATACAGTCTGACGTGAAACGGAATCAATGGTGTCACCGATTGACAACGTAAATTCGGCTGGATCAAAAAATGCGGCTTTTTTCAAATGACTATGGTGCATTCTAAGGGCAGTAGAGATCAAGATGAAAGGCGTGTTTCATGGTTTTTTCAAGAACAATTTATGAGAAGTGCGACTGTGCTTTTGCACAGGGTCAGTTTTTGTCCTTCGACTCTTCACCAAGTGTTGGTCCGGCAAGGGGCAGGCACACTTCAAAACGGCTGCCCTCGTTGACGGTTGAAGTGACACGGATGGTCCCGTCATGGGCTTCGGTGATCCATTTAACGATGGCCAGCCCCAATCCCGTGCCGCCATGGGCGCGGTTACGCGCTTCATCGGTGCGGTAAAAGCGCTCAAAGATATGCGGCAGATGTTCCGGCGCAATACCGATGCCACTGTCGATCACCGCAACGGTTACGGTATCGTCATGACGGGAGATATCAATATCCACCCGACCTCCTTCAGTGGTGTAGCGGATGGCGTTGCTTAGCAAATTGAGAAACAGCTGGCGCAGTCGTAGATCATCGCCGCGAATGGAGACTTCCGAGTCGGCACCATGGTGCAGTGAGACTGTAATGTCCTTGCCTTCGGCCAGGGTTCTGCCCTGAATGTAAAGTTCCTGAACCAGATCGCTGAGACTGAGTTGGCCGATGGAGAGAGGCAGTTCGCCCGACTCGCTTTTGGCCAAAGTGAGCAGATCCTCAAGAATGCGGCCCATCCGGTCGATCTCTTCCATGTTGGATTGCAGCGCAGCGCGAAATTCTTCCGGTGTTTTGGCCCAGTGCAGAGTGACTTCCGTTTCGCCTCGCAAAATGGTCAACGGTGTACGCAACTCATGGGAGGCATCCCCGGAAAACTGGCGCACCCGTTGTACGGCACTCTCCAATCGTTCAAGCATGGCGTTATATTCGTCACGTAGAATGGCCAGTTCAACACAGCTGGTAGAAAAGTCAGCCCGCGTCGACAGGTGGTCGATCGACATGTCTTGGAAGTTTTCGACCAGTTGCATCAGGGTGCGGCGGTGGATGTTAAGGGCGAGGCGGAAGCCCAGAGTGAATAGAGCGATTATCGGGATAAAGCAAACGACAATAGTCAGCAGGCGCACGTTTGCCGACCAGTCAGTGGCACGAACCAGACAGGTAACGCCAGCACTGACGGCCATAGCCACCGCCAGTGCCAGCGCGACAATCAGAGTAAGACGACTTTTTGCCGTACTCAGCAATTAGTCCTCCTTGAGAACGTAACCGACACCACGAATGGTGTGAATCAGTTTTTTGCTGTAATCCTTGTCGATTTTTTTACGCAGATAGTTGACATAGACATCGATGATGTTGGTGAACGAGTCGAAGGTGTAATCCCAGACATGTTCGGCAATCATCGTTCGCGTCAATACTTGGTTGGGGTTGCGCATAAAATATTCGAGCAGGCCGTATTCCTTGGCCGTCAGATCGATCTCTTTGTCAGCACGCCATACCTTGTGGGTGACCGGGTCGAGGCGCAGATCGGCAAAATAAATCTCTGCACCGCGGTCTTTGGCACCACGACGGACCAGCGCTTTAACGCGGGCCAGCAACTCGGCAAAAGCAAACGGCTTGGTCAGGTAATCGTCGCTGCCGCTGTCAAGTCCGGCGACAATATCTTCGACACTGTCTTTGGCGGTCAGGCACAGTACCGGTGTGGTCACTTCTTTGCTGCGCAGTTCCTTGATGACCGTCAGGCCGTCTTTTTTCGGCAGCATAATGTCCATCAGGATCAGGTCATAATGGTTGCTTTCCGCCATATAAAGACCTTCTTCGCCGTTTGCAGCGATATCGACTGTAAAGTTTTCCTCTTCGAGGCCACGCTTGATAAAGCTGGCGACTTTTTTCTCATCTTCAACAACGAGAATTTTCATGGTTAATCTCCTTTATTTTTACTGTGGTGCAGCAATAACTGCTTCGTTCAAATCAGCCTGAAGCTGAAGGTTATTTGAGTTTTAGTTTGACCAGAACCTCGTTGGCGGTTTCCTCAACGGCTTTGCCGGTGACATTGACCGTGGCCCACTTCTGACGGCGGAAAAAGTTCCGTGCCTGTTTTAGTTCCAGTTCAATCTGTTCAAAATCGGCGTAGGCTGTTTTGGGATCCTGGCCGAGGTTGCGTAACCGTGATGCGCGCAGTTCCACCAAGCGTTCAGGATTGATCAATAGGCCAACCACCCGTTTGTGGTCCATTTTTAACAGTTCTTTTGGCGGATCAATTCCATGCACCAGCGGAATGTTGGCCACCTTCCAGCCGCGGTGCGCCAGGTAGATGGACAGTGGGGTTTTGCTGGTGCGGGACACGCCAACCAGAACGATGTCCGCATTGTTGAGAAAGCGAACTTCCTGGCCGTCGTCGTTGCGGACGGTGAATTCGACCGCTTCAATCCGTCTAAAATATTCTTCATCCACGCTGTGTAGCAAGCCCGGTGTCTCATTCGGCGTCGCGCCGAAAAATTCCGAGCATTTCATCAGTAACGGCGTCATGATGTCCAGACTCGTCAAGCCAAGGGCTTCACACTCATCATGAACCAGGCGCGATAACTCACAATTGACCATGGTGTAAATCACCATGGCGCGGCGTTCTGCAGCCGCATCCAGAGCTTCGTAAACCTGATTTTTCGTGCGAACGTTGCTGATTCTGTTAATCTGTACTGACTGCCCTTTGAACTGGGTTAATGCCGCCGTAACAATATTCTCAGCTGTTTCACCGGTGGCGTCAGAAAGCAGAAAGACTGTCAGGTTGTGTGTCATAAGCGATTCATTAGACCTCTGTTATGGTTTATATCAGGTCTTACTTGTTCCGCAAGTACAATCTGTGCGTCTCTCATAAAAAAACATTTTTAAATGATGGTATTCTTATGCTTTATCTGGTATGAGCTTCATTAGCTGAGGGTAAAATTTAAACGTACCGGTTGGGGGTCTGTCAAGGTTTTTTATTGCCTTTAACAGGCAGCTTTGCTACATAAGCGAAATGACTGATAAATGGATGGAAATCAAGGTCTGTGTTCCTGTGCCCTGTGCCGATGTGTTGTGTCATGAGCTTTATGAGCTTGGCAGCGTCGGTGTTGTGGTTGAGGAAAGACAGTTGGATACGTTTGTCCCGCCGGACCCGGATGAGACAGACAGTGACATATTTACAATTAAAGCCTATTTTGACGCAGATCTGCCGGCAGCGCAGTGCGTTGCTTCGGTTGAGGACTGTTTGAAGCGTCTGGCTGAATTTTTTCCTGGTCTGGATGCGGTGGATGTCAGTGTCGCGGATGTCGGTCAGCAGGACTGGGCGGAAGGGTGGAAGCAGCACTTTCAGGCGACGCGAATCGGGACGCGATTAGTGATCAAACCCAGCTGGGAAGCGTTTTCCGGCCAAGATGATGATGTGGTGGTTACGCTTGATCCAGGCATGGCATTTGGAACCGGCACCCACGGCACGACCCGCTTGTGCCTGGAGACGCTGGCTGCGTTGTTCGATGACGGTGAGCCGATTCATGATGTTCTTGATGTGGGTACCGGTTCCGGTATCCTGGCCATTGCTGCCGCTGCCCTCGGCGCCGAACAAGTTGTTGCCTGCGATATTGACCCCATCGCCTGTGAAACAGCGCGCGAAAACTGTGTCCTGAATGAGACAACGGATCGTGTTGAGGTCACGGATACGTTGCTCGAAGAGTTAACGGGAATGTATGACGTGGTGCTGGCCAATATTCTCGCGGAAGAAAATATTCGCCTGGCTCAGGCTCTGATTGATCGTGTTCGTCCTGGCGGCGTGTTAATTCTGTCCGGTATTCTTGACGAGAAGGTGCCGTTGGTGACCACAGCCTTTTCAACTTTGGGGTTGAATGCCCCTGACCTGTTCTATGATGAGGAATGGGCGTGTATCCAGTATCGACTCGGTGGCTGATGCGGCGCTTTTTTACTCCTCAGATAACATTTACCCACACCAGTGCAGACCTCCCGCGCGATGTCGCTCATCACATTAGCACCGTGTTGCGATTGCGTACGGATGACCGGATTGTTTTGTGTGATGGCCGTGGTGGCTGTACCGAGTGCCGAATCGACGAAATTTCACCAAAACGTTGTCGTGTGACGCGGCTTCGTCACTGGCTGGAACAGGAAACGGCTCTGCCGGTGACTCTGATTCAGGGGCTGCCGCACAGTGACAAGTTGGATCTGATTCTGCAGAAAACCACAGAACTTGGCGTCCAGCAGGTGGTGCCGGTGCGCTGTCGGCGCTGTCAATACCCCATTGCTCCGGCCAAAGCCGCCCGCAAACTCGAACGGTGGCAGAAAATTGTTACCGAGGCCGCCCGCCAGTCGGAACGTTCCTGGTTGCCCGAAGTTACGGCTCTGTGCTGTTTTGACGAAGCGTTACGGCTCTGCGATGCCGATGTGAAACTGGTGTTGTGGGAGCAGGCGGACCAGCCGCTGCAACACGTGCTGCCGGAAATCTCTCCCGACCGAGTTGCTGTGGTGGTGGGGCCGGAAGGGGGGCTGACGGAAGAGGAGGTTGCTCTGGCGGTTGAGCACGGCTTTGTGGCTGTAGGTCTTGGACCGCGTATTTTGAGGACGGAAACCGCCGGGATGGCATTGATGGCCATCTTGCAATATCAGTATGGTGATCTGAACCGTATCCCGCGCCAACAACTTGTTTCGGAATGAGATAGATGCGTTGTCCCCAGTGTGGTTATTGCAGCTTCGACGAATTGAGCGCCTGTAAAAAGTGTGGCCAGCCATTGCTGGCCCGCCATGCTGCGGGAAAGTCTGACGTGCCTGGCGAGGGGCTGCTGTTCAGCCCCGAAGAGTTGAAAAAGCGCGCGGAAATTTTTTCCACGCCGGTGAAGGCTCTGTCCGGAATGTCGCCGTTACGTGCCGTTGAAAAACAACGCAAAGGTGCATCGAACAATGCGTCGTGTGCTGAACAGATGGCGCTGCCCTCTTTTTTGCTTGATGATCCCCATGAAACAACGAATAACTGGGAAGGGTGGTGCGCGGCTGAGCCGCAAGAGCGACCCGTCCAGCTGATGTGGCGTCGAGTCCTGGCAACACTGGTCGATCTGCTCGCCCTGGTCGGATTGCTGGCCCTGTTTGCTGTGGTGGCCTGGCATCTACAAGGCTGGACTCAGGGGCAATGGCTTGAACACGTGCGCCAGGATGCACTGTTGCGACTGGCCTGTTATCTGTTGATCGTTTTGATGGCGTTTCTTTATTTTTTTCTCGGTCATTACCTTACGGGGCAAACGTTGGGGAAAGTCCTCTTTGCCGTGCGGGTGGTCAGCGACAATGGGGCGCCTTTAACGATGGCCCAGACCGTATTACGCTCAACGGGAAGTGTGTTATCGTTGTTGTGCTTGGGAGCCGGTTTTGTCGCCATCTGGCGTGATGAGCAACAGCGCGGCTGGAGTGATCGCCTGGCCGACACCCGGATTGTTGACAGCCGGGAGGATGGTCCTGATGCGATGCCACAGACTGTTACGGAGGAAGCGCAATGAAATTTATTAAAATGCATGGGGCCGGTAACGATTATTTGTATGTCGACGGGTTTCAGCAGAACGTGTCTCGTCCCGAAGAGCTGGCCGTCCGCATCAGCGATCGCCATTTCGGGGTCGGTTCCGACGGGTTGATTCTGATTTTGCCCTCAGATTGTGCCGATGCGCGTATGCGTATGTTCAATGCCGACGGCAGCGAGGCGCAGATGTGCGGCAACGGTATTCGCTGCGTGGCCAAGTATCTGTGTGATCAGCAGCCGGATCGGGGTCCGCAGCTGACCATCGAAACCCTCGCCGGCGTGTTGAGTGTCGATGTGACGGCGGATACGGACAACCCCGCCATCAGTCAGGTGACGGTTAATATGGGCCAGCCGCGTTTGCAGCGAGGCCAGATCCCCATGACTGGCCCGCAACAGGACCAGGCTTTAGAGATTGAAATCCGTGTTGAAAACCGCACCTTTACTGCCAGTTGTGTGTCCATGGGCAATCCGCACTGTGTTGTTTATGTTGATGATGTCGAGCAGTTCGATGTTGCCTATTGGGGCGCGCTGCTGGAAAATCATCCGTTGTTTCCCGAACGGATCAATGTTGAATTTGTCGAAATCATCTCTGATTCGGAAGTGCGCCAGCGCACCTGGGAACGTGGTGCCGGGGAGACCCTCGCCTGTGGCACCGGGGCTTCAGCCGTTACTGTGGCCGGATTTCTCACCGGTCGTACCAGGCGCACCATCCGTAACCACCTGCGTGGCGGCGTATTAACCCTGGAATATCGCGATGATGAGGCGGTGATGATGACCGGCCCCGCCGAACAGGTTTTTACCGGTGATTATCCATGGCCGGAGGCCTGATGGACGCGGTTTTCTTTGATCTCGACAACACTCTCTACAGCGCTGAACACAACCTGTTCAACTTGATTGATGTCCGTATTAACCGCTACATGCATGAAGTGGTTGGCATTGCTCCCGAGCGTGTCGACGGATTGCGGCGGCACTACTGGGCGGTGTATGGCGTGACCCTGCAGGGTTTGATTCAGGAATATGGTGCGGATGCCGAGCATTATCTTGATTATGTGCATGATATTGATGTGCCCAGCCGTCTGAGTGCTGATCCGCGTCTCGAACAGGAACTGGGGCGAATTCGTGCGCGAAAATTCGTGTTTACCAATGGCAGTCGCGACCATGCCCAGCGGGTGCTCGGCTGTCTGGGAATTGAGCGCTGTTTTGAAGCGATCTACGATATCCGGGTGAGTAATTATATCCCCAAACCACAGGAATCTCCTTACCGGGCCGTGCTCAAGGCCAGTGGTGTTTCGCCTCAGTGCAGTATTATGGTGGAAGATTCCGTGCCCAATCTGCATACTGCCGCCCGCTTGGGGATGAAAACGATTCTGGTGGGTGACGATAGCGCTGAAGCGGCGCATTTCGATGCCGTTATCCGAACGGCCAGTGAAGCGGCCCAGGTGGTGCAACGATGGCAGGGGGATGCATGAGAGCGGTATTGCAACGGGTGACTCAGGCGGATGTGCAGGTAGATGGTGACACCACCGGTGCCATCGATCAGGGCATTCTGGTCTTGCTTGGTGTGGCCCGCGACGACCGTGTGGCGGATGTCGATTATCTGGTTGATAAGGTGGTCAACCTGCGTATTTTTGAAGATGAGGCCGGCAAAATGAACCTGTCGCTGGAACAGGCCGGCGGCAAGGTGTTGGCGGTGTCTCAGTTTACTTTGTTGGCCGATTGTCGCAAAGGACGGCGTCCGGGTTTTTCCGCCGCAGCGCCACCGGATGAGGCCGATGCCCTGTATCAGAGCTTTGTCGCTCGGTTGCGTGAGCGCGGGATCGTTGTCGAGTGTGGGGTGTTTCAGGCCGACATGAAAGTGTCATTGATCAATGACGGACCGGTGACCCTGTTGCTGGACAGTCGTAAGGAGTTTTGATGGTGGATGAGGGGATGGAGCCAAGCCGGTCAGCCAAGAAGAGGGCGGCCAAGGAAGTTGAACAGATGGCCTGGGAGCTGGCTGAACTGCCGGATGCCGAAGTGGCTCTGTTGCCGTTAAATGATCTTCTGTCCAAGGCCCTGAATGACGTTCGTCAGACCCGTGGACATGGATCGCGCAAGCGCCAACTTAAGTTTTTTTCCGGGCTATTGCGCCGCGAACCGGAGCAGTGTGACGAGTTGCGCGCCTTTCTGGCCGGTGAACATCAGCAGCAACTGGATCAGAATCGACGCACTCACCAGCTGGAACAGTTGCGTGAGCGGTTGTGTGATGTGACCCAACGCGCTGCAGCCATGGATGAGGTGCAGGAATTATTGCCTCTTTTGGATGTGGCCGAATTGAAAAAATGGCTCAATGGATATCGCGGCCCACAGGATAAACGCGCTTATCGCCAGGTGTTTCGTCTGTTGCGTGCTGCCAGCGACGCGGCGGTACAAGAGTCTTGAACAAAAAACCCGGAGGGAAACTCCGGGTTTTTTGTGTGTTACTTGATGTTGCTCTGGTTTACAGCGCTTTGTTGATGAACTCCTCAAGCTGATTCTTGGGAATCGCGCCAACCAGTTGGTCCACCACTTCACCGTTCTTAAACAGCACCAGAGTCGGAATGCCGCGCACGCCGTACTGGCCGGGAGTGTTGGGGTTTTCATCCACATTTACCTTGCCGATTTTGACTTGACCACTGAACTGATTGGCCAGCTCGTCAATAACCGGAGCGATCGCTTTACAAGGGGCGCACCAGGTGGCCCAGAAGTCGACCAGCACGGGCTGGTCAGCTTTGAGAACTTCCGCATCAAAATTATCATCGGTAAACTGTAAAACGTTATCGTTAGCCATGAGATTGTTTCCTCCTCTACTGAGTGATAAATCGCTTTCAATGATAGGAACAGATCTGGCAAAAAGCAAGGGTTTATTGTGCAACGCAAACAGTAAATCCGTCTCTTTTCGAAGGTTTTATCCCGATACAAAACTGTGCTAAGGTAGGGCAATTGCCCGGATATACGCCATTCTTTCGCGGGGTATCTGTTGTCCGTTCTTTTAAGGAGTGTTCATCTTATATTATGTCTGAAAGCAAACTTTTTAGCCTGTTTCAGGAGCACAACCAATGTCTCGAAGAGGGGTTGGCTCTATGTGCCGATATCCTTGATCCTCTGGCCGCCTCTCTGGCGGAATCGTTCGCTCAGGAGCAGCGGCTGCTGATTATCGGCAGCGGAATGATGACTCCGATTGCCATGGCGGTTGCTCAGGCTTTTGCCTATCAACTGAATACCGAACGCCCACCGTTGCCGGTCGTCTATATCGAGCCGGGGACCGGGGTCCGTTCTGCCGTTGCGGCGGGCGATGATGCCGGCCAGCTTTACAGTGGTGCTTTGCAGGCGGTTGCCCGTGAGGACGATCAGCTGTTGATCTTTGACGGAACGTCTGACGAGGCTGTGATTGGTGCTGCACAGACAGCACGAGGTCTGGAGTGTGCCGTGACGGTACTCTGCGCAGGCAATTCGACTCGATGGGCCGATGTTGAAACCGATTCACTGGTGGTTTTGCCGGATGCTGAGGCCGGACGCCGGGCCGAGTTGCTGTTGTTTCTTGGTCATGCCCTGTGTCAGATGGTTGAAGGAGAGTTGTTTGGCCTGTAACCGAGCTGTTGCCGGGAAAGCGGTTGACGTGGTTTTCTCCCGCGCCTACTATGGACGGCTGGACACGATGCGCCGACTTTTGGTCGGCACGATGTATTTTATTTCAAGGTATGAGACGCGAGGGATAAGATGAGCTTGAATATTTTGTTGTTTAAGCTGACGTTGGTGGGTTATGCCGTGGCAACGGCCCTGTATCTATTCAGTGCCGTCGCCAACAAAAAAGGGATAGACCGTTGGGGCCACTTTGCCTTGATGGGGGCGTTTGCCCTGCATACTGTCACCCTGATTGCCCGTTATGTTGAGATCGGCTATACCCCGGTGACCAACCTTCACGAGTCGTTGTCGTTTTTTGCCTGGGCTCTGGCCGGAACGTTTCTGGTGGTTGACTGGAAGCTGCGCATGGTGGTCCTGGCCGCGACCACCTGCACCATTGTTCTGCTGATGATGTTGTTGGGCAGTCTGGTTCCTATGCATGGCCAGGGGCTTAATCCTGCCCTTGACAGTTTCTGGTTGCCGATTCATGTCGCCCTGGCGTTTCTCGGTAATGCGGTGTTCACCGTGGCGTTTGTTGCGGGGATCTTCTACCTGCTGCAGGAGCGGATGCTCAAGAGTAAGAAATTCTCCGCTCTGTACTACCGCCTGCCATCGTTGGAAACCCTGGATATGATCAATTATCGGTGCCTGACCTTCGGATTTCCCTTGATGACCATGGGGATTATCTCCGGTGCGGTGTGGGCGGACGTGGCCTGGGGAACCTACTGGAGTTGGGATCCCAAGGAGTCCTGGGCGCTGATCACTTGGTTTTTATACGCTGCCTTGTTGCACGGTCGTCTGACCACCGGCTGGCGTGGACGACGAGCGGCTATTTGTGCCATCATCGGTTTTGCTTTTCTGTTGTTTACCTTCCTTGGAGTCAACCTGCTTTTGCCCGGATTGCACAGTTACAGCTCCATGAATGGTTGACCGGCGTTGCAAAAGCCCCGGATCGGATCGGCGGAATTGTCTGAATAGGGAACGTTTCACGGATTTTATATGGATATCTTTGTTGTTGGACTAAGTCATAAAACGGCACCGGTTGCCGTGAGGGAGAAGGTGGCGTTCCCACCGGAAAACATGCAGGCTCCTCTCGAACAGATTCTGACTCTGGCGGGAATTGCCGAGGCGGTGATTGTGTCCACCTGTAACCGGGTAGAACTTTATGCCGTGGGTCCTGACGCCCAGGTTGGCATCAACCAGCTCAAGCGTTTTATGGCCACCTATCATCAACTCGATGAGGAGGTGCTCGAAGACCATCTGTACAGCCTCAGCGGTGACGACGCGATTCGCCACGTGTTTAAGGTGACGGCCAGTCTTGATTCCATGGTGATTGGCGAGCCACAGATTCTCGGCCAGATCAAAACGGCCTATGGCTATGCCGTTGAGTTCAAAAGCCTCGGACTGATCCTCAACCGCTTTTTGCACAAGGCGTTTTCCGTGGCCAAACGGGTGCGCACTGAGACCAATATTGCCGGCAATGCGGTATCGGTGTCGTTTGCTGCTGTGGAGTTGGCCCGCAAGATCTTCGGCACCATTGAAGGTAAAACCGTTATGCTGGTGGGTGCTGGAGAGATGTGTGAGCTGGCGGCCAAACATTTTATGAACAACGGGGTTGACCGGGTTCTGGTGACCAACCGTACCTTTGCCCGTGCTGAAAAGCTCGCCAACGAATTTTCCGGTCAGGCCATTCTGTTTGAGAATTTTCACGATCATCTGCATCAGGTGGATATTCTGCTCTCTTCGACCGGCGCAACCAATTTCATTGTCAACTCGGAGCAGGTGAATGGCGCATTGCGCCAGCGCAAGCAGCGGCCAATGTTTTTCATCGATATTGCCGTGCCGCGTGATATTGATCCGCGGGTCAACGACATTAATAACGCCTACCTTTATGATGTGGACGATTTGCAGGGGGTGGTCAATGCCAACCTTAAGGAGCGCCAGAAAGAGGCGGCCGCTGCTGAGGAGATTATTGAGCACGAAATCGGCCAGTTTCGCCAATGGTTGGTGGGCTTGGATGTGGTGCCGACCATTGTGGCCCTGCGACAAAAAGTGGATGAGATGCGTCAGTCCGAGCTGGAAAAAACCTTTGCTAATCTCAAGCACCTGAGTGACAAAGACCGCAAGGCAATTGCTGCCATGAGTCAAGCCCTCATCAATAAAATCCTCCACCCACCGACCCGGGTGCTCAAGCAAGCACAAAAAGACAACGGTGCCCAGTGCTATGTCGATGCTTTGCAGTCGTTGTTTGATCTGGATGTTTCCGCCCCGGAAGGCGAAATGAAACAGATGGATAATAAATAACCGATGGCGACATTGCCATTAACCGCAAAGCGGGTATTGGTTACCCGGGCGGCTCACCAGGCGCAGAGCTTTGTCCGTCTGCTCGAAGCGCAGGGGGCGACAGCCGTCACCTGTCCGCTGATCGAAATCGTGCCCCCGACCAGTTGGCAGCCGTTGGATGAGGCTCTGGCCCGGTTGCCGGACTATGATGATCTCATCCTGACCTCGGTCAATGCCGTGGACATGGTATTCGGCCGCCTGGAAAAATGTGCGCTGCCGAACACGGTTCTCGATGACGTTCGCCTGGTGTGTGTCGGTCCGAAGACGGCTAAGTCATTGCAGCAGTATGGGTATCAGCCGGACCTTCAACCCGAAGAGTATCGTGCTGAAGCGGTCGTGACGGCGCTGATTGCTGAAGGTGTGCGTGGCCGCAAAGTACTCTACCCTCGTGCTGAGCTGGCCCGTGATCTGATTCCATCCAGCCTGACTCAGGCAGGCGCTCAGGTTGATGACCCGATTGCCTATCGGACTTTACCGGCCAAGGGCAGCATCTTGCAACTGCGCAGCCTGCTTTACGATAACGCCGTGGATGTGGTGACGTTCAGTTCCTCCTCCAGCGTCGATAACTTTGTTGACCTGCTTGGAGACGATGTGGCTGCACTGACACGTCATGTGGTACTCGCCTCTATCGGGCCGTTAACCACGGCCACAGCGGTAAAACACGGCCTGACCATTTCCGTTGAACCGGCGGAGTATACTCTCGAAGGTTTGGTCCAGGCGTTGATTGATTATTTTAACCCTTCCGGACATTCCGGATAAACGAGGAGAATGACCCATGCTTTTTCCCGAATACCGTGCCCGCCGTCTGCGCCGTGGTGATGTCATGCGCCGCATGGTGCGTGAAACCCATCTGCGTGTTGATGATCTGATTTACCCCATGTTCAGTGCCTTCGGCAACGACATCAAGCAGGAGATCCCGTCCATGCCGGGTATCTATCAACAGTCCATTGAGCATATCGTTGCCGAAGCCAAAGAGGTTTACGCTCTGGGGATCCCGGCGGTTATTCTGTTCGGTATTCCCGAAGAGAAAGATCCCATGGGCAAAGATGCGTACTGCGACAGCGGCATCATTCAGGAGACCATCCGTGCCATCAAGAAAGAAGTGCCGGGCCTGATGGTGATCACCGATGTCTGCATGTGCGAGTACACCGATCATGGCCACTGCGGTGTGATCAAGGACGGCGATGTCGACAACGATGAAACCCTCAAGCTGCTCGCTGCCGAAGCCTTGTCTCATGTTCAGGCTGGAGCCGATATTGTCGCGCCCAGTGACATGATGGACGGCCGCATTGCCGCTATTCGCACCATTCTTGATGAAAACGATTTCAGTCACATTCCCATCATGAGTTACTCGGTGAAATACGCCAGCGCCTACTACGGTCCGTTCCGTGATGCCGCCGATTCCACGCCGCAGTTTGGCGACCGGCGCAGTTACCAGATGGATCCGGCCAACCGCATTGAAGCGTTTCGCGAAGCAGCCCTCGATGTCGATGAATGTGCCGATTTTCTCATGGTGAAGCCGGCTTTGGCTTATCTTGATATCCTGCGTGATATCAAGGAGCGCTTTGATCTGCCGCTGGTAGCCTACAATGTGTCCGGCGAGTATTCGATGGTCAAAGCGGCTGCGGAAAAAGGCTGGATCGATCATGATCGGGTGGTGATGGAAACCCTGATCGGCATGAAGCGTGCCGGGGCAGACCTGATTATCACCTATCACGCCAAAGAAGCCGCCCAACTGCTCAAGGGGTGAGGCGCTCTGACAGCGTGTGGCAAATGGAACAGGGCTTTCGCGGATGCGGAAGCCCTGTCTTTATCCGTGAAGTAGTTAATAGATTATGAGTCATGAGTTTCAGCGTTTTACCTTAGATAACGGCGTCCGCTTGCTGGTTACGCAGTGTGCTCATCTTCACCGGGTGGAGATGGTCTGCTTTGTGGGGGTCGGCAGTCGTTACGAAACTGCGGCACAGGCCGGTCTTTCCCATTTTCTCGAACATATGATGTTCCGCGGCAATGCCCGTTTCGCCAGCGGCCCGCTCATTGAACAGGCGTTTGAGGCGGTGGGCGGTACGGTCAACGCGGCAACCGATGCTGAAACGACCAGTTATTTTTCCAGTGTCCATCCCGGCCGAGTCAACGATGGGATACAATTGTTCGCCGACCTGCTGCAAACGCCGCGTTTTGAAGGACTCGAGACCGAACGCTCCATTGTCCTCGAAGAGGCGATGAGCGATTTCAATGAACACGGTGACGATGTCTGCCCGGATAATCTGATGGGCCGCATGATGTGGGAAAACCATTCGCTGGCACTGCCGGTAATCGGCTTTCCTGAAACGATTCGTCGCTTCCAGCGTCACGATCTTGTTGACTGGTATCAGCGTTATTACACCCCGGATAATCTGGTGATCTGTGTCGCCGGGCCGGTGGATGTCCAGCAGGTGTTCAAGGCCGTTGCCCATTTCTGGGCAGATTGGCAGGGGCAGTGTCAGGGGGGCTTTCAGCCGTTCTCTCCCCAGGCGTTGCCGACCCGTTCTGCGCACAGTCATTGGGTTAAAGATTCCGACTCTCAGGTGACCATTCAACTGGCATGGCGCACCGATGGTCGCCACAGCCCTACCTCGCTCGGTCTGCGTGCATTACGTCAGGTGTTGGGGGATGGCGGTGCCTGTCGTCTGATGCTGAGTCTTCGTGAAGATTCCGGTTTAACCTACAGCGTGGATGCCAGTCTGGAAGAGTATGCTGACTGCGGTACTTTTTCCATTGATCTGTCCACGGACCCCGACAATCTGGTGGCGGTGGTAGAGGTGCTCCTCAAAGAAGCGCACCAGGTCCAGCAACCTGTTGGTACAGATGAATTGCAACGGGTGGTGCAACGGGTACAATACCGGTTGGATTTCAGTCGTGACAATGTTGAAGATCTGGCTTCACGGTATGGCTGGGGAGAGTTGACCGGCTGTATGCGCACCCTGGCCGATGAAGCACGCAGTTGGCAGGGGGTCGATGCGGCTCAGGTGCTTGACGCCGCACAAACCTGTTTGCGTCCGGAGCGGATGTATTTTGTCTGTGTCGGCCCTTGGCGCAGCAAGGACCGTGAGCGCGTAGAGCAATTATTGGAAGACTTCTCTTATTTTTGAAATTAAATAAAGTATAGGTGCTTCAACTGGTCTCATCTACTTTTGCGATGGATGTCATCATGGCAAATTGTGCAAAGAGTGGTTAAATTTCCAGTTGTGTTTTCTCCACCTTTTGCATGGGGCTTCTTATGATGTAACTCCAGGTGCCGTGGATCGGAACGATTCCAATCTTCATGGGTCCATCCGCAGGCTTGGCATTTGTAACCATCTTGACGTAATACTTCTCTTTTGACAGAGTCCGGGATACGGCGATCATGTTCCGGACTCTGTCTGTCCGCTTCCAAGATGTAAACGCCGATATCAAGGTCTGGTCGGCCAGTGTTTTGAGTCACGATCGGCCATCCGTATTCTGTTCGTAATTCTCGTACCCGTCTGGCCCATTCCGATCTGTCTTTCGCGAGGTATTTTAGTTCTTCCCCCGTGATTTTTTGACCGATATTTTCGCGGAAATATTTGAGGATTTTGTCCCTGACTGAAATTTTTTCCCTTCTAATCTCATTTGCCATATTCCAGCGATAAGAAGCATCTCTGTCTTGTTCAATAGAGGTCAAAATATAATCAGAAGGCCTCATTTCTCTAACATCAACGCTGCTGAGGGGAAATTCGTTTTCGAGAGCCATTTGTTTCGCGGTCGTTCCACTTACTATAGACCAACCAAATTGTACTTTTAGTTCACGAACTCTACGTGCGTACTCTTGGATGCCTGAAACGACAAGAAGCTCATCCCCACTGATTATGATTTGAGGATATTTTTCAAAGTAATGCAGTATTCGTTCTCTCGCACTTTTAGCCGTGGTCGGAATTAACGCTTTTCCAAGGTTGCGCAATTGTTGGAAGCAAGGAATCAGGGCGATTACTTTATGGCGTAAATCCTCCGATTTTAGTTCATCTTCAAATTTGCAGATTAATTTTTCAAGATCAGCTCTGATTTTCTCTGGTGTCATCCTGATTACCCATTTCACTCCGTAAGGAACGCTGAAAGAATTTTTTTAAGTTGCTCAGAGTCTGTGACTTGGCAAGACCAGATTACTTGAACATCCCAGCCGATTTTTTTTAAATCAGAAATAGCTTGTTTATCTCGATCGATATTTTGATCTAGTTTTTTTTGCCAGAAGCTTTGGTTCGAGGTCGGCCTCTTTGATCTTTTACAATCATGGTGCCCATGCCAAAAGCAACCGTGAACAAAAATGACTTTATGAAGTCGAGGTAAAACAATGTCGGGTTTTCCCGGTAGATCTTTCCTGTGTAATCGAAATCTATAACCCATTTTGTGAAGTAAAGAACGAACAATTTTTTCAGGTTTTGTATCTTTACTCCTTATGCGCGACATAATTCGGCTTCGTTTTTCTCTAGAGAAGGTGTCCATATCTCATCTCTTTGAGACAGCAAAATTCTTACCACATCAGCGACTCTTGCTGCTAGAAGGGGGGGGACCGCATTACCTATTTGTTTAGCAATTTCAACTTTAGAACCCTGAAATTCAAATTTGTCGGGAAAACTTTGGAAACGAGCCGCTTCTCTATGTGTAATTGGACGATGTTGCTCGGGGTGGAGATACCGGCCCTTTTCCGGCTTAAAAAATTCAGTTCTAACAGTTACCGAAGGTCTATCCCACCAGAGTCGTCCAAAAAGATCCGTCCCCCCGCTCTTTTTTTTCAGCCAGCAATTCGGGGTTAGTTCAGGTGCGTTTCTTTGGAGGTCGAAGCGGTTCATCCCTTCGTGAGGAATTGCCCGATATCTTTTTTTGCTGAGTTCAGTAGGGTTCCTTCCAAAGTGTAAATTTAGAGGTGGTGGGACATCCCTTATCTCTGTCCCAACTGGAGCCGGTAAGTCACCAATGGCGTCTTTTACTGTTCTCCAAAAAGAAGCTTTAGGCAAATACTCTTGATGGTTAAAAGAAAGTATTTCTTGGCCCTCACTTTTCGAGGGTTTGGCATGGGTTTTCCGTGGGGGAAACAGAAGCGAAGGATCTGTAAATTTGCACCCAATGATAAAAGCTCTTGTCCTTGTCTGTGGGACCCCGTAGTCAGCGGCAATTAGTTTGTCTTGCCATACTGTAAAGCCCAAAGACTTGGCAGCTTCAACAATTTCTCCATGCTCAAAGGTTCCTAAAAGTTGTGGAACATTCTCCATAACAAAGATTGAAGCTTCGGATCTTTTCACGACCTCTAAGTAGGGACGCCAAAGTTCCTTTCGCGGATCATTATCACGATTTTTGTTTAACAGGCTGAATCCTTGGCAAGGAGGGCCGCCAATGACCACATCAGCCTTTGGAATTTCAATTTTTTTATTTTCCAGTATTTGGACGATATCGCCGGCAATGCAATGTTTCCCAAAGTTTGCATTGTATGTGTCAACACAATATTGATTGAAATCATTCGCCCAAACTGATTGAAATGGTTGGCCGAATTCTTTTGAAAAGCCCAAGGACATTCCTCCGGCACCGCAGAATAAGTCGATAAGGCGGTACCTTTTTGGATTATGAAGCAGGTCTCCAGAACAACGTGCACCATAGGTCTTTGCATCTTCTTGCAGCAAAAAAGATTTCTCGATTTTGATGTCCGCATCACTTGAGTACATAAATTTAAAATCCGATATTGTATTTGCTTTAAGTGTATTTCTGTTTCGATACTACATCATTTTCAGGACAAAAGATGTCACCCCAAATTTAAAAAATCTAAAATCGTTCTTATGTTGCTGGTGTAACAAAGATTATGGATAGTTGCGCTCAGGTGATCCGGATCGTCTTGTAGAGGAAATTCTTGAATTTGTAAAACGTTTTACGCTCGTTGTCGTTTTCACTGCGGGGGTCGCAGGCTTTGAGCATGGCGGCGATGCGTGGCATGGTTGAAGCGCCGCGTTCGCGGGCGATCTGAATGACCGTAGCCACGACATCCCGTGAGATCTGATGGGCGGAGTAGGGGGCGTAGACGGCAGACCAGAAGTCGTCCTGATCGTTGATAATGGCTGTGAAAATGGCGTTGGCGGTTTTTTCGGTCACATTGCCGATGGGGGTGGCGGCTTCCGAGGCGGGTGCGCTTTCCAGCGCGCGGCGGATGTCCTCGGGGCCGATTACCCGTCCCTGGCGGAAAAACAACGCTCGTAACAGGATCGATCTCAATTCACGCATGTTGCCCTGGTAGTGATGCTCTTTGAGGACCTGCTGGGCGGCAACGCTGAGCGCGGGTGAGTCGATGGGGTCCTCGCCACGCTTGTATACGCGATACAGCTTGCCGAGAAAGTGAATACTGAGGTCGGCGATGTCATCGCGTCGCTCATTGAGCGACGGAACTTCGACGGTCAATTCCGACAGGCGATGATAAAGATCCTCACGGAACAAACCCTCCTGAATCAGTTGGTGAAGATTTTTATTGGTTGCGGCGATCAGCAGTACGCGCGAATAGCGGGTGGTGTTATCACCAAGGCGGACAAAGCCGCCATTGTCGAGAAACCGCAACAGTTGCACCTGGGTTTTCGGGTCGGCATCGCCGATCTCATCGAGAAACACGACGCCACCATGGGCCTCTTCGAGAATCCCTTTGCGGTCGGTATGGGCACCGGTAAAGGCACCACGCTTATGTCCAAACAGCTCGGAGTAAGTCAGCTCACCGCTGTAGGCGGCAATGTTGCTTTTTTTGATCGGCAGTTCGCTGCGCGGATTGAGCTGGGCCTGATACATTTCGTTGAGGCGTGAGTAGATGTTATTAAACAGGAACTCTTTGCCGCTGCCGGTATCCCCGGTAATGAGAATTGACGGCAACCCTAGAGTGGCTTCCTCAATATTTTTCTGGTTCCATGAAGCCAGTCGGTAGAAGATCGGTGGCGTGACGGTCTGAATGAATTTGACCACCTGTTTGGCTTTATCCGAGTTGCCGATGATATTGCCGAGCTTGTAGGATGAAATGTTCGGGTCTTTGTAGCCGACATCGGAACGCAGATGCTGCACCTCGCCGGTGAGGGCTTCAATCTGCTGTAAATCAGCCAGGTAACGAGAGATCATCCGTCCGACGATCTGCAGAATCCGTTTGTGCTCTTCCGTGAAATAATAACTGCGGAAACTGTTCAGACAGATCACCGCCAGCACCTTGTCTTCACTGATGACCGGAACGGCCAGCTCACTCTTGATATTGTTGGCCAGATCGAGATAAAAACCACCCTGATCCTTGATGTCATCGGTATTGACAATCAACTGAGTGTGGCTGCTGTGAGCGGCATAGCCGGTCAGGCTGCGCTGGTCCGGCGGCAGTTCGTAGCCGCCGATGCGGATCGGCGGGATGTTTTTTTTGCGCCACTCTTTGCTCTTGGCTCCGATCAGCGTGTTAGAGGCATCCTCTACCACCAGCCAACGGCCATCCTCCTGTTCTTGCACTACGGCAATACTGCCGGTGTCCGCTCCAATCAGTTCCGTCGCTTTCGACAGCACTCGGCTGAGAAACGGCTGCAGGCCCTCAAAGCGCTCCTGTAGCAGATCGTTGATCTCAGCGAGCACCTGAATCTCCATGTGTTCGCCGCCGATCTCCTGAATAACCCGTTCCGCCATCTCGGCATGCGCCTCAAGCAGACGTTGCTCAAACTCATTGAAGGTATAACTTTTATCCGTGTAGTAATTCACCACGCACAGAATCCGTTTGGTACTGGCTTCATAGCGTGGAACGACATACAGCGATTGCAGGCCCAGTTGCTCAGTCAGATAACGCTTCTGCAGGTCTTCGGATTGCAGATTCTGGATATACATAGGCTCCAGAAAACGGTCGTCGATGATAATGCCGTTATCGGCGATATAACGCGATAGCAGGGATTCGCCTTTGCTCAGGCTGATGAGCTGTTCATCTTCATAAACCTTGCGGTCATCGCGATCCTGTGAGTAGGAGGCGAGAATCTGCAATCCCTCCTCGTCGCTGTCAGCGCTTTTTGGCGACGGGATCAGCACCGAGGCCAGCGACAGGTTGTCGACCAGGCGTACGGCTGATTTCATCATGGAGAAGGCCGCCTCGCGTTTCTTCTGCTGATCCACCTGACGGGCCAGAAGCAGTTGCTGGTGATATTTGCGCGCCTGGTCAAGTGTTGTTGCCACCTGGGCCATGAAAGCAACCAGGTCGCGTCGCTGCTGGTCTGTGGGCAGTTGATGGCGACCGCTGTCGACGCACAAAACGCCCATGGCACGATTTTCTCGCAGAATCGGTACCATGTAACTTGAGGCGATCTGAAAGCGGCTTTCCAGCTCACAGTTGTAGCGGCGACTCAGCGTGGTGTCTTCAAGCGAAGTTTCTTCCTGGCTGGCATAGACGCTTGACACGGGATATGAGCTGCTGTTGATTGGGATACTGTAATTTTGCAGCTCCTCATTGTTCAATCCGGTGGCCATGGCGCATGACAGACTGCCGCTGGTCAGGTCCTCAAGGTAGATGCGGCAACGATTCTGCTGGGTCAGACGGTTGATGGTTTCGGCGATGACATGGAGAATCTCTTCGAGGTTCTCCTTACCGTAACTGTTGATTTTATGGATATCTGCACTGTAGCCGAGGCCTGAAAGAGTCATGGACGATCCGGTTTTTTAAGGAGTGTAGTTAATTGTGTACTAAATAGAGTATAGAGAAGTCGAGACGACAAAGTCAAAACGAATATCGTCGCGAGTTGCCATTGGACGCTGTTATAAAAACGCATTGCCAATTGGTGGTTGATCCGTTAAGTTGATGTCAATTTTTTATGGATATGTAGTGAGGAATAATGAATCCCTATGACGAATTGCGCGGCCTGGCAAAAACGGTAAACTGCCCTTGTGGCTATTCATGCCTGAAAAAGGGGTATTGTTGTAGCGCTGTTTCCGAACGCGTGATCGATGGGCGGATTGTTGCGATTCAGGCGGGAAAAAAATCGCATGAAGTGAATTGTGGCTACTACATTGATTTTGGTGGCGGCTGCTATTGCAGTTGTCCGCTGCATGTTGAGATGGTGCGACGGGGATTGCTGAAATGTCCGCCGGATAACAAAGCGGTTAAAGAAGACGGGTCTCAAACAGATAATGACGAGGATGCCACCCCGTAAGTCGATCCACGATCTGATCTCCAGCTTTTCCTGCGACATCCCGCTGAAGCACCAGCCAGATTTTCCCCTGCCAGTGTGACCACTCCCCTTGAGCTGTTGCCGTTCCCAGAGATGATGCTTTTATCCCGGTGATGATATAGCCCTGTCCATTGCCCTGTTGCGTGTGTTGGACCAGAACATAACTTTCATTGGCGGTCAGTCCGGTCGCCGTCAGACGGAATTGTCCGTTTTCGGGGTGGTAGGTGATTTCAGCTGAGCCATGTTCAGGTTCTTCCACCCAGCTGCCGGGCTGCTTGGCGACCAGCCGTAGCGTTTCTGCGGAAACCGGGGTCACCAGCAGCCAGCCTGCCAGGAGGATCAGGGTAATGGCGCGAACGTTACTGCTCCTCACGACGTTTTCCCTGACGTTTTTTCCACCACATTGGCAGCAGAGACAAGGCCACCACCAGTACGATCCCGATGATGAATTCTTTGGAAACCTGTCCCTTGATCAATTCGCCCAGAGAACTCGATAACGAGATAAAGGCGATGGTTGCCGGTAACATGCAGATAAACGAGGTGATGGCGTAGTGACTGAAGCGGATGTTGGTCAAACCGAACGCGTAATTGAGCAGGTTAAAAGGAAACAGCGGAATCAGCCGGGTAAACGCGACCACTTTCCAGCCGTTGCGCGCCACATCTTCGTCGAGTTTCTGCCAGCGTGGCGCCGTGAGTTTGCCTCGAATCCAATCGCGGCCGAGATAGCGAGCAACAAGAAAGGCCACGCAGGCACCGGCTGTGGCCCCGCTGATGGTGTAGATGACACCCCAGAACGGACCAAACAAGATGCCGCCGAGAATGGTCAGGGGCAGTCCGGGAAGAAACAGGGCCGGAGCAGCGGTGTACAACAGCATGAAAATGACTGGCGCCCAGAATCCGGTGCCGGCAATCCAGTCGCGCAGTCTTTCCGGTTGCAGGTAATCGGCTGCCCCGGTCATTTTCAGGGCGACAATAGCGGCGACCAACAAGGCGAAGACGATGACTTGGCCAAGGCGGTTTTTTTTCTTATGTTCTGAGGTGGTCATGCGACGGTCTCCACGAACGCGGCAAGCGATCTGTTTTTTCGCGCGTTTTTTGAGTTGTAAGCGATTTATGTAGCGTTTCAGTGAGCCGGGGCTTTTTTGCTTGCGATCCAGAGCGGTAAGTGGATCAAAAATAATATCCAACACATGACTCGCTGAAGCTTCGGGACGCAGTGCGTCAACACAGCCGGCGCAGTAGCTGACAATCAGGCGTTGATCGGCCTGATCGGCGCGGCGCTGGCGCCAACTCAGGGCCAGCTCCTTGTCTTCGGCCATCACGCAGCCTCCTTCACCACAACATAGTGCGGTTTTTCGGCTGTTTTTCATCTCCTGGTATTCCAGACCAACCTTGTCGATCAAGGAACGAACCGCCTCATGGACGTGGGGTTCTCCCCGGCTGACGCAGGGGTCGTGAATGGTAATCGTTCCTGTGGTGTCCGGACGGGGCGGCAAAAGGGTCGTATCGAGAACCTCGTACACCGAGCGGCAGTTCATTTGCGGAGCATAGCGTTTGAATACTTGGTAGCAGTTGGGGCAGGCCGTGATCACGGTGTTGATGCCATTGTTTTCCAAAAACGCTCGGAGAGGAAAGAATTTTTCGTTGAAGCGGTCAACGTCGCCCAGATCGTGAGAAGGCTTGGTGCAGCAATCCAGAACCAGGCCAAGGCTGGGTTGCTCGGAACGCAGATGCTGATACAACTCCCAGGTGCGTTCCGGTCGGCTACCGGTCAAGGCACAGCCGGGGAAGAAGACGCCGGTGCAGTTGGCGGGCAGGGCATAATGACTAAAGGTTTTTGACGTGCCAATCGATTCGTAAAAGCGCAGCCCGCCATATTTTTTTAAGTGCTCCGGGTGCTCGGCGATGTAATGACGACGCATGGACAAAAAGTATTGGTCCAGGGACAGTTCGGCCGGGCAAACCACATTACACAGCCCACACAGGCTGCAGGAAAAGGCGAGTTTTCCCTGTTGCGAATCCTGCTCATAGAGCTGTTGGATAGCTGCCGGTGAGCCGTAGCGTTCCAGAAAGGCGCATTGTCGCAGGCAGGCTCCGCAGTCGCTGCAATCATCAACCAGAACGGCAAGATCTCTTTGATCCGCAGAGCGTTCGGCTAAGTGTGTCATAAGTCCTCTTGTGTCCTAGAGTTGCCGGTGATCAAGGCTGTTTTTTGAAGGCGGCCCACTCTTCCGTGCCCCCTTCAAAGTTGATAGCCGAAGGCAAGCCGGCGAGTTCATGAACCATCCAGGCATAACCGGAACGGATACCGCCGGTGCAGTAATAAACTACCGGTTTGTTCAGGTCGATGCCTTTTTTCTCCAGCAGTTTTTTGAACGCTTGTGCGTCAATGGCCCGGTTGTCTTCGCCGTGAAACAGCTCTTTCCAGTCGAGATGGATGGCGTTGGGCAGGTGCCCTGGTAACCATTCCATCCAGTAGTTGCGCGTATCAACCAGGGTGATGTGATCTTTTTTGGCGTCAATCTCCGCAGCGCTGATCAGTAATTGGGGCTGCACTGACGCCTGATAGGTTACTTCTGTCGCTGGGGTCACCGTGGTGACCAAAGGGAGTTGGGCGGCTTGCCAGGCCTGAATACCGCCGTCGAGAATATAAACCGGCCCCTGATGCCCGAGCCAGGCCAGCAGCCAGGCCGCCCAGCCTTCACCGCCCCAACTGGTGTCGGCATCACCGTAAATCAGTACTGCCGATGTTTCGGGAATTCCCATGTGACCGAGTGCCTTGGTCAGTTCATTCAGCGGTGCGATTCGGTAGTTGACGCCGTTACTATCGGGTCTGGTATAGTCCTCCCAGCTTAACGAGTGAGCTCCGGCAATATGGCCCTGCTGAAATTGAGCCAGTGGCCGGGCATCAAGAATCATCAGATCTTGCAGTTGTTGTGAACCGCGTTGGACATCGAGTCGCTGCAGGGAAAACGCAGACGCATACTGAGTGGTGGATATGAGCATAAGGCACATCAATAACAGGGTTACTGCCGGGGATAAAGTCGTTTTTGTCGGCACTGCTTTTGCCGTGTGCATGGTTGTGTTCTCCTATGGTGTTCTGTCGTTCGCGGATGACTTGCGACTGTTTTTGCCGGAGCTTGTTGCCTGTTCGGCTGTTGTTGTTGGCTGCGTCAGTGTCTTGTTGCTGATCCCTTGTGGTAGCCGTAATCGCCGTGTCAGCGTGTTGATCCTGCTGTTGGCAGCGCTGTTCCGTTTGTTGTTTGTTACTGCTGCACCGCAACTTTCCGATGATGTTTATCGCTATCTATGGGATGGCCTGCAACTTCTGCATGGCCATAATCCTTATGCGTTGGCGCCGCAGCAGGTGATGACGACAACGGGATCACTTGCCGCGGCGCAGGGCCAGATCAACCATCCGCATCTGGTGACGATTTATCCACCTGCGGCCCAACTGTTTTTTGCTCTGGCCGGAGGGCAACTGATCGGCTTCAAGCTGCTGTGCATTCTGGTTGATCTCGGCAGCTGTTTATTGCTGGCGCACCTGTTGCGCCGTCTGAACCGTTCCCCCTGGTGGCTGGCGGTGTATGCCTGGCATCCCTTGGTCATACTGGAATGCGCTGGCTCCGCCCATATCGATGTTTTGGCGGTCTTCTTTGTTTTGGCCGCCCTGTCCATGGTCCTTTCCACGAGGCGGCATGCCGGGTGGATCGGCGGAATTCTGCTGATGCTGGCGGTGTTGACCAAACTTTTTCCGGTGGTATTTGCACCGTTTTTATGGCTGGCATTGCCCGCCGACCAGCGTAGTGGCTTTATGATCGGCGCTGTCACGACAGCCGTGGTTCTCCTCGGAGCCTTTTATCCGGCTATTGTCAACGGTTTGGAGACCTTGGCCACCTACTCACGCCATTGGGAGTTTTCCGGCTTTACTTTTCAGCAATTGCGTCAATGGCTGCATTCTGGAGATCAGGCGCGGCTGTTGTTGGCTACGCTATTTGCGTCAATTCTTGTTGTCGCCTGGTGGCGACTGAAAAAAATGCCGAATTCCGCTCCCTGGCCTATGTTGCAAACCTTCATGGGGGTCGTGCTGGTTTTTCTTTTACTCACCCCGACCCTGCATCCCTGGTATGCCCTTTATCTGGTGGCGTTTGCCACGCTGGTCCCCCATCCGGCGGCGCTGGTCCTGAGCTGGAGCGTTCTGCTCAGTTATCAGGTGGTGGCGCACTATCACCTGACCGGCATCTGGCAGGAACGGGCTGACCTGTCATTTTATATCTGGCTGGCGCCTTTACTGGCCTTATTGGCCAGTGCCGCTTTTTCCCGTCTCAGCAGGCGAGTAAGCAACTGACTGCGACTGCGCCATGCTTCGCGTGCGACCACCCAGAGAATTTTACTCCCGGCCTGCAACACCCCTTTGGCGGTGCGACTGATCTTGGATTCTCCGGCCAGACGTGGCAGGTAGGTCACCGGAATCTCGCGGATGGACAAATTGTGCTGCAATGCCTTGATTTGCATCTCAATGGTCCAGCCGAAGTTGCAATCTTTCATGTCCAGTTGTTGCAGGGCTTCCCAGCGAATCACCCGCATGGGGCCAAGATCCTGATAGCTGCCACCCCAGATCAGACTGATCAACAAGGTGGCCAGCCCGTTGCCAAATCGTTGTTGTGGGCTGAGTGCTTGCCGGTTCTTGGGGATGCGCTGGGCCAACACCAAATCGCGTTGCTCACTGTTAAGGGTTTCAATCAGTCGGGCCAATTCACGGTGATTGTCGCTGCCATCGCCATCGGCAAAGGCGACCAGGTTCGGTGGGTTCTGTTCCAGAAATTTAATTCCGGCCAGGCACGCCTGACCATAGCCCTGACGCGATTCAGAAACCACTGTTGCACCATGGTAGCGGGCAATTTGGGCGGTTGAATCGGTGGAACCGTTGTCGACAACAATAACCTGCTGGATGTTTGGGGGGATGTTTTTAAAAACCTGAGGCAGTGATTCGGCTTCGTTGCGAGCCGGAATGATCAGTGCAATGGTGTTGCTCTGGGAGTGTAGCATAATGAATCTATACGCCCGGAGTGCGCTGTGGCACTCCGGGCGATCCTCTTAAAACAAGGTTGTTGCCACAGCCAGGGACCAAGTGTCCCCTTTTGTAGTACTGGCACCGTACAGCTCTTTGAAGTAACTGGCTTCAAGGGAGAAGCGCGAAGTGATTTTGTATCCAACAGTCACTTCCAGTTTGCCCAGATCAACTTCGTAAGGGTTGGAATCGACCTCGGTGAATTTGCCCTCGGGACCATCATCGCCGTTGCCGATATTGGCTGTGCCATCGAGTTTTGTCCGCGCATAAAGGGCTTTGGTAATATCAACACCGGCTTCAATTAAGTAGCGGAATTCATCACCGTACTGTTGGGTGCGCCAGTTGTATCCGGCTTCCACATTAAAATAACCAGGGATCATTGGATACAGAGATTGGCCGTATTGCAGACGCAACTCAAAGTCATCTTGTCCGTCACCCAACTGAATATCCGTGCCGAGATTTTGGTCTTTTTCGTCATAGGCTTCACCGGTCTTATACAGAGCCTGCAGTGACAGAACACCGTTGCTGGTTTGCAAAAGACGGTAACGCAGACCGAATTTGATGTCGGCCAGGCCCGATGCTCTCGCGGTTTTGTCGACGCCGCTGTCAAAAGGAATCAGTTCTCCGCCAACCAAACTGCGTCCATTGCTCTGGTAGGTCCATTCGGTTTCTTTATAATCAAACGAACCGATCAGGGTCAGATTGTCGAGCAGTCCGTATTCTGCATAAACCGACCAAGTTTGTTCGTCATAGTCAAAGTCACGGCGTTTATTTTTGTACACATCATTGGGCGCGTAAGCTTCTGTGCTGCCGTCTTCATAAAAATAGCGATTGGATTCATATTCACTGTAGGCTAGGCGGGTGTAAAGTTTTCCCTGGGGCATGGTCCAAGCTCCAGCCCATACTTGCGTTGTGCCACAAAGTAGCAGCGTCACAATGGCAACTGTGATTGTGGTCAGACGTACAGAGTTCATGTTTTTTCCTCCTCAATTAATGAAATGCATGGTCCTCTGGGGGTTGATCATGGCAGAACGAGGACGGTCACGTAATGGCTACAGCTTTTACGATGTTTATATTGGCAAGTCCAATAGATATGGGTAATGTCTATTTTAAAAAAGATCAGAAAAATCGATTACCCATCAATCAAAAACTGTGATACAAACACGCGTTATGAGAATTTTAACTGATATTTTAACAACTTTGCACTTTGTCGCCATGGCCGGGCTGGCCTGTTATGGACTGCATCGTTTATGGATGTTGCGGCATTGGTTTTTTTTATCACGCCGACCAAAACAGCCTTTGTTGTGGCAGTATGATGAAGACTGCCCCGTTGTGACTGTTCAGTTGCCGCTGTATAACGAGCGCTTTGTGGCGCAGCGTCTCATCGAAGCAACTGCTCGGCTCGACTGGCCGAACGATCGCCTACAGATTCAGGTGCTGGATGATTCCAATGACGAGACCTGTGGCGTGGTTGATGATGCCGTGGCGCATTGGCAGGCACTGGGCGTGGATATCGAAGTGCTGCGTCGTGACAGCCGTCAGGGCTATAAAGCTGGAGCGCTGGCCGCAGCCACCTCGAAGGCGCGTGGAGAATTTCTCGCCGTGTTTGATGCTGATTTTATCCCTGAAAGCGACTTTTTGCGGCGCACCATGGCCAATTTCACTCAACCGGAGATCGGCATGGTTCAGGCGCGCTGGGGCTTTCTCAATCGCGAGCAAAGTTGGTTGACCCAGTTACAGGCGATTTTGCTCGGCCCCCATTTCGGCATTGAGCATAGGGTGCGCTGTCACCAGGGCCTGTTTTTCAATTTTAATGGCACAGCCGGGGTCTGGAGACGCCAGACGATTGTTGACGGCGGTGGCTGGCAGGCGGATACGGTGACGGAAGATCTTGATCTGAGTTACCGTTGCCAGATGAAAGGCTGGAAGTTCTGCTATGTGGATGATGTGGTTGTGCCGTCGGAGTTGCCGGTTACTCTTGGCGATTTTCGCGGTCAACAGCAGCGTTGGGCAAAAGGGTCTATGCAGACGGCACGCAAAATTCTGCCGCTGGTGTTACGTTCCCGTCAGTCGCGCGGCGTGAAAGTCGAGGCGGTGGCCCATTTGCTGGCCAACCTTGGCTGGTTGTGTGCGGCCATTGCCAGCATTACGCTCTACCCGGCATTGCTGTCGCGTTCGACGCTGCATCTGTGGCAGATTCTGGCAATCGATGTGCCGCTGTTCCTGCTTGCCAGCCTGGCGATCCTGAGCTATTTCTTTCTCTACGCTTATCGGGAGATCGGCTGGAAAGCGGCGCTGTGGGTGCCGGTTCTTCCCCTGCTGACCCTGGGGATGGCACCCAGCTTGGCCTGGGCGGCCTTATGCGGTCTTTTTCAGCGCGGTGGTGTGTTCAACCGCACGGCCAAATACGGCACCTCCAACCAAACGCCGATGAAACGACTGCTGCCGGTCTACAGCCATAGGTCCTACCGGGTGCTGTGGGTCAATGGTGCTCTGGTTCTTTACTCGATCCTGCCCGTCATCTTAACCGTTCAAAACCACAACTGGCTGGCATTGCCCCTGGTTGGTCTGTTTCCACTCGGTTTTTTCCTGGTATTTGTCAAAGATTTTCTCGAAATCCGCCACAACCTGTAACGGCACTCTTTCAATCAGCGGCTGGTCGTCAGCAATTTGGCGGCCAGAGCAATGAATACCACGGCGCTGAGGCGATCCAGTGTTCGCCGTGCACCGCTGTGGCGCTGCAGGTAGTCGCCGATGCTGCCGGATAACGCGGCAATCAATCCGAAGACCACAATCGTTGCAATAATGAACAGAGCGCCGAGAAGCAGCAGTTGCTGACGCATCGGCCCCATGTCCGGTTGGGCAAATTGGGGGAGAAAAGCGAGAAAAAACAGCGATACCTTGGGATTGGTCAGGTTCATGATCACACCACGACGATAAAGCTTAGCGCGACTGAGGCGCGGTGGTGGTGCGGTCGGGTCGTCATGGCGGCTGCGCAAGCTCAGCCAGGCCAGATACAGCAGATAGAGCACGCCGGCAAGTTTGAGCAGGGTAAACGCGACAGCGGATTGTTCAAAAAGCACCGCAACCCCAAATGCCACGGCCGTGGTGTGGCCGAGAAGTCCGGTGCATAAACCCGCAGTCACCAGCCAGCCGGCCTTAGCGCCGTGCAGGGCCGATTGCGTCAGGACGAACAGGTTATCCGGGCCTGGCGCCAGTCCGAGTAACACGGCGGCGATCAGAAATGAAATAAGTGTGTCTGGACTCGGCATCTTTCCTCCTTGTGTGACAATTGATTTGGCGTGTCAAAGGGGGACCGCCTTGTCTGGCGGATTATTTCCCGTTTGAGCGATAAAGTCCAGCCGGTAGCCGGTTTTTCCCCGCAGAAATCGATAGAAGGTCGCAACCGGAATGGCTTTCTGCTATGATGCCCGCCATTCAAAGTGATGTTGAAAACAACCTTTTTTGATTCAGGAGAAAAACCATGTCGAGCAGTTTCGGAACCCTGTTCAAAGTGACGACATTTGGTGAATCCCATTGCCCGGCCGTTGGCGCGATTGTCGATGGTGTTCCCCCGCGCATGACGTTGACCGAGGCCGATATTCAGGTACAACTGGACCGGCGTCGCCCCGGCCAGAACAAGCTGGGTACGGATCGCGACGAAGCGGATCAGGTGAAATTGCTTTCCGGGGTTGAGTTTGGCAAAACCCTTGGCTCACCCATCGGGTTGATGGTGGCCAACAAAGATCAACGCCCCGGTGATTACGGTTCCATGAGTCAGATCCCGCGTCCTTCCCATGCCGATTATACCTATCGCGCCAAGTACGGGACTCACGCGTCCAGTGGCGGCGGTCGCTCCAGTGCGCGTGAAACCATTGGCCGGGTGGCTGCCGGTGCCATTGCTGAAAAATTTCTCCTCGAAGAATACGGCATTGAGATTGTCTCCTGGGTCAGTTCCGTCGGTGCGGTTGATGCCACGGACGTGGACATGGGAACGTTGACCCGTCAGCAGGTGGATGGCTGCGATGTGCGGTGCCCCGATACGTCCGCCGCCGAGCAGATGACGGCTGAGATTCTTGCCGCCCGTGAAGCCAAAGATTCCGTCGGTGGCGTGCTTAGCTGCGTGTGTCGCAATGTGCCTGCCGGCTGGGGAGAACCCGCCTTTGACCGTCTCGAAGCGATGATGGCTCACGCGATGCTGTCGCTGCCCGCCTCCAAAGGCTTTGAGATCGGTTCCGGCTTTGCCGGTGCCCGTCAGCGCGGTTCCGTTCACAACGATCCGTTTGTTATGAAAAATGGCCGCCTCGGTACCGAAACCAACCGCAGTGGCGGTGTTCAGGGTGGCATCTCGAATGGCGAACCGGTGTATTTTCGGGTCGCGTTCAAGCCGCCGGCAACCATTGGTCAAGAGCAACAGACTGTTGATTTCGACGGTAAACCGGTGATGTTAGCGGCCAAGGGGCGTCACGATCCCTGTGTTGTGGCCCGTGCCGTTCCCATCGTTGAAACCATGGCGGCGCTGGTGCTGGCTGATCTGGCCTTGATCCAACGGATGCGAGCCTGATCCTCTAAAACAAAAGGCGATTTCCTTAAGTGGAAATCGCCTTTTTCTTTTTTACACCGCTGCCGGAAGCGTCAGTTGCCAAGTCGTGACACCGGAAAGTCCTCCAAAACCTGTTCGACGCCGTATTCGGCTAACTCTTCCGCAGAAAGCCACTTGACACCCGACTTGAAGAACAGGCTGGCGTTAAACAGGTTGTCGCTCAGCGCCGACTGGGTTTTGTCAAAACGCCCCTGCCAGACCAGTTGTTTGTCCGCGACGCGGACCAGGTAACTGTTAAACGCCACGGACGCCGGTTTTTCCGCCGAGAGAGTTTCTCCCACCCGTTGCTGAAAGCGCCAGATAATGCCGACCAGCACATAATTGGCTTTGATCTGTTGGCCAAAGTGTTGTGCCAGGTCACGCGGGGTCTCGTCGGCTTTTTTCATCATGCCGAGAAAGCGATCCGTCACCTCCTGCTGCGGAATAAGTTCGTTGGCCAGTTGTTCCGTCAGGGAGTCGTGCATCTGGCGTGTCATGGTCTCTTCGGCGTGGGTCAATGTGCTGCCGGGAAGCGTGCACAGCCCGCTGAGCTCACAGTCAAGCGTCTGCGTCAGTTCCTTGCTTTGTCGGGCAGACGTTCCTGCGGTAAGAAACGGCATGACGGCAACCTGACTGATTTCCGGCTGCTGTGCGGCCGATGCGGGGAGGGCCGGAAGGTGAATCACAACCGCCAACAATATCGTTGCTATAACCCATCGAAACGGGCTGAGGATATTTTTCATAGTGTTCTCCTGATAGAGTGAGAAAGTGTGATTCGTGCGCCCCACGCTGCAAAAGGCTTTATTCGCCGTCGATGCAGCCGACAGGGCAGACCTCGGCGCAGGCGCCACAATCAATGCAAGCCTCTGCATCAATGCGCCGTTTGTCATCGTCGGTAACAGAGATACATGCGACGGGACAGACCGGTTCGCACGCGCCGCAACTGATACAATCTTCTTCGTTGATATGATAGGCCATCGTTCTCTCCTTAGTTCTTTTTTGCCGGATTCAACCGGCTCGCGTTAGTAACGTCCCTGTTGACGACGTTTTTGGGCTGTTTTGCTGATCCAGGTATCTTCGGCAATAGCCAGATCCAACCGAGAGATCAATTCTTTCAGGTAGCCCAGATGGGGACACACCGGTCCATGGTGGCTGGCTTTGGTGATGCAGGTCGACAGATGCACCATGATCCGGGAGCGATCCATCTGCTCACGCTTATGGCTCAAGTGTAACAGATTGATCAGTTTTCGCTGTAACGAACGTCCACAACAGCCGCCGCAGGTCATCGTCAGCAGGCGTTGCTGATCTTGCCCGGCATAGCGGGAAAATCCACCGCTGCGGTCATGAAAAGCTTTTTCGCAATGAAACCCGGAACAACGCTCTTTCACCAAATGACATTGAACAATAACCAGGTAATCTTTTTCAGCGGGAGATGACATCATGACCTCGCGGATAAAATGGGGGGAGTGATGACGTCACGTATTATTGATACTTTTAACTTTTTTGTCTACATCTTCATAACGTTATGAAATAGTTTGCTTTTTAAAAAACGTCGATTTTGTCTTTGTCAAACAGGGGGATCGGCGTTATCTTCGTCGGGTTTGTCAACGTCTGTTTTTTTAAACCTGATTCAGGTAAACAAGGAGTCCAACGATCTATGGGATTGCTTTCCAATACGGTAAGTGTCAGTCAGTTTGATGTGGTCGGTGATCTCCCCGAAGGGGATCTGGCGCAGTGGGTCGGAGAAAAACTGGCCGAACATGCGTTTTCATCCATTGAAAATTCCGCCGAGGAGCTCGCTCTGGGGTGGGTGGAACTGGATGATTTTCAGTCGATGGAGTTCTCTGATCCATCGTCCTGGTGGCGGGATGATTATGTCGCGTTTACCCTGCGTCGTGATCAGCGCCGCCTGCCGAGCGCCCTGGTCAAGGGGGAGCTGCAGCGTGAACAACAGCGCTTTTTGGCAGAAAACCCAACCTACCAACGGGTACCTAAGGACAAAAATGATGAGTTAAAGGAACTGGTGCGCAACCGCCTGCTGGTTCGGGTTCTGCCCAGTCCGAGTCTGATGGATGTGGTGTGGAATCTGCGTACCGGCCGTTTGACGTTCGCCAGCGTCAGTACCCGGGCCATGGATGATTTGACCGATCTGTTTCAGAAAACCTTTGCCGGGTTGCGGCTGGTCAGCGTTTATCCCATGCAGCGTGCCCGCCTGGTGGCGCCGGATGCATTGCAGGATGCCCTCGCGGCGGAGAACCCTTCAGCGGAAGGCTCTGTCATGGAGCAGATTCGCGACAATCAATGGTTGGGCAGTGAATTCCTGATGTGGTTACTTTACGGCACCACCAATGCCCGCAGTGATTACCAAGTGACCTGCGACGGCCCGGCTGCCGCAGGCGAAAGTTTTGTTGCTTATCTCGACAATCGCTTTTTGCTGGCCGGCCAAGGCAACGAAGGTGCCCAGAAGGTGACCGTGGTCGGCCCGCAGGATCGCTTTGAAGAGGTGCGTGTTGCATTGCGTCAAGGCAAAGAAATCGGCGAAGCGACCATTCATATGGAAAAACTTGAACATCAGTGGCGGTTGACGCTAAAAGGGGAACTGTTTCAGTTCGGCTCGTTCAAATGTCCGACGGTTCGGATTGAGAAGGGGGCTGAACTGGAGGATGAACGTCTGGCTGTCTTCTATGAGCGTATGCATGTATTTGAAGAGGGGCTGCAGTTGTTTGACAGCCTGTTTGCTGCGTTTCTTGCTGAGCGATTGGGTGGCCAATGGGGGCAACGGTGTCAGCAAATCAATCAGTGGCTTGAACCGCAATAAAAATTTTGCTCCCCCACTTTACATAGAGGCAGGAGATGGTACTCTTTTAACAAGCTAACGGATGACCTTGACAACTTGTTGGCAAGACAGTTCCCTGTCAGATAGATGCGGAATTAAACATCATAAAAACAAGGACGTACAATCTGAAATAACAGCGAGAAATAAAGGTGTTGAATACAGGGAGCAAGCCGTTAAGGTGATCCACGAATACCGACAGGAGGAAGACAGTATGACAGTCTCTGAGCCGCCCGGTCAGGTAGGAGTAACACGCTAGTTGAAATATGTGTCAACGTATTCGACAAACAACAAAATAATGATTCCCACAGGGGGATCCTGACCGCAACAACAGGTCAGACTTAAACTGAAAGAGCCCCGGCATGAAGATTGCGACACAATCATGTTCGGGGCTCTTTTCGTGTTTGCAGTTTTGCCGATTGTCGCTTGTGAGAAAGACAGACTGCACAACGAAATAACGCCGGCTCGGGGAGGCATCCGAACCGGCGTTACTATGTGTACTTCAAAGTAGGAAGAAAGGAGAACCAAGGGTTGCCTGCCACAACAACTCTTGATGGTGTCAACTCTAACAAAGCAAATCGCCACTCGCCACGTTGAGACGCGTAAAAAAGTGATGGATGACCCACAATCAACATCTGTGCGAATGCACAGCGCGATCGGAATAGGACCTCCTCATGTGGGGTGAGTTGCGATCCCCCTTGTGACGGGGGCTTGCTCTGTGCAATTGTTATAAGAAAAAAATCTTCAATGCGAGGAGTGTATGGAAACGTTTGAGCAGGTGGTTGAGTCGATTCTGGGTGATCAGGAGTATTTTGCGCCAGCCTTGTTCGGTTATGCTGACCTGAATGATCCTTTGTTTACGCGCTTTAAAGAGATTATCGGACCGGAGCATATGACGCCCCGCGAAGCCCTGGCCTGTCGTTACGATTCCGCAGCCGTTCAGGGGACGGTTGTCGTATGGATTTTACCCATTGTCAAACAGACGATCCTTGCCAACCGTCAGCAGAAACGTTACCCAGCGCACGCGTGGGCGCACACACGCCATTTTGGAGAACAGGTCAATCAGCAGATCCGTCGCAAAGCAGAGTTATTCTTTTCTGAACGGGGTGAGCAGGCCGTTGCACCGTTACTGCTGGAGCAATGGCAGGCCGATTACACCACCTGCACCTCCAATTGGTCGGAGCGCCATGCCGCTTTTGTTGCCGGTATGGGCAGTTTTGGTTTGAGCGATGCGTTTATCAGCGATGTTGGCGTGACCCACCGCATCGGCAGTGTTATTACCAGCGCAGTTTTGCCACCCAGCCAGCGCCTCAATGATGATCCTTATGCCCGGTGTCCCTATCATCACGATGGCAGCTGCGGAGTGTGTATCAAACGTTGTCCCGCCCAGGCCATTACCTCTGAAGGGCACGATAAGCTGGCCTGCCATGACTACACGCGCAACGTCGTTAATCCTCAATGCAATGATCGGTTCGGCGTGGAGATCTCAGGATGTGGCTTGTGTACCACAGCCGTACCCTGCGAACAGCGACCTCCGCGACTTAAAAGGGCTTGAAGGCCCGTCCTGTTCTGAAGCGGATGATTTAGCACGATTCGTCGATGGAGATATCCAATCCGGTGGCGCGGCTAAGTTCTTCGAGGGTTGCCTCATCGAGCCCGGTGCAGGTTGTTGTGTCCGGCCATGGCTCCAGAGTGCCCTGTGTCAGCGTGTTCAGAGTTTCGGCAACAGTCTCTTTACCGCGATAAACGGTAAAACCCTGCTGGCGCAGGCGATCGAGAGCCCCCTGGCCGATGCCTGTCAGAACAAGGCCGTCTGGTTTGATGATGCTTAGTGCTGACAGCACCTTATCGAGGCCGCCTTGTTCTTCTGCCGTGTGGATCGCGACCTCTTCAACATCCTGGGTGTCGGTGTTGACAACAAGTAGCTTGGGGGTTACGCCAAAATGGCTGAAGACCCGGCTGTCGAGGCCTTTATTCTCTGTGATGGGAAAGCAAAGTTTCATGGTGGGCTCCTTGGGGGAAGGGAATTCTATCAATTACCATGTAAAAACAGCGCCCATTTGTCAATGGTCTCGTAGCAGTGTTTTTAAACCGTTTACTTGGAATGATCGCGGAAAATAAAAAACGGGATGCCGACTGGCATCCCGTTTTAAACTGTTTGTCATCAAACTGAATCGAGAGCAAATGTGCTGTGTTATTCGCCGCGTTCCGCGCGAATCGCGGCAAGGATCTCCGCACCGCCCTGTTCCAACGTCAGCGTGGCCATCTGGTCACCGAGTTGTTCGGCATCACTGCGGGCACCGGTCAGAACATTTTTGATCAGGGTTTGACCGTCGAGGCTGATCATGCCGCCGGTAACTTTAAGCTGGTTATCTGCTTCAAGCTCGGCCATACAAAAGGCCGGAATACTGCACCCGCCCTTGAGGGTTTTGAGGAATGCGCGTTCGGCGAGCAAACGAAATTCCGTATCCGGATGGTTAACGGCTTTGCGGATGGTTTCGCGCTTCTTTGCATCCAGATTTGTGGCCGATTCAATGGCGACACTGCCCTGACCGACAGGTGGAATAAATTGCTCCAGAGGCAAGGTCTCGACAATCAGGTCGTTGTATTCCATGCGGTTGACGCCGGCATAGGCCAGCAGGATGGCATCGCATTGGCCATCGTCCATTTTGCCGATACGGGTTTGCAGGTTGCCGCGCATTTCAATAATGTTGAGGTGTGGGTAGTACGCTTTAAGGATGGCACGGCGGCGAACCGAGGAGGAACCGATGGTCAAAGGGCGGCTGGTGTCACCCAGGCGGATTGACTTATCGCGGCTGACGACAACGTCGTTAACCTTTTCACGGATAGTAAAGGCGATGATTTCGAAACCTTCAGGCAGTTCCGACTGCATATCTTTAGCGCTGTGCACGGCAATGTCGATATCGCCACTGCGCAATTGGTCTTCAAGCTCTTCGGTAAACACCCCTTTGCTGCCGATCTTGGCAATGGAGACATCCAAAACCTGATCTCCGCGGGTATCGATTTCGACGATCTCGGTGTCCATGCCGGCATCCTGAAGCAATTGTTCCACGTAGTAGGCTTGCCACAGGGCCAGTTTGCTGCGACGGGTGCCGATTTTTATTTTCGTACTCATAGATTTATCACCTTGGTTAAAATTGATAGCGCCGTAAATTTTGAAGATGGCGCATTTTTTCAGGTATTATCAGCCCTGTCAAGGCGGTTTTCCCGGCGTTTTTTTTGTCAGATTTCGCCATTTTGATGGGTTTACAGCCGAGATGTGATACCTTTTGGATAACTTATTTTTTTTAAGCGTATCTCATATGATAAAAATCCGTTTAATAGTTTTAATAATCTGTCTGAGTGTCTGTTTGTTGTCTTGTTTGCGACCGGATTCTGCTGTCAAACAAGCCGATGAGGTCGCCTACGACATCGTGGCGCAAAAGCAGGCTGAGTTGCAGATCGATTATCCCTTTACGCTGCAACGGGCGGAAGATCGGTTGCGTCAGCGCTTGTTGCCGAACGTGACAAGCCCTGTTGCTTCGGTCAGTGTCGGATCCCCTGAAAACGTGGTTTCTCTGACATTGACGGAAGCCTTGCAGGTGGCGGCACACAACAGTCGCTCCTTTCAGGATAATAAGGAGGCGGTGTATCGTGCTGCGCTGGCACTGGATCTGGAGCGCGATGCTTTTCGCGGAACCTGGAGTTCCGTGTTGTCCTCTGAATGGTTGACTAGTAAAAGCTCCGGCCAGCGGGTGAGTGGTCTGCAGCATGGTAGTGATCTCGGTATCAGCCGCTTGTTTAAAAGCGGCGCTGAATTTGCCCTGTCCGTAGGGTTGGATCTGGTGCAGCTACTCACGGCCAACCGTGTTTCCGCGCGGGGCATTGTCGCTGATGCCAGTCTGAGTATTCCACTGTTACGCGGTGCTGGGCGGGAGATCGTCACCGAACCTCTGCAACAGGCCGAGCGCAATGTCCTTTACGCTCTGTGGGATTTTGAGCGCTTTCGACGTACCTTTGCCGTTGATGTGGCCAGCGAGTATCTGCTGGTTCTGGAGCGGATGAATCGGGTGGATACGGCCTACGACAATTATCAACGCTTGGTAGCGTCACGTAAACGTGCTCGCCGTCTGGCCGATGCCGGGCGGATTACCGAAATTGAAGTGGATCAGGCATTACAGAATGAGTTGACGGCGCGCAGCAACTGGGTCAGTGCCCAGCAAACCAGTGCCGCTCGGCAGGATAATTTCAAGCTTCTGCTCGGTTTGCCGCCTGACAGTCCGATTGCGCTGGATCGCTCCATTCTTACGGATCTGGGTGGGCAACAGCAGATTGATCTGGCGCAGGCGGATATGCTCAACCAATTGATGGTTGCTGCATTGCAGCAACGCCGTGACCTGCGTGTGGAAGAGGGCCGGGTGGAGGATGAAAAGCGGGCGATCCGGGTTGCCGAAGATGCTTTAAGGGCGGGGTTGACCCTGCTGGCGTCGGGGTCCGATGGCAGCTCACGCAATCTGGCTGGCGCTGCGACGAATGATGCATCCCTCGATCCCGATGAAGGGCAGTACTCGGCGCTGCTGAATCTTGATCTGCCTTTTGAACGCACGGCGGAGCGCAATGCTCTGCGCCAGGCGTGGCTCGATTACAATGTTCAACAACGCTCTTTAGAGGCGCTGGAAGATAACATCAAACTACAAGTGCGGGCCGCCTGGCGCCAACTTAAAGAAGCGCAGGAGACCATCGACATTCAAAGTATGGCGCTGCATGTTGCCCAGCGCCGGGTGGAGAGCACCAATCTTTTTTTGCGCGCCGGGCGTATTCAAATCCGTGACTTGCTTGAAGCGGAAGATGATCTGGTTTTGGCGCGTAACGCGCTGGTACAGGCCCAGGTGCAATATCGTATTACCGCACTGGAACTTTTACGTGATCTCGGAACCCTGACCATTGATGATCAGGGTGACTGGTTGGAGGATATATCCATTGAAGTTGTCCCATAAACAGTCTGTATTTTTCATCGGCGCACTGGTTGTCCTGGCCTTGATCTGGTGGGCTGTTCCTCAAGAAGAGGGGCGTTTGCAGACGGCTGCGACACCGACGCACCTGGTCACGGCAAAGCGCCGTGCTCTGGATGTGACAGTTGAGGCTGCTGGGAGCTTACGGGCGCGGGATCAGGTGGTGATCAGCAATACCCTGGAGGGGCGCACGACAATTCTCTCTCTGGTGGAAGAGGGCACCAAGGTCTCCAAAGGGGACAGGTTGATTGAGCTCGATGCCAGTACCCTGCAGGATCGGCTGATTGATCAGCAGATTACCGTACAGAATGCCGAGGCCTCATTTGTTCAGGCACGTGAAAATCTCGAAGTGGTTAAGAATCAGGCACAAAGCGATATCGATGAAGCCGAACTGGCCGTGACCTATGCGGAAGACGATCTGAAAAAGTACCGGGAAGGGGAGTTCCCCAACGAAAAAAAAGAACAGCTGTCGAAAATTGCCGTGAAGGAAGAAGAACTGCGCCGTGCTGAGGAAAAACTCCAATGGTCGCGTGTGCTGTTCGACGAAAAATTTATCTCGCAGACTGAGTTACAAGCTGATGATCTGGCCGCGCAAAAAGCTCGGATTGATCTGGAACTCAGTCGCAGTAATCTCGATCTGCTGCTCAAGTTTACCCACGTGCGCCGTTTGACCGAACTCAATGCCGAAGTGGAAAAGACCCGTATGGCTCTGGAGCGCATTCAGCGTAAAGCCAAAGCCAGCGTTATTCAAGCGCAGGCTGATCTCAATGCCAAACAAGCATTGTTGGAGCGGGAGCGGGGGCGGTTGAGTAAAACGCGTGACGAATTGAATAAGACGGTTCTGGTGGCACCCCAGGACGGCATTGTCGTTTATGCGACCTCGTTTCAACGCAGTTGGCGGGGCAACAACGAACCGCTGACGGCCGGCCAGGAGGTGCGTGAGCGCCAGGAACTGATCTATCTGCCGTCATCCGGGACCATGGTGGCGCAAACCCAGATTCATGAATCCAATCTGGAGAAGGTTGAGCTGGGGCAAAAAGCGCGGGTGTATGTCGATTCCATGCCGGGAAGATCGTTTTCTGCTGAGGTGAAATCGGTGGCGGTGTTTCCCGATGCCACCAGCAGCTGGTTGAATCCCGACTTGAAGTTGTATCGCACCGATCTGGAATTGTTAGAGCACGATGACGCGTTGCGCAGCGGCTTGAACTGTCGCATTGAGATCGATGTCGCCCATCTTGACGATGTGGTGAGTATTCCCGTTCAGACTGTCGTGATCGATGGCGGACGCACGTTTGTCTATTGCCAAAAAAATGGCCGGTTGCAACAGCAGGAGGTTCAGCTCGGTCAGAACAACGAAAGCTTTGTTGAAGTGGTTGACGGATTGAACCCAGGCGATCGCATTCAGTTAAATCCACCGGTTACCGGAACGGAGCGATGATGGCGGCAACCGGGGAAGTGATTCGTCTTCAGTCCGCTCGGCGTAGCTACGACGTGGGGGACAGTGTTGTCCACGCTCTCAACGGCATCGATTGGTCGGTGATGTCCGGCTCGTCCTGGGCCATCCTTGGTGCCAGTGGCTCGGGGAAAAGTACTCTGCTCAATATCCTCGGCTGTCTCGATCGCCTGACCGAGGGCAATTATCTGTTGCTCGGCCAGAATATTCAGCACCTTGATGACGATCAACTCAGTGATTTGCGGCTGAAAAATTTCGGTTTTATTTTTCAAAGCTTCAATCTGATCAACCAGTTGACGGTGGTGGAAAATGTTGAGATGCCTCTCTACTATGCCGGCGTTGAACCGGCTTTGGCCCGCCGTCGGGCGCGGGAATTGACCGCCCGGGTTGGCTTGGATGCGCGCGAGACCCATCGTCCGGCGCAACTGTCGGGAGGTCAGCAACAGCGCGTGGCCATTGCCCGGGCTCTGGCCAATGACCCTCCCGTGCTGCTGGCGGACGAGCCGACCGGCAATCTTGATTCGACCACCGGCGGCCAGATTCTCGAACTGCTCCACGAACTTTCCGATCAGGGCAAAACCCTGATTACAGTCACCCACGATCACGAAATCGCCCGGCAGATGGATGAGCAACTTTATCTTTCGGATGGCCGGGTGGTCAGTGCGGAGGGTGGCGATGACTAAATCGAACATCGTGCGTGACATCCGTTTGGGGGTCAACAACCTGATGCTGCATGGTCTGCGTTCGCTGCTGACCATGCTCGGCATGGTGTTTGGTGTCGCCAGCGTCATTGCCATGTTGGCCGTGGGCAGCGGTGCCGGACAGGAAACCTTGCAGCAGATTCGTGAACTGGGCAGTGATGTGATCATCATGAATTCGGTGAAACCCGTTGCTCAGGATAAACAACAGCAGACGACGAATATTCTCAGTGTCTATGGTCTGACCTATCGCGATGTCAGCCACTTGCGGCGCACCATTCCCGACATCGAGATGGTGGTGCCGGTAAAGATACGTCGTGAACAGGTGCTGATGGGGTCGCAGGCCATTGCCGTGCGTATGGTTGGCACCACCCCGGAATGGTTCAGTCTGGTGAAGCGGCCTTTGCTGGCCGGACGTCGCCTCAGTCCTCTTGACGAACAGCGCCGCAGTGCCGTGGCGGTGATCACTGAAAAGCTGGCACGTGAGCTGTTTTCTCTGCAATCGGTTCTCGGCAGTTTTGTCCGGGTTGGCGGAGACAGTTATCAGGTGGTCGGGGTGGTTCAGAGCGCCGAGGTTGTCGGAGGTGAAGTGCAGTCGCTGGATGAAAATCACGATATCTATGTGCCGATGGCGTCATTTCGTGAGCGCCAGGGTGACGTGTTAGTGAAGCGTAGCATCGGCTCGCGCATTATTGAACGGGTGGAATTGCATCAGGTGCTGGTGCGGATGACCTCTGAGAAAGTGGTGGAAAAAACCGCTTCATCGCTGCAACGAATGGTGGATTATTTTCACAAAAAAGAGGATGTCACCCTGCAAGTGCCTCTGGCCCTGTTGCGTCAGGCGGAAAAAACCCAACGGCGTTTCAATATCGTTTTGGGCGCCATTGCCGGTATCAGTCTGTTGGTTGGAGGAATCGGCATTATGAATATCATGCTCGCCTCGGTTACCGAACGGACTCGAGAGATCGGTATTCGTCGCGCTATTGGTGCGCGGCGGCACCAGATTGTCCTGCAATTTCTGATCGAAACCGTGGTACTGTCGTGCTGTGGTGGTGCTCTGGGGATTGCTCTCGGCCTGTTCCTGCCTTGGATTATTACCCGGCTGACCGGCCTGAGCACCGTGGTCACCTCCACCAGTCTGATTCTATCGTTGTTGATCAGCGTTACCGTGGGTATTGTGTTTGGTCTTTATCCGGCCATCCGTGCCTCCCGACTTGATCCTATTGTTGCGTTGCGCCATGAATGACCGTCGTAAAAATGATGACTTGACCCGCTTCATTCCCACCAGCCGTGCAGAAATGGAGGCTCGGGGCTGGCAGGAGCTCGATGTGCTGTTTGTCAGCGGCGATGCTTATGTTGATCATCCCGCCTTTGGCGTGCCGTTGCTGGCGCGTTGGCTGGAATCGCTGGGCTATCGGGTGGGGATCATCGCGCAACCGGATTGGCGTCGGGCCGATGATTTTCTGGTCATGGGGCGACCGCGGTTGTGTGTTGCCATCTCGTCCGGGGCCATGGATTCCATGGTTAATCACTACACGGCGGCACGTAAAAAGCGTCGAGACGATGCTTACACCCCCGGTGGCCAAAGTGGTGCGCGTCCCAATCGGGCGATTATCGCCTATACGGCTGCGGTTAAAGGCGCGCTCAAAGGGGTGCCGGTGATCATTGGCGGCATTGAAGCCAGTTTGCGTCGCCTGGCCCATTACGATTACTGGAGTGACCAGGTGCGTCGCTCGGTGTTGATTGACAGCAAGGCTGATCTGCTGGTCTACGGGATGGGCGAAACAGCCCTGGCGACCATTGTCCGCCGTCTTGATGAGGGTGAGCCGGTCAGTGCGATGAGCGATATTCGCGGCACCGCCTGGGTGACGAAGACCTCTGCTGAAGATGCCGTGTGTTTGCCCGACTATGAGGAGGTTGAGCAGGACAGTGCTGCCTATGCCAAAGCGTTTGCCGTATCGGAACAGATGGGGCAAAAGACGCAGACTCAAAGACATGGTTCACGCTGTGTCGTGGTAAATCCCCCAGCCGCCCCCCTCGAAGAGGCGCCGTTGGATGCCCTTTATGCCCTGCCTTTCACCCGGCGACCACATTTTTCCTATACCCAATCAATTCCCGCTTTTGAGCAGATTCGCTGGTCGGTGACGAGTCACCGTGGCTGCCAGGGCGGCTGTGCCTTCTGTGCCATTGCCCGTCATCAGGGTCGTCGGGTACAGTCGCGATCGCAAAGCTCTGTTGTTGATGAAGTGCGTCAGCTCAGTCACGAGGACGACTTTCGTGGCACCATCAGCGATGTTGGTGGTCCGACCGCTAATATGTACGGCATAACGGTTGAAAACAGTGATCTGTGCGGCCCGTGCCAACGCACCAGTTGCCTGTTTCCGAATATCTGTCGTAATTTGCAGGTGCGCAATGGCCGGGCGGCACGCCTGTTGCGCCGGGTCCGCGAGATCAAGGGGGTTAAGCACGTGTTTGTTGCCTCCGGTGTGCGTTACGATCTTCTTGAGCAGCAAAGTGATTATCTCAATACCTTGTTGGAGCACCATGTCGGCGGGCTGCTCAAAGTGGCCCCGGAAGCCTTGAGCGATCCCCTGCTTAAAGTGATGCGCAAACCAGCGGCGCACGCGTTTGGTCGCTTTGTTGAGGCTTTTCGCGCTGATAATCGTCGCCGGGGAAAACGGCGTGGCATTGTCCCCTATCTGATGGCCGGTCATCCTGGTTCGACACTCAATGATATGGTTGATACGGCTCTGTTTCTTAAACGGTATCATCTGCGTGTGGAGCAGGTGCAGGAATTTACGCCAACGCCGGGAACGCTGGCCACTTGTATGTATCACACCGGGATCGATCCGTTTACCGGACATGCTGTTGAAGTCTGTCGCTCCGAAAAGCAAAGGCGTTGGCAAAAAGCGTTGTTGCTTTACCATCTTCCGGCCAGTCGCAAAGCGGTCCTCGAAGCCTTGCAGGCCTGCGGTCGTGAACAGGATAGCGCCGCTTTGCTTGGTGGTGGACGCGAACGCTCTTTCGTTGAACCATCGAATCGCAAAGGGCCGCACCAGGAGCGTTTGCCGCGGCGAAAAAAATCATCCCGCCCGAAAAGACGTTGATTTGGATGACCTGAATGGTTGTTCTTGTCGATTCAATGAGATATGTGCTAAAAATTAGGTGTTATAATGGGTTTTTACAAAAAGCTGTCCGTGGTTTTTGGCCGGCCCTGTTTTGAAAGAAATGTATTTTAAAATCGCACAAAATGACCGGTTTTTCAACGAATGGAACCCTCGTTACTGTCCTGTCCCTCCCTAGGCTGCACGAGGTTTTGGTAAAAGCCCTGTCATCTGATGGCCGGTTAATGAAAAGAGACGAGCGACAATGGCTGTAGAGCCTCTAACCATAACGATCCTTGGGTCCGGCACCAGCAGTGGCGTCCCGGTGATTGGCTGCGACTGCCCGGTGTGCCGATCGGCTCATGAACGCAATAAGCGGATGCGTTGCAGTGCTTTGTTGGCTTGGGGAGAGTTTCGTGTTTTGATTGATACGGCAACGGACTTGCGTCAGCAGACTTTGGTCTATCAGATGAAGCGGGTGGATGCGGTTCTCTATACCCATTGTCATGCCGACCATGTTAACGGCATCGATGACTTACGTTGTTTTAATGCCTTGTCGGGAAAAGACATTCCCGTGTACGGGGCGTCGTGGGTGCTGGCTCAATTGCAACGCAGTTTTTCCTATGTTTTCAACCAGCAAGGCAACGGATTCCGACCCCGTTTGTCTCCCAGAGTTGTCTCCGGACCGTTTGAGTTGTTCGGTCGCCAAGTGGTGCCGGTGACGTTACGACACGGCAACGATGATGTCATTGGTTATCGAATTGGACCGTTGGCTTACCTGACGGATTGCAGTGAAATTCCGCAACCGGCTCGGGAACAACTGCAGGGACTTGATGTGTTGGTGATTGACGGTTTGCGCTTTCGTCATCATCCGACCCATTTCACGATTGCAGACGCGATAGAAATGGCACAACTGCTGCAAGCAAAACGGGTGATCTTGACACATCTGAGTCACGATGTGGAGTATGTTCGTGACAGCAGTCAATTGCCCGAACATGTTGAATTTGCCTATGACGGGTTGTCTGTTACCCTTGGATCAGAGTGATGGGGCGGTGTCGTGTGTCGGTGCTCCCTTAGCACGACTCCGGTAGGTTTTGGGCACCAACCAGTGAGTGTTCATGCATCAGGAATTACGACTTCACGGCCATATTGACGACAGTATTGAATATTATGTCACTGTGGCTGCACATCAAGCCGAAGGGTGTCACTTTTACGAGCGTGACGATGAGGAACTGCGCATTTTTTCGCCCGGCAATGAGGTGCGCCTTGATCGCACCGGGTTGCGCCATTGGGGAAATGGCGGGACCTTTTGTGAATACATGTACGGCATTGATCAACCGCTGCCGGACCTGCTCAAACGAGAAGTCAAAAACCGTCTGGTGATGTATGGAGCCAGTTATCGGGATAACGGTGAGCTGGAGTTCAGCGACGACACCTCGGAGCGGATCCCCTACGATACGATTTTCGAAGAGGGGCACGCGATCAGCAATTGCTTTTTCTTTGTGACCGGCTCCATCTATGGGGCGTTAAAAACTCAGCAAGAAGGTTTGCTGTGCCTTTTGGGTAAGGTGCTCAAGCGCACACCCTATGTGGCTGCCAACGATGATGCCAGGCTGGTGGATGAACTGTTTGGACTGTTGGGGCATAAGAGCCATTTTTATTTGATCCGCCTTCTGAACAAAAAGCACCAGGCTTATGCCGAGTTGTTCCGTAATCTGTATTTCAAATATCGAACAATCCCCGATGAAGAATACGAGAATCTTACGGTACTCGCCCAGCGACTTGGTATCAGTGAGCGGCAGCAGAAGCGCATCCGTATTGCTGTCATGTATGCCCACCGTGATAACCGCATGGTGGTTGACGAATACCGGGATATCCTGGTGGATTGCCATCTGCGCGGCACCATCAGTCGGCAGGAGAACGCGCGACTGACCCGCTTGAAAACCCTGGCAACGCGCAACAAAATTCCCCCGGCGTTGTTCGATCCGTTGGAAGAGAACCTTAAATACGACAAACTGGTGGATCAGGAACAGGATTACATCGCCGAAACGCGCGAGATCCTTTCCGGGCTGTTGCTCAATCGGTTGCGCCTGGATCAGGCGATCACGCGTGACGACATGGTGCGTCTGCTTGAAGCCAAGCGCCTAGCCATGAATAATCGTGATTACCTGTTTGACCAGATCCTGCTGGAAACCAGCAAAGCCTGCGACGAGATGGTTTTTGCCGGAGCTGATGTCGCCTCGGTGGAAAAACTGTCGTCCATTATCGATTATTTTGAGCACTATGAGCGCAGCGTCACCGAGATCAACAACCTGGCCTTTATGGTTGGGGTACGGATAGAAGAACCGATCTTGCGTGGTTTACTGCGCAGCTGTAAAGCATTGGACCGACTGGAGCAGGGCTTGTTTGAGCGCCTGTTGTTCAAAGATCTGCTCAGCAATAAATTTCTGGGTTTTTACGGACGGCGCAAAGTTTTGATCTTGCGCCAGGCGCTTCGCCAAGGGTGGAGCGTTGATGCCATGATTAACGCGCTCCAGAATATTTCGCGTGATGAGGATCTCTATGGCCGTCTGTTGGGGCTTGTCAAGGAGCAGTTACGGATCAAATATGCCCGAGCCGTGACCTGGAAGGATCGCTCGGCTCTTCGCGATGAGGTCGCGGCAATTCTTGCGTGCCGGGACGGTGAAGAAACACCGTTCCCCGAGCAGATTTTTTATGATGTCATGGTGAATGTTGAGAAAGAGTTTTTTTATCTCCAGGAGCTGTTGCCGCGCATTATTCGTAACAGTGATATTGAACTGCGTGAAGATTTTCTGATCAACAGTGGCTTGGATCGTTTTTATATTGAAGAGCTGGAGAGCAGCTATTTGTTGCGCCATGGGCTGGATGAGCGGGTTTTGGCTGAAGTCAGGAAAGGTACTGACGGGCGGAACTAGTGCTCTGTCAATGCTAAAAATTCGAGTGAATGGCACAGCATCGTGCCATTGACACAAGGCGCGAAATCGCCGAAGTGGCCACGCCACTTCAAAATTTTGCAACGCAGTGGGAATGGTGCGAGGCGAGGCCAGACCCGAAGATTTCGTGTTGTCCGAGCACGAGTTCGATTACTTCACAACTGCCATTATCGAGAGGATTGACAGGTGGGAGAAGGAACAAAAAACAAATCAGGCATTTGCCCCTTTATGAAAGCGCCGATGGAAGAGTGTTACTGCCGCAATCTCAGCAGTGAAAACATCGAAAAGGCGTATGATTTTTGTAGTGGTGATTACAAAGCCTGCGCAATTTTTCAGAATGTGTTTCGCGCTCAGGATGTGGTTGCGGCTCAGGTGGCCAAAGAGTCGTGTCCGGTGATCGGTCTGTTCACCGGCAGTCAGCGCGTACTGCAATTGCAGGCTCGACAAGAGCTGAGTCTTCAGGTGCTTGAACTGCTGGAAAGCAACCCTTCGGCGCGTAACATGTTTCGTGATTTCATTTACATGCTGCGCAACTTCTGTTCGGTTAATGACATCACCTTGTATATCCTTGACGGGGATAATCATTTGCATCAGGAAATTGTTGGTTGTCAGGGCGATGAAGTGACAGAGCTGGTAGTGCCGAAAAAACTTGAATGTATCTGCGGGCAGATTCTTGAAGGGGACATTCCGGACGAGACGCTCAATCGTAATGACTCCGGTGTGTACTGGACCAATGATCGCACTTCGTTGTCTCAAGACGCTGCTCAGGGGCTTAATGCCTGTATTAATACCTGCTGCCCGGAACAAAGAGAGGGCTCGCTGGCACTGATTCCGGTTCACTATCAGAGCCGCACGGTCGGTGTGGTCCGGATCAACGATCCCAGAGCCGATCTGTTTACCCGCGACGATATCCGTTTTCTTGATGGGGTGTGCTCCGCACTGAGTGTGATTGTCGGCCGGGCGCGCGCTGAACGCAACCGTGAATATGCTGAGATGGTTGTCGACACGCTCCTATCGCCCATTGTCGTCGTTGATAGCCGCTATGTGTTCCGCAAGGTCAATGGCCAATACCTGCGCTGGCTCGGCCGGGCTGAGGCCGATGTTCACGGTCGAAAAATGGAGGAGGTTGTTGGCGAAGCGGCCTTCCGTCAGGTGTATCTTCCCTTGTTGGATCGGGCTGTTGGTGGCGAACAGGTGAAAGAGAAGATCACGCTGGATTTCCCTGACCATCCGGCCATTGCCTGTAGTGTGCGTTGTCTGCCCCATTTTGATGCCGAGGGAAGTGTTGATGCGGTCGTTGTCGTGTTCCATTCGCTGGAATAATCTTCAATCGGTCAAGCTATTGGCGGCAGAGCGCACACAAGATTGAGACGATTGCGTTTTTTTGAAATTTTATTCAGGTGCAGCCGCTACGCGTTCATATCTCCCCTGCCTTCACAGGATCGGTATCCTGTTTTACAGACAAGATATGGGAAAAAATAACGGTCTTTTCTTTAAGAAAAGGCCGTTTTTTATTGAAGATGCGCAAAATTGTTGACTTGTTTTAATCGGCTATACTAGGGTGATTTTATGGCCGATAAAACGATGACACTCAAACAGCGTTATGCAGAGCCTTTGAGCCGGGAACGAGCGCGGATTGGACGGCGGATTTTCTTTGTCTATCTGGCGCTTTATGGTCTGTTTGTTCTGGCCCATGTCGCCTGGCCACAGCTGACGCGCTATCCGGTCGGCGGGGTTGGTCTGGGGCTGATTGCCTGTGTTGTTTTAATGGTGGCAACCTGTGTGGCGGCCTTGCTCTTTCATCTGTGGTGTGAGCGGCTTGAGCGCCGGGCTCGTCAGGGAGGGCAGCCATGATTAATACTCAGGAGCCGCTGGCCGTCGCCCTGTTCCTCTGTGTTGTTGCGGTCGGGATTGGTCTGTCAACCCAATTGGTCCGGCGCACCACTTCACCGTCGGAATACTTTGTTGCCGGCGGTTCAATTCATTGGGCGGTCAACGGTCTGGCCTTCATCGGTGACTATCTTTCTGCGGCCTCATTTTTGGGGGTTGGCGGTCTGATTGCCACGGTTGGTTATGATGGCTTCCTCTATTCGATCGGCTTTCTCGCCGGTTGGGCGTTTGCTTTGTTGGTGGTGGCCGAGCCTTTTCGTCGCTTTGGCCGGGTGACGTTTACTGATGTAATTGATGCCCGGTTTCGCTCGCGTGGAGTTCGCTTCACAGCGGCGGTAAGCACTCTGGTGATCTGCCTGTGTTATCTCATTCCACAGATGGTTGGCGTCGGAACCCTGGTAACGCCGTTGCTGGGCATTCCCTACTATCTGGGCATTTTGCTGATCGGAACCGTTGTGACGATCATTGTTGCCACGTCGGGAATGGCTTCGACAACCTATGTTCAATGTCTTAAAGGTATCGCTCTGCTGACGGTTTCTTCGTGGCTGGCTTTTGCCGTTTTGGAGCGCGGCTTGATTGAATTGCCTCCCTCTGCCGGTGAAGAGCTGTTGGTCGAGCGTGGTCAGAATGGCTACCGTCTGCCCGATGGGCGAACCTTGGAGCCGGGCTGGAGCGCTTCCGGGGCTTGGCAGGCTGGTTTTTTGCCAATCGTCGAAGCAGATGGGCGGCGCAGCCTGTGGCAGGTTGATTCGACCAACGAATCTGAAGCTGTTTTGATTCGCAGCCATTATTCTGTTGAGTTGGATGATGGAATGATGGTGGATGGTGTCAGCCCTCCTCCTCCGATTCCAGTTTCCGTCGGTCGCCTGGCGCAACGTTCCAGCCAGTGTGCAGAGCCCTCTTTAAATCCGATTACATTTTTGCGCTGTTTTTCTAACAGTGAGCTGTATGTGTGGAACCGTCAGACCTTTATAGAACAAGGGCAACTGGTGACCGCTTATCGTCGGGAACGTCAATCCGGAGGCGAGGTGTTGAGTACCGGCGGTCTTTTTGATCTGCCGAGTAAGAATTGGGCATCACGGCTTGATTTTATTTCACTGATGGTGGCGTTGCTGTGCGGAACGGCGGCGTTACCGCATATTCTGATTCGTTATTACACTGTCGGTAATCATAGTGCGGCACGTAAATCTACCGTGCTTGCCATTGCCGGTATCTGCCTGTTTTATTGTGCGTGTTTGATTATGAGTCTGGGGGCGATGTCGGGGCAGGCGGTCAATCTTCTTGACAGTAACATGACGATCCCGCTGTTGGCTAAAACACTGGGAACAGCCGCGTTCGCCGTTGTTACGGCCGTGGCTTTTGCTGCCGTGCTCGGCAGCGTCAGCGGCTTGATTATTGCCGCTTCAGGAGCGGTCGCCCACGACCTGATGGATTGCTTTTTGGGTATCACCATGAACTCGAAGGAGAAAGTGGTGGTGGGGCGTATGTCGGCGTTTATTGTCGGCTGCGGTGCAATTTACTTCGGGTTGATCTTTGAGGGGATGAATGTTTCCTATTTGGCCGGTTTGACATTTGCCCTGGCTGCTGCGGCAAATCTGCCGGCGTTGCTTATGGCATTATTCTGGTCTAAAACCACGGGAAGGGCCGTTGTTTGCTCCATGTTAACGGGGCTGGTTGGTTCTTTTGTTCTTATTCTGATCTCTCCGGAGATGTACGTTCGCTATGGCCGCCCTGCAGCTGATGCGCCCTTTGCTCTCAACAATCCGGCCCTGGTGATGCTTCCTGTGTCCCTGCTGGTTCTGATCCTGATTTCCAAGCGCTATCCTGACCCGCGTTCCGTCTGATCGTGAACGCAATTCTAATCTCGGTTCTATATCAATAGGACTCTGTCCGTTGCATGAGAATAATTTTATGCCATACTTGGTAAGAAATCCCCGGTTCCACTGTTTTATGTGTCGATTATAGAATGTGATTATAAAGATTGTTTTTTTGTAAAGTCGGGGTTTCTTGTGGGTAAAGTGATTGTGGTTTTATTTTTTTTGTTTTTTAAGTTTTATGTGTTTTGTTCGTGTAACACATTGAAAATAAATAGTTTTTTGTCTTAATATATTAAAAGAAAAGTTTGAGAGGTGAATTTTTTTTGGTGCAATTTCTCAGCTATGCGTTATTTTTATAACAACATTTTACTTGACGGAATATTTGACCCTGTGTCATAAGTTTAAAAAAAGAAACAGTATTTGATCCGGCAGTGAATTGGCCGGAGAAAGGAAGGCGACGATGGATGACACGTTATATTACATTCTCGGCGGGATCATTACCGGTGGCGCCCTGATCTGTTTCTTGTTTGCGTATTTTCAAGATTATCGCGAACGGGGCCCCCGGAAACGTCGGTCACTGTATTCCATCATCAATCGTGACTGACGAACGACACCTCGCTCGCTTTGAGTTGCACTGACGATGAAATTGAACAATTTTGACGGAAAGGAGGAGACGGTCAAGAACACGCAGATTCGAAACAAACAAACGGTTTAAGTTTATGTGGTTTGCGGGGGTGGTGCCCTGCAGGCTTTTACACCAAGGAGGTATGGGTATGAATAAAGATCTCAATATTAATTTCTTTAAGCCCGTCGGCGACTTTATGAAAAAAGACGTGGCGATGAAAAAAAAGCTACTCATCATCTGGTTTGTAGCGACTTACGGTTTTCTCTTTCTTTTGAAGCTTGTTGCTGATCCCGGTAAAACGGTTGAGCTGACATTGAATACCGGTGAAAAAATCACTCAGGTATCCGGTGTGAGTTTCCTCACCGAAACACAGTTCCTCGGCTTCCCGTTTCACTACTGGTATTCAGGGCAGTTCCTGATCGTACTGTTTATTTTCCTGTGCTTCGTGTACTGCAAGTTTATCGACAAGCTTGAGTCGGAATACGACAAATAAAAGAAAGGGAGAAAGCGCTATGAAAAAAATGATGCATTGGGGCTTGTCCCTGTTCTTTGTGCTGATGTCGACCAACGCTTTTGCGGTGACCGACCTCAACCCGGAAGGTAAGTTTAAAGTTATTCCCGCGATTCTGATGATCGCTCTGTTGATCCTGTTCGTTATGGTTGGTGTCTTCTCCAAGGCGCAGAATACCGAGGATTACTGGGCGGCAGGGCGTGGCGTCGGTCAAATCGGTGGTGGTATGGCGATCGCATCCAACTGGATGTCAGCCGCTTCCTACCTCGGTATGGCTGGTCTGATCTATCTCAAAGGCTATTTTGCCATTTCCTACGTTCTCGGCTGGACCGGTGGTTACGTTCTGTTGCTGGTATTGATGGCCGGCCAGGTGCGTCGCTACGGCAAGTACACGGCTCCTGACTTTGTCGGCGACCGTTACTACTCGACGACAGCGCGCCTGATGTCCGCACTGATCGTTATTACCATCTCCTTTGTGTACGCGGTTGGTCAGTACAAAGGTATCGGTATGATGTTCAACTGGATCTTTGGTATCAACTACCAGACCTCAGTTATCGTCGGTACCGGTGTTGTTCTGGCTTACGTTCTGATCTCGGGTATGCTCGGTGCAACCAAGAACATGCAGGTTCAATACGTGGTTATCGTTATCACCTTCTTCCTGCCGTTGTTCTTCATCGCCTCGAAGCTCGGTTACTTCTCAGCAGTACCGCAGATTGGTTATGGTGCGGCGGTTTATGACATCGGTCACGGTGGTAACGGCATTGTCGCCGCCGCTTCGGATCCGAGCTACTATCTGCCGTTCGCGAAATACACGGCCTATCACTGGTTCGCACTGTGCATCACGCTGATGCTTGGTACTGCAGGTCTGCCTCACGTTATCGGTCGTTTCTACGTCGTTCCCCGTGTCAGTGATGCACGCTGGCAGGTTGTTTGGGGTCTGTTCTGTATCGCTCTGGTTTACTGGACGGCTCCGGCTTATGCCGCATTCGCCAAGTTCTCCAATCTGCTTGGTACAACCGGTACCACCATCACGCCTGACGCCATCGTTGTTAACGCGGCTGAGCTGGCGGGTCTGCCTGAGTGGTTTGCCGGATTCCTGGCTGCCGGTGGTGTTTCTGCAGCATTCTCCACCGTTGGTGGTTTGCTGATGGCGGGTTCCTCGGCTTTTGCTCACGATATCTACTTCCGTGTGCTGAACCCGAACGCCAGTGAAGAGAGCAAGATGAAGATCGCCCGCGTTGGTACCATCATTCTCGGCGTCTCCATCATCATCGTGGCACTGAATCCACCGGCATTGATCGCCCAGATTACGGCGGTTGCTTTCGCCCTCGGTGCGAACACCTTCTTCCCGCTGTTCCTGCTCGGTCTGTGGTGGAGTCGTACCACCAAGGAAGCGGCAATCGCCGGTATGATCGTTGGTCTGGTTGTGACCTTCGGCTCCATGCTGATTCCCAAAACATCGCTCCTGGCGTACTACATTCCATTTACTTCAAGCGCGATCGTTGGTGTCCCGGCCGTACTCATCACCATGATTGTGGTTTCCATGATGACTCCCGAGCCTTCTCAGGAGATCAAGGAACTGCTCTACAAGGTTCATAACGACGAGTAATCTGCGTGATTCTTCGTCCCTTGCCCCCTTCGCTCCCTCGCGAAGGGGGCTTTTTTGTGGCCTCCTGACGCAAAAAAACAATTTTTTCCATCGTGTTCACATTCCCGCCTTTATAAAACCTCTCATCCGTATTTGTTTTTATCTGGCGCACCTTTGCCGTTATGTGTTTGAAAAACACTTCGTTAATCACGCCATTGATTGGCGTATACGGAGTAACAAAATGTCACCTGTTCGGTTGTCATCTGCGGCAGGCTGCTATACTTCAACAAAGAGCTGTACGAATTTTAATCCGCACTACCAGACTGATTCTGATCGATACAACGGAGGGACTCATGGCAACGAGAAGGAAACCATCTGCACTGTTGCAGCATGTCGCAAGTGTAAAATCCGGTGAGCGCTGCTTTGAAAATGCTTTTCAGGGCGTGGCGCGCATGATTCTTGAAGCCGGCGTGGAAAAAGTGGTGGTGAATGGCAAGACCACCTATGATTTTCCGATTTTTCGTACCGGAGCCAAACACACCATCGGCATGTATGATGAAATCAACAGCTTTGTCTCCTTTGTCAAGGACGCTTCGGAAGGTGGTTCCTCCAAAGAGATGGCTTATGTTCTTGTTGGTGAACCGGGAAACGGCAAAACATTCTTTGTCGAGAACCTCTGTGCCCTATACCGCCAGTTCATCAGTCAGCCGCAGAATCGTAAATACACCTTCCGTTTTGTCGGACTCGACAAATTGGGCAGTTACGGCAAGATTCGTGAAATTGAGTCTCAGACCTATGAGGACCCGATGGTTCTGGCCATGAACCTGTTTGATGGTCGTGATGAGACCATGGCTTTTCTCGCCAAGCAGAGCAAGCTCAGCGACACTGAGCTGGAAACCTTCTATCAGAATTACCGTCCCATGGGGGCGTGTAGCGGCTATATCTGGAACGATATCCGTAATTATACCGGCGGTGATATTAACGCCATGCTTGAATTTATTGAAATTCTGCCGGTGCCGCTGGTGGAAAGTCTCGGTACCGTTACCGGAAAATATGCCGCCAAGGACAAGATCACCTCGTCTGCCGTGGATCTGCTCGGTGAGGAGTCGATCCAACGCCTCCTGCATATCAGTGACACCAACAACCCCTACCGTTTTGACCTGCGTCGTGGTGCGCTGGCGCGAGTCGCCGGTGGTGGCATTCACTTCAGTGATGAGATTTACAAGAATAAAAAAGATCTGGTGCAGGTGTATCTCGGCGTGATCCAGAACCGTGTCATTGAGATGGACGGCTACAAATGGCCCATAGACAGCCTGATCGTTGCCACCAGTAACAACTCGGAGTTCAACCGCTTCTTGTCCGAAAAAGAAGAAGCGCCGATCATTGACCGGTGTCGGATCTGTTATGTCTCCCACAACACCAGCTACAAAATGCAGGAACAGTTGACCGATTATGCCATTGGTGGCGAGCGCAAAACCACCCTGATGCGCGAACAGCTTCACCAGGATCCCAATCTCAACTATGCCGCATCCGTGGCCGTGGTTCTCACCCGTTTGCCACGTACCGAAAAGCTGACCACGGTCGAAACCATGAAGCTGGCCGCAGGAGAAGTGGCCGGAGAAAAGAGCATCAAGACACTGGCCGAGGTGATCGACACGCTCAATCAGGAGCCGGATATCACCCGCCGCTTCGGCCAGAAAGGGCTGGGGCAACGTAACCTTGGCCGCGCGATGCAACTGTTGATGGAAAGCTCTGAGACCAACGAAGGGCAGTGCATGTTTGCCTACGATGTGTTCAAGACCCTGGAGCGGGTGATTCTCGATTATGTTTCCGAGGCCGGAGACCGGGCCAAATATCTTGAAGATTTGAAGATCGCTCAGGGCCTCTATCGTGAACGGATCATGACGGAGATGTTCAACGCCTATATGGATGAACCCCATGCCATCCGTACCGACGTGATGAGTTACGTCAACATGGTGATCGGTATTGACGCCGAAAACCTCGGACCGGACAAGATGTGGAAATATCGCGATCCACAAACCGGTGAATTGAAAGCGTTGAAGATCGATCAGCGCTATGTCCAGAGCATTGAAGAACGTCTTGGCCTGAAAACCGCTGAGCAGCGCGAATCGTTTCGCACCTCGATCCGCAAGATCTACGGCCAGAAGATCACCCTCGATCCGTCCTATGACTTCATGGATAACCTGGAACTGGTTAAGGCGGTTACCGATGTGCGGTTGAAATCGGATATTGCCGGGGCCGGTAGCCTGATCGGAGCGTTGGCCAATCGCACCAACGAAGATAATCAGAAGTTGTATGACCGCATGGTCGACACCATGTTCAATAAACTGAACTACTGTAAAACCTGTGCTCAGAAAACTATCGAGTATTTCTGCACCCAGCAGGATGAGCGCTGATTCGCATCAGCGGGTTGGAAAGGTGAACAGTTGATGAAAAAGACAACACAACAACCGCCCCAACCGCCTCTTGCTGCCGATGAGATGATGGCGGATCTGCCGCCGGAACAGCGGGCGGCTCTGGAGTCGGAAAACGACGTTGCTCCTGTGCATCGCCCCTTTGCCGTGAGATCGTCCGAGGCTAGCCTGGGGCCGTTTGCCAGCCTGTATGCGTCCAATGACATGAACATGCTACAGGCGATGAGCGCTCCCAAAAGCAGCTATACCACCCATATTCGCACGCTGGATGAACTGTTGGAACGGGACCGCAATCGTGAAAAGGACGGCTTCCCGCGCAAGATTCAGGTTGGTCGGCTGATCAAGCCCCAGCAGGGGGCCGGTGACAAAGTGATCGTGGTGCCGACCACAGTGGAAGAGAAGCTGATTCACGACAATCAGTTCAGCGATCCTGAAAGTGGCGGCGGCGGTCAAGGTGGCAGTGGCGAAGGTGATGAAGGTGAAGTGATCGGTGAAGCGCCGGTGCGCCCTGAAGGAGAAGGGGAAGGGCAGGGGGCCGGTGAAGGTAAGGACGCCGCCCATGAGGTGGAATCAAGCGCCTACGATCTGGGGCGGATTCTGACCGAACAATTTGAACTGCCCAATTTGCAGAACAAAGGCAAAAAGAGTTCCCTGACTCAGTTTACCTATGATTTGACCGACCGTAATCGCGGCTTTGGCCAACTGCTCGACAAAAAAGCCACCCTGCGTCGGGTGCTGGAAACCAACATTGCTCTGGGCAACGTGGATGAGGATGGTGTCAAAGACCCTTCAAATCTGCTGATCGCGCCACGCGACAAAGTGTATCGGGTTCTGTCGAAAGAAAAGGACTATGAATCGCAGGCTATGGTGTTCTTTGTCCGTGACTACTCCGGCTCCATGCACGGAAAAGCCACTGAATTGGTGGTATCGCAGCACGTCATGATCTATAGCTGGCTGCTTTACCAGTTCGCCCGCCGGGTGGAGACCCGTTTTATCCTCCACGATACCGAAGCGCGCGAAGTCCCGGACTTTCACACCTATTACAATATGCAGGTGGCCGGAGGAACCCGAGTGATGGCTGCTTACAAGATGGTCAACGAAATTGTTGAACAGGAGGGGCTGGCCCGCGATTACAACATCTATGTCTTTCATGGCACCGATGGCGATGATTGGGACAGCCGCGGTAAGGAAACCCTGCCACAACTCAAACAGATGCTCACCTATGCCAGCCGGGTCGGCATTACCATTGCCGAGCATCTCTACGCCGGTGACCGTAAAACTCAGGTTGAGACCTATATCAACCAGGCGGGTCTGCTCGATACCCACGGCAACCTGCTGCGTCTTGACAGTATGGGGGAGGATGCACCGGAAGAGCGGATCATCGAAGGCATCAAAAAGCTGATTGCGCCGTCCTGATACGGACAGACGCTGAGGATACGGTATGGAACTGATTAATCAGCACAGCAAAAAGATTATGGAAGGCTGTAAGGAGCGGGCTCGGGATGCCGGGCTGCGTTTTGACGAGCAGACCTTGGAGTATGTTGTCACCAATCGCGACATGCTTGAGTTGTCGCCCAAGGTGATGATCCCAACCCTTTACGATTACTGGGTGCATGACGTTGAAGTGCTCAAGGAGAAGGGCAAGTACGAACTCTATCCGGGCAATCCTTACGAGACGGTTATCAACACCCGGCCGGCCATTTCGTTCTACAACGACAACAACCCCGACTGGCTTAACGTGATGATCTTTTACCACGTGCTCGGTCATATCGACTTTTTTCAGAACAACCTGTTCTTCCGCCATACCTGGGATTACGATCTCGCCGGTCAGGCCCTGGCCGACAAACGGCTGATCGCCCGGTTACGCTCGGAGAAAGGTCGTTGGGTTGACTACGTGATTGAGTTTACCCGCGGCATCGACAATCTGGTCGGCTACTACAATACCCTTGCTGTGGTTGAACGCAACAAAGCCAAGCGTGAGAGCCGTCGTTTTAACTATTTCTTTGATGTGTTTCTCCAGCAGGTTCGCAAGGTGACGCCCACTGAATACATGGAGGAAGTGGCGCGTTACAACGACTTTCAGAACAAATTTGAATCACGCGGTGAAGCGCATTTCTTTGCCGAAGTGGCCAAGCAGTATCCCGAATTTGAAGGAGCGTATCGCTCCTATCGCCAGAAAGGCGAGCGGCCGAAGATGGATCTGATTGAATTTCTCATCGCCCATTCGCCGTTTCTCAACAAAACAGAAAACCGCTGGATGAAATCGGTGATGCAGGTGGTGCGCAGTACTTCGGTGTATTTCCAGCCGCAGATCCGCTCCAAGATCATGAACGAGGGCTGGGCCAGTTATTGGCATGAAACCCTGTTTTTGCAGGATGAGCGGATCAACGGTCATGAGGTTGACTTTGCCCGCATTCACGCCAATGTCACCTCCATGCCGCGTGTCGGTCTCAACCCCTATGCACTGGGATTGCGCCTGTTTCAGTCCATTGAACAGTTTGAGAACAAGGGCCATTATTCGCTGGAATTTGAACGTCTGAAAAACACGACTCAGCGCCATAATTTCGATCAGCATAAAAAGACCGGTCGTGACTTGATCTTTGATGTGCGCGAAAATTACAACGATTTCAACTTTATCAACGAGTTTGTCGATCAGGATTTTATTGATCAGCATCAGTTGTTCGTTGCCGATAAGCGTCTCGATGAAGAGCGGATGGTGTGGCAATACTATGTCAAGAGTCGCAGCTCGGAAGACTACCGTGCCATGCTGATGGCTTCTCTGTACCATCCACCGACCATTGAAATTGATGATCGCTCGACCGGGAGTGATTTATCGTTGAGCCATGTGTTTGAAGGCAAGCCTCTGGTGCGCGATTTTATCAGCAATACACTGCTCGGTATCGAGTATCTGTGGGGGGCGCCGGTGGTTCTGGAAACCCATGAGCCCGCACCCAACTCAAGCTTGCCCACTGAATCGCGTGGCCATGACTCCGAAGGGCAACCGAAGCCGATACAGTGGAATAAAGTGATCTATCGCATGGAAAATCGCCAGCTGAGTCGAACGCTGGTGTGATGCTTTTGCCTGACAACGCCGCAAACTCCCCACGCCATAACAGGATCGGGGAAAGGAGCGATGATGGATAAAATCGATGAAGCCCTGAAGCGGATCATACTCACTCAGGAGGACCTTGATCGTTACGAACCGCAATCGTACCGGGACTTTCTCCATAAAGTGTCCCGCCAGCCGACGCGCATGTTGCGCAGTATTTTTCAGGTGTTCCACGATATGGTGTCGAGCCATATTCTTCCCATGGAGGATGACAGCAAGTTTGATCCCGAGTCGATCCATTATGTCGGTTACGATTGCTCGCCGCTGTTTGTCGAGGATTCCGACAATCCGTTTTTCGCTGACCGTCTGTTTGCCAATCGCCTGGTGCATCTGGTTGATGCGTTGCGCCGTGGAGCCCAGCAAAATAAAATCTACGTCTTCGAAGGCCCGCCGGGCAGCGGTAAGAGTACCTTTCTCAATAATCTGCTGATGAAGTTTGAGCAGTATGTCAACACTGAGCAGGGTGCCATGTACGAAACCGTCTGGCGATTGGACCGCGAAGTGCTTGGTCATTTGTCCGACCCGGAGGCATCCAAAATCCTTGAAGAGTTGTCACGCTTTTCCAACAGCTTTTCGCAGATGTACAAGGATGTTCAAGAAGAAAACCGCAAGAGCAGTGAAGGGCTGGCACCGCAGGGCTTTGTTGAAGTCCCCTGTCCCAGTCATGACCACCCCATCCTGATGATTCCCAAGGAATCACGCCGTCAGGTATTCGATGATCTGTTTAAAAACGATCAGTCCAAATGGGAGTTGTTCACCGAAAAAGAATATGAGTGGGTGTTTCGCCATACTCCCTGTACCATCTGCAGTTCATTGTATCAGGCGTTGCTCAACGTGCTTAAAGATCCGATGGAAGTCATGAAGATGGTCTACGCACGCCCCTATCGTTTCAATCGTCGTCTCGGTGAAGGGATCAGCGTGTTTACGCCTGGTGACAAGCCGATCAAGCAGACCATCCTCACCAATGAACTGCTGCAACGACGCATCAATGATCTGCTGCGCGACAGCAATCAGGTGCGTTACATCTTTTCGCGTCATGCCAAGACCAACAACGGTATCTACGCGTTGATGGATGTGAAATCGCACAACACTGAGCGGATGATCGAACTGCACAACATCGTCAGTGAAGGGGTGCACAAACTCGAAGATATTGAGGAAAATGTCAACTCGCTGTTTTTGGCCCTGATGAATCCCGAAGATAAAGTCAATATCGGCAATATTCAGTCATTTTCCGACCGCATCGAATACATCAAGGTGCCCTATGTTCTTGATCTCAATACCGAAGTGCAGATCTATCGCAACATTTTCGGTAAAAGCATTGACGAGCATTTCTTGCCGCGGGTGCTGCACAATTTTGCCCGGGTGATCATTGCGACACGCATGAAGCAAACCTCCGATGCCTTGACCGAGTGGATCGATTATCCGAGTAAGTACAACCTGTACTGCGATGCCCATCTGCAACTGCTCAAGATGGAGATCTACACCGGTAATATTCCCAAATGGCTGACGGAAGATGATCACCGCCGCCTGACCGCCAAACGGCGCAGTCGCATTATTGCCGAATCCGAGCAAGAGGGAGATAAAGGCTTCTCCGGTCGCGATTCGATCCGCATTTTCAACTTGTTTTTCTCCACTTACGGTCATCGTGAGCGGTTAATCAACATGACTGTTCTCAAGGAGTTTTTCACCAAAGCGCACAAAGAACTGGGCAAATCCGTTCCGCCCGGTTTTCTCGATTCGCTGCAACGCATGTACGACTATACGGTGTTGCAGGAGGTTAAGGAGTCGCTGTACAGCTACAACGAAGAGGGGATTGTCCGTGAATTGAAAAACTACCTGTTTGCCGTTAATTACGAACCCGGCACCGATGTGGTGTGCAGTTACACCCAAGATCCTCTCAAAATCAGCGAAGAGTTTT